>JBPBQT010000315.1:0-7813 GCA_050955065.1 Janthinobacterium lividum | reverse complement strand
CTCCGCCGCACGGGTATGCCCCTGCTCGCGCCGCATCGAACCTTGCATCATCCTGCTCCCCTTCTAGAACGGTCTTGCCGTCTCATGGACACTCTTTCATCGCGCTTCACCAGCGGCGGCCGCCCTGCGTATCGAGCAGGGGCCGCAACTTCATCGCGATCGCCTCGCGCGCCCGGAAGATGCGGGAACGGACCGTACCGATCGGACAGTTCATCATTTCCGCGATCTCCTCGTAGCTCAGCCCTTCGATTTCACGCAACGAGATCGCCGTGCGCAGCTCTTCCGGCAAACCGGCCATCGCCGCGTTCACCGTCTGCGCGATCTGCTTGCTCATCAGCACCGATTCCGGGGTGTTGATGTCCCTTAGTAAGTCGCCGTCGCCAAAAGTTTCAGCTTCTTCTGCATCGGCTTCGGTTGACGTGGGCGCGCGTCGCCCCTGACTCGCCAGATAGTTCTTCGCGCTGTTGACGGCGATCCGGTAAAGCCAGGTGTAAAAGGCGGATTCACCGCGAAACTGGGGAATGGCGCGGTAGGCTTTGATGAAAGCCTCCTGCGCCACGTCCTCCACCTCGGCCGGGTCCCGCACGAGCCGCGAAATCAGCCGGACGATCTTGCGCTGATATTTGGCGACCAGCAGTTCGAATGCCGCCTTGTCGCCCTGTTGCACGCGTTCGACCAGCACCTGGTCGATGTCTTTTTCACTCACCTGAGGCGTCCGTTGTTCCAAGCCTGTTTCTTTGTGGAGCGGACATTGTAGCGTTTCGGTCGCCGGCAAACGTTAACGATACTCGACGAGCGTCACGCCACGCACGATGCAGCGCAGCTGGATGCCCAGCGCGTGAAAACGGGTCTCGGGCAGCGCGTCGGCGAAGATCAGCACATCGCGGGCAGGCAACGCGTCGGGCGGGCGGGCGCCCGGGCCCGCGGGAGTGGCAACGGGAGCGAGCCGCAGGCTCGCCAGGCGCCCGGGCCAGTGCACGACCCGTTCGATGGTGACTTCGACGGCCCGTGGCCTGCCGCGCCTGCCGCGCCGCGACGGGGCCGCGGGATACTGGAGAATGGCACGTTGCGCGCCCATCAGGCGAATCGCGCAGGGCTGCCGACGGGCGGCCGCGCGCCACGCGAGCGCGCACAGGGCGACGAAGATCAGCGCCGCGCCGAGCGCCGCGGGAAGACGCCATCCGTCATCGGCACGCCCGGCCGCCAGGCAGGCCCAGGCAAGCGCTCCGACGGCGGTGAAGACCAGAGACAGCATGCGTCGCGTGGCCGACGCGTTCAGCGGGTAGTCCATGCGTCCTCCACCTGGTGTCAGGGTGACGACAAACCCACGGCGCGGCGGTGCTGGGCCGGCGACATCTGCCCGGACGCGCCTGCCTGGCTCCCCTGCCGGCCCCCTTCCCGGGCTGGCCGGGTCGCGTGCGCCGGCGCGGCCGACGTCCGCTCAGTCGGCGAGGCGCTTGAAAACCAGCGTGCCGTTCGTCCCGCCGAAGCCGAACGAATTGGACAGCGCGTAGTCGATCTTCATGTCCCGCGCGGTGTTCGCGCAGTAGTCCAGATCGCAGGCCGGGTCCTGGTTGAAGAGATTGATCGTTGGCGGCGAGACCTGGTGCTTGATCGCGAGCGCGGCGTAGATCGCCTCGACGCCACCGGCGGCGCCCAGCAGATGGCCGGTCATCGACTTCGTCGAATTGACCACCGTCTGCTTCGCGTGATCGCCGAAGGTGCGCTTGATCGCGACCGTCTCGGCGATGTCGCCCAGACCCGTGGACGTGCCGTGCGCGTTCACATAGTCGATCTGGTCCGGATTGATCTTCGCGTCGCGCAGTGCATTGACCATCGAACGCCGCGCGCCGTCGCCGTCTTCGAGCGGCGCCGTCATATGGTACGCATCGCTGCTGCGGCCATACCCGACGATTTCGCAATAGATGTTCGCGCCGCGCGCCTTCGCGTGCTCGTACTCCTCGAGCAGCATCACGCCGGCGCCTTCGCCCAGCACGAAGCCGTCGCGGTCGACGTCCCACGGACGGCTGGCCGTCGCCGGATCGTCGTTGCGCTGCGACAGCGCGCGCGCCGCGGCGAAGCCGCCGATGCCCAGCGGCGAGATCGTCGATTCCGCGCCGCCGGCGAGCATCGCGTCGACTTCGCCATAGGCGATCGCGCGCATCGCGTCGCCGATCGAGTGCGTGCCGGTGGTGCAGGCGGTCACGATCGCCAGGTTCGGTCCCTTCAGACCGTACATGATCGACAGGTGACCGGCCACCATGTTGATGATCGACGCCGGCACGAAGAACGGCGAGATGCGCCGCGGTCCGCGATTCGTGTATTCGGTCTGCGTGTTCTCGATCATCGGCAGGCCGCCGATGCCGGAACCGATGATGACGCCGATGCGCTCGGCATCGCACTGCGCGACGACCAGACCGCTGTCCTGCATCGCCTGGATGCCGGCGGCCACGCCGTAATGGATGAAGGTGTCCATATGCCGGGCGTCTTTCGCGGGCATATAGTCTTCGATATTGAAGCCCTTCACCTCGCCTGCGAAGCGCGTGCTGAAGTTCGACGCATCGAATTTCGTGATATTGGCGATGCCGGTCTTGCCGGCGACCAGGTTGGCCCAGCCCTCGGCAACCGTATTGCCGACCGGGGAAATGTGCCCCAGGCCCGTTACAACGACACGGCGACTCACATTGACCTCTTGATTCGTATCAGTAAAAACAAAAGCCACAGTTTTTTCAGGGCAAGCCCCGAAAAAACTGTGGCCCTGTCAAACCGGTTCAAGACCGCGTTGAGCGTGCCGGCCTTACGCCTTGACGTTCGCGCGAGCGTAATCGATGGCCTGTTGGACGGTCGTGATCTTCTCGGCTTCCTCATCCGGAATTTCCATTCCGAATTCGTCCTCGAGCGCCATTACCAGCTCGACCGTGTCCAGCGAATCCGCGCCGAGATCGTTGACGAAAGAGGCTTCGTTCTTGATTTCCGCATCTGCGACGCCAAGCTGTTCCGCAACAATCTTCTTGACGCGCTGTTCGATATTGTCCATTCGGGCCTCCACGAGGAAAAATAAGTTCAAATTGCAAGTGCGCGCATTTTAGCAGGTTTGAACAGGCAAAAATGCACACCCTGCGGTTTCGGCGAAAATTGCGCCAGTCAACAGACTAGCCCATGTACATCCCACCGTTCACATGCAGCGTCGTGCCGGTGATATAAGCCGCCTGGGGCGATGCCAGAAAGGCCACCGCATGCGCGATGTCCTCCCCGCTCCCCAGGCGTCCCAACGGGATCTGCGTCTTCAGCGCGGCCTGCTGCGCCTCGCCGAGTTCGCGGGTCATGTCCGTGTCGATGAAGCCGGGCGCCACGCAATTGACGGTGATGCCGCGGCTGCCGACCTCGCGCGCCAGCGCGCGCGTCAGGCCCGCGACCCCTGCCTTCGCGGCCGCGTAGTTCGCCTGCCCCGGGTTGCCGGTCGAGCCGACGATCGACGTGATGCTGATGATGCGCCCGCTGCGCGCCTTCATCATCGGCCGGATCACCGCGCGCGAGAGCCGGAACACGGACTTCAGATTGGTGTCGATGACGGCGTCCCAGTCGTCGTCCTTCAGACGCAACGCGAGCTGGTCGCGGGTGATGCCCGCATTGTTCACCAGGATGTCGATCCGTCCGGACGCCTTGACGATCTCGTCGATCAGCGCGTCCGCGGCCGGCGCGTCGTTGACGTCGAGCACGGCGCCGCGGCCCTTCAGGCCTTCCTCGGCGAGGGCGGCGGCGAAACCGTCCGCGCCCTTCTGCGAGGTGGCCGTGCCGATCACCTCGACGCCGGCGCGCGCAAGCCCGAGAGCGACCGCGCGCCCGATGCCGCGCGACGCGCCCGTGACCAGTGCAACCTGCTTGTCGAAAATCATGTGCGTCGAATACCGAATGAGTGAAGCATTGAAAGCGACGGGCCCGCCCGCGTCGGGAGCCGGTCCGGGCGCGGTCATGCCGGACGCCCGCGTGCCGGAAGCCCGCCTACGCGCCGCCGCGCACCAGCGCGAGCGCTTCTTCGAGCGAGGCGGGATCGGTGATCGCGCCGCCGGCCCGCGAGCCGTCGATGCGCTTGACCAGACCCGCCAGCACCTTGCCCGGGCCGCACTCGATCACCTTCTCGGCGCCGCGCTGCCCGAGCGCCTGGACGCATTCGACCCAGCGTACCGGTCCCGCCGCCTGGCGCACCAGCGCGTCGCGGATCGCCGCGGGGTCGCTCGTCACGGCCACATCGATATTATTCACGACCGGGATCGATGGCGTGCGGATTTCGACATCGGCCAGACGTTCGGCGAGACGGTCCGATGCGGGCTTGAGCAACGAGGAATGGAACGGCGCCGATACGGGCAGCGGCAACGCGCGCTTCGCGCCCCTCGCTTTCGCCAGTTCGCACGCCTTCTCGACCGCCGCCTTGTCGCCGGCGATCACCACCTGCGCCGGCGCGTTGAAATTCACCGCTTCGACGACACCCGCGCTGCTCGCCTCGGTGCACACGGCGCGCACCGCGTCGTCGTCGAGACCGAGAATGGCCGCCATGCCGCCGATGCCGATCGGCACCGCCGACTGCATCGCCTCGGCGCGAAAGCGCACGAGCGGCACCGCATCGGCAAAGGAAAGCGCCCCGGCCGCGACCAGCGCGGTGTATTCGCCCAGGCTGTGACCGGCGACGATGCCCGGCGCCGGTCCGCCCGCCGCCTGCCAGACCCGATAGAGCGCGTAGGCCGCCGTGAGCATCACCGGCTGCGTATTGGTCGTCAGGTTCAGATCCTCGGCCGGACCGCCGGCGATCAGCGCCGCGAGATCCTGGCCCAGCGCATCGGAGGCTTCCTGCACCGTCTCGCGGACCACCGGATGGCCGGCGAACGCGTCGAGCATGCCGACCGACTGCGAACCCTGACCCGGAAAAACGAAGGCGAAATTCATAAGCTAGCGCGCAAAGAGTTGAAGGTGAAATACCGCCGCATCGGGCCCGTTCCGTCTCGACCGCGCGAAGGCGGGAGCGGTTTTCCGGGCCGGCAGCGACAAGCAGCCGGCGGATTCCGGCCGGCGGCTCCCGTTACATGCGCAGCAGCGACGCCCCCCAGGTGAAGCCGCCGCCCACGCCCTCGACCATGACCAGCTGGCCGGGCTGCACACGAGCGTCGCGCACGGCGACGTCGAGCGCCAGGGGTATCGACGCGGCCGAGGTGTTGCCATGCTCGTCGACCGTCACGACCATCTTCTCGGGCGGCAGTCCCAGCTTGCGGCAGGTGCTCTGCATGATACGGATGTTTGCCTGATGCGGGATCAGCCAGTCGATGTCCCCGGCTTCCAGGCCGGCTTTCTCGAGCACCTCGACGGCCACCTTGCCCAGCACGTTCACCGCCAGCTTGAAGACGGCCTGACCGTCCATCTGCAGGAAGGCATTGCCGGCGACCACGCCGGCGTTGACGTTGCCGGGCACACAGAGGATACCGGCATGACTGCCATCGGCATGCAGCGCGCTCGCCAGGATGCCGGGCGTGTCCGACCCCGTCAACACCACGGCGCCGGCACCGTCGCCGAACAGCACGCAGGTGGTGCGATCGGTGAAATCGAGAATGCGCGAGAAGGCTTCGGCGCCGATCACCAGCGCGTTGCGGTGCAGGCCGCTGCGAATGAAACTGTCGGCGGTCGCCAGCGCGTAGACGAAACCCGAGCACACGGCCTGGACATCCAGCGCCGCGCCGCCGTTCGTGATGCCGAGCTTGTCCTGCACGATGCAGGCCGTGCTCGGAAAGACGAAATCGGGCGTCGACGTGGCCACGATGATCAGGTCGATCGCCTGCGGGTCGATGCCCGCGGCGTCGATCGCGCGGCGCGCGGCGTGCACCGCGAGATCGCTCGTGCGCTCGTCGGGCGCGGCGAAATGCCGGGCGCGGATACCCGTGCGCGCGGCGATCCATTCGTCGCTGGTCTCGATATCGCGTGCCGCGAGCTGGTCGGCGAGCGCCTGGTTGGTCACGCGGTTGGCCGGCAGGTAACTGCCGGTGCCGATGATCCGGGAATAAGGGGAATTTGCCATCATGCCTTCGCAGAAAGCGTCGCGGATGCGACGGCGGGCCCGACCATGGCCGCGGGCGGAACGGTTACCGGCACCACCACCGCCGGCACGACCACCGTTGGCTCGACCGCAACCGTGCCGAGCGGATCGGTGTTCTCTTCCAAAGCGCCTGCCAGCCGCTCCTGGACGCCGTTCCTGACCGCATCATACCCGCGTTTGATCGCCCAGCCGAACGCGTAGGCGTCAGCCGAACCATGACTCTTGATGACGAGCCCACGCAGGCCCAGCAAGGCCGCGCCGCTGTAACGACGATGATCGACCCGCTTGCGCAGCCGCGACAGCACCGGCCAGGCGACCAGCGCCGCCGCCTTCGTGAAAAAGGATCGGCTGAACTCTTCCTTGATCATCTGGGACAGCATCTGCGCGAGCCCCTCGGACGTCTTCAACGCGACATTGCCGACGAAACCATCGCAGACGACGACATCGGTCGTGCCCTTGTAGATGTCGTTGCCCTCGACGTTGCCATAGAAGTTGAGCGTGCTGGCGCGCAGCAGTTCGCCGGCGCGCTTGATCACCTCGTTGCCCTTGATCACTTCCTCGCCGATGTTCAGCAGGCCGATGGTCGGGCGGTCCTTGCCCTCGACGGCCGCCACCAGCGCGTGCCCCATCTCGGCGAACTGCAACAGGTGCTGCGGTTCGCAGTCGACGTTGGCGCCGAGATCCAGCACCGTCGTGAAGCCCTTCACGTTGGGCATCACGGTCGCGAGCGCGGGACGCTCGATACCGGGCAGCGTCTTCAGCACATAGCGCGACACCGCCATCAGGGCGCCGGTGTTGCCGGCCGACACGCATGCCTGCGCCCGCCCTTCCTTGACCAGGTTGAGGGCCACGCGCATCGAGGAGTCTTTCTTGCGACGCAGCGCGACCTCGACGGAATCCTCCATCGACACGATCTCGGAGGCCGGCACGACGCTCAGGCGCGGCTCGTCGCCCGCCTTGTGCTTCGCGAGCTGCGCGCGTATGGGCGCCTCGAGGCCCACCAGGACGAGTTCGACGTCGGTATGGTCGCGCAGGAAATTCAGGGCGGCAGGAACCGTCACGGAGGGACCGTGGTCGCCACCCATGCAGTCAATAGTGATTTTTACGGTCATGCATGCGCCGTGCTGGGGAGTTCAGGCACCGATGAGGGACAGAGAAACGGCGCGCATTCGACGATCTGCACACGCTTCGGAATCCATCCGTACGGGACGCGGGTTATCGGTACGCGATGCGGGGCGCACCCCGATCGACGCCATCGATGCATGGCCGCGCACCTCGGATCCGCTTAGTCGTTCTTGGTCTTGACGACCTTTTTGCCACGGTAGAAACCGTTCGGGCTGATGTGATGACGGCGATGCGTCTCGCCGGAGGTGCCTTCGGTCGCCAGCGTCGGACCGTCGATGTGGTCATGCGAACGGTGCATACCGCGCTTGGAAGGCGACTTCTTGTTTTGCTGAACTGCCATGAAATGCTCCTAAATAGGGTGCGAATTCTATCACAACTCGCTGCGATGCAACGAGTGTCCTGGTGTCCGTGCGCGCCGTTGCAACACGGGCACGAACCGATGTCATCATTTCTTGTCGTCGTCCGGCGGCAGCTTGCCGCGCAGACCGGCGAGCGCGGCGAACGGGTTCGGCCGCCCACCGTCCGCGCGGGCCTGGCCGTTTGGCGCCTTGACGACAGGCATGTTTGGCGCCTTGACGACAGGCATACCGGCTGCGGGCATACCGGCTG
>JBPBQT010000314.1:0-8256 GCA_050955065.1 Janthinobacterium lividum | reverse complement strand
AGTTGCAGCTCGGCGTTGCGCCGCTGCGCGGCCTCGAGCTTGAGCGCCTGTTCGGTCTGCGCGATGCCGGCGCGCGCCGCGGTCAGCGTCGCCTGCGCGGCGCGCCAGCGCGTTTCCAGTTCCGGCAACGTCTCGGCGGCGTTCGCCGCATCCGCCTGCGCCTGCTCGCTGCGGCCCTGCGCGAGCGCCAGCGCGTCCTCGGCGGCGTCGATGTCGGCGCGCGCGTTGCGCGCCTGCGTCTGCCATTGCTGGCGTTGCGCGTCGAGCGCGGCGATCTGCGCGGTGGTGCGGTTGCGCGCGTCGACGATGAAACGGATCTCCGCCTCGATCTTCGAGACGTCGGCGTTGGCTTCGTACAGCAGCGCCTGCGCGCCCTGCACCGTGTCGCTGGCCGCGTAGTGCGCCGCGCGCAGCGCTTCCAGATCCGCCTCGACCTCGCGCAGCCGCGCGGTCTGCGACTCCACCTCGTTCTGCGCCGCCTCGATCGAGCGCCGGTGCCGCTGCTGTTCGCCTTCGGCCTCGGTCTGCCGCAACAGCCAGAGCAGGCGCTGCTTCTCGTCGCCCTCCTGCTGCAGGCTGCGGTAGCGCTCGGCGACCAGCGCCTGCGCCTCGAGCTTGTCCAGGTTCGCGGCGAGCTCGCGCACGATGTCCTCGACCCGGGTCAGGTTCTCGCGCGTGTCGTGCAGCCGGTTCTCGGTCTCGCGCCGGCGTTCCTTGTACTTGGACACGCCGGCGGCTTCCTCCAGGAAAACGCGCAGATCCTCGGGCTTGGCCTCGATCAGGCGCGAGATGGTGCCCTGCCCGATGATCGCGTACGCGCGCGGCCCCAGGCCCGTGCCGAGGAAGATGTCCTGGATGTCGCGCCGGCGCGCCGGCAGGTTGTTGATGTAGTAGCTCGACGTGCCGTCGCGCGTGAGCACGCGCTTCACCGAGATCTCGCCGTACTGGCCCCACTGGCCGCCGGCGCGATGCGCGGTGTTGTCGAACACGAGCTCGACGCTCGCGCGGCTGCCCGGCTTGCGGTTCGTCGAGCCGTTGAAGATGACGTCCTGCATCGATTCGCCGCGCAACTCCGACGCGCGCGACTCGCCCAGCACCCAGCGCACGGCGTCGATGATGTTCGATTTGCCGCACCCGTTCGGCCCGACCACGCCGACCAGCTGGCCGGGCACCTGGAATTGGGTCGGATCGACGAAGGACTTGAAACCAGCGAGTTTGATCGAAGTAAGACGCACGGCGCTCGAATGAAATGCAGGGTGGACGGTCAGCCCATGTGAAAAAACGGGGCACGCACGCGCCTGAAGTGCCAACCGGGCGCACACGCGGCGCACACGCGGCGCACCTGCGGCGCCCAGGCCACGCGCCCTGTCGAATTGCCCGGATGATACCATCGCGCGCTTCCTGCTTCGCGCTCCGCTTCGCCTTCCGCTTCGGCCCCGCTTCGGCCCCGCTTCGGCCCCGCTCCGGCCCCGAATGGTACGGGGCGCGTTATAATCGTCCCCCATTCGCGCCCCGACGAGACCCCCTCGTGAATCCGCTTCTCGCTACCCTGCAGCCCTATCCGTTCGAAAAGCTGCGCAAGCTGTTCGCCGACGTCACGCCGCCCGCCGATCTTTCCCCGATCAGCTTCGGCATCGGCGAGCCGAAACATCCGACGCCGGCCTTCATCCTCGACGCGTACCGGACGGCGCTGGGCGGCCTGTCGGTGTACCCCGCGACCGCGGGGGGCGACGCGCTGCGCACCGCCGCGGCCGACTGGCTCGAACGTCGCTACCCCACGATCGAGGTCGATCCGAAGACGCAGATCCTGCCGGTCGCCGGCACGCGCGAGGCGTTGTTCTCGATCGCGCAGGCGGTCGTCGATCCGACGCGCGGCGACGCGGTGGTGGTCTGCCCGAACCCGTTCTACCAGATCTACGAAGGCGCGGCGCTGCTCGCCGGCGCGACGCCGTGGTTCGCGAACTGCCGCGCCGAGAACGGCTATGCGTGCGACTACGCGTCCGTGCCCGCCGACGTCTGGGCGCGCACCCAGCTCGTCTACGTCTGCTCGCCGGGCAACCCGACGGGCGCCACGCTGTCGCTCGACGGCTGGCGCGATCTCTTCGCGCTGTCCGACCGGTACGGTTTCGTGATCGCCTCGGACGAGTGCTATTCCGAGATCTATTTCAACGACACGCCGCCGCTCGGCTCGCTCGAGGCCGCGCAACGGCTCGGTCGCGGCTTCGCGCGCCTGCTCGCGTTCACCAGCCTGTCCAAGCGCTCGAACGTGCCGGGCCTGCGCTCGGGCTTCGTTGCGGGCGACGCGGACCTGATCCGCCCCTACCTGCTGTACCGCACCTATCACGGCAGCGCGCTGTCGCAGACGGTCCAGGACGTGAGCGTGGCCGCCTGGGGCGACGAGCAGCACGTCGTGGAGAACCGCGCGCAGTACCGTCGCAAGTTCGCGAGCGTCACGCCGCTGCTCGCCGAAGTGCTGGACGTGCGCCTGCCCGACGCCGGCTTCTACCTGTGGGCGGACGTGCGTCGCACGGGTCTCGACGACGTCGCCTTCGCCCGCGCGTTATATGCGCAGACGCACGTGACGGTGCTGCCCGGTTCCTACCTGGCGCGCGAGGCCGGCGGCGTCAACCCGGGCAGCGGCCATGTGCGCCTGGCGCTGGTCGCCGAATACGACGAATGCATGGCCGGCGCCGAACGCATCGCCGGGTTCTGCCGGCAGCGCATGACGCGATGACCGCGGGCAGGCGCGACCCGCGAAGGCCTGCGCCCTGCCCGGACCTGTCATCGGACGGCACGCGGCGCAACGCTCCTTCGCGACGCCGCCCGCCGCGTCCGCCGTCCGTCCACGCGGCCTTTCTCCTTAACGACCGATTCACCCATTTTCGCAAGAGACGCACATGACACAAGACCTCCAGAAGATTATCGACGACGCGTGGGACATCCGCGCCGAACTGTCTCCCGCGAGCGCCCCGGCCGAGATCCGCGCCGCCGTCGCCGAGGCGATCACGCAGCTCGACCAGGGCCGCGCGCGCGTGGCCGCGCCGGACGCGAACGCCGAAGGCGGCTGGGTCGTCAACCAATGGTTGAAAAAGGCCGTGCTGCTGTCGTTCCGCCTGGAAGACAATCAGCCGATGACCGCGGGCGGCTTCACGCAGTTCTACGACAAGGTGCCGAGCAAGTTCGCCGACTACACCGCCGCGGACTTCGCCGCCGGCGGCTTTCGCGTCGTGCCGCCGGCCGTCGCCCGCCGCGGCGCGTTCATCGCGCGCAACGTCGTGCTGATGCCGTCGTACACGAACATCGGCGCGTATGTCGACGAAGGCACGATGGTCGACACCTGGGCGACCGTCGGTTCCTGCGCGCAGATCGGCAAGAACGTGCACCTGTCGGGCGGCGTCGGCATCGGCGGCGTGCTCGAACCGCTGCAAGCGAACCCGGTCATCATCGAGGACAACTGCTTCATCGGCGCGCGTTCGGAAATCGTCGAGGGCGTGATCGTCGAGCGCGATTCGGTGATCTCGATGGGCGTCTACATCGGCCAGAGCACGAAGATCTTCGATCGCGAGACCGGCGAGGTGATGTACGGCCGCGTGCCGGCGGGATCGGTCGTCGTGCCGGGCAACCTGCCGTCGAAGGAAGGCAACTGCAGCCTGTACGCGGCGATCATCGTCAAGAAGGTGGATGCGAAGACGCGCGCGAAGACCTCGCTCAACGAGTTGCTGCGAGGCGACTGATGGCCCTTCGTGTCTACGGCATCCCGAACTGCGCGAGCGTGAAGAGGGCGCGCGACTGGCTCGACGCGCGGCGGCAGGCGTATGTCTTCCACGACTACAGGAAGGCCGGCATCGATGCCGACACCGTGCGCGCCTGGCTCGCCGAGGTGCCGCTGGACACGCTGCTGAACCGGCGCGGCACGACCTGGCGCGCGCTCGACGATGCGAGCCGGGCGCGCGCCGCGACCGAGGACGGCGCGATCGCGCTGATGGTCGCGCAGCCGTCGCTGATCAAGCGCCCGGTGCTGGTCGCCGAGCGCGAAGCGGTCACGGGCGCGCCGCCCGCCGCCCGCGTGCTGGCCGTCGGCTTCGCGCCCGACGTCTATGAAGCACTCCATGAAACACTCCACGAAGCGATGACTGCCCGATGAGCGCGACCCTGTCCCTGGCCGAAGACCTGATCCGCCGGCCCTCCGTCACGCCGCAGGATGGCGACTGCCAGGCGCGCCTGCGCGAGCGGCTCGACGCGATCGGTTTCGACTGCGAAACGCTGGTGTTCGGCGACGTCGTCAATCTCTGGGCGGTGCGTCGCGGCACGCGGGGCCGCGACGGCAAGCTGCTGGTCTTCGCCGGACACACCGACGTCGTGCCCACCGGCCCGCTGTCCGAATGGACCTCGGCGCCGTTCGCGCCGACCCGCCGCGACGGCAAGCTGTTCGGCCGCGGCGCGGCCGACATGAAGACCTCGATCGCCGCCTTCGTCGTCGCGATCGAGGAATTCGTCGCCGCGCACCCGCAGCACGCGGGCAGCATCGCGCTGCTGATCACCAGCGACGAGGAAGGCCCGTCGGTGAACGGCACGGCGAAGGTGGTCGAGGCGCTGCGCGCGCGCGGCGAACGGCTCGACTACTGCATCGTCGGCGAGCCGACCTCGGTCGACACGCTCGGCGACACGATCAAGAACGGCCGGCGCGGCAGCCTGTCCGCCCGTTTGCGCGTGCGTGGCGTGCAGGGGCATATCGCCTATCCGCACCTGGCGCGCAATCCGGTGCATATGGTCGCGCCGGCGCTGGCCGCGCTGGTCGGCACCGTCTGGGACGCGGGCAACGCCTACTTTCCGCCGACCAGCTGGCAGGTCTCGAACTACCATGCGGGCACCGGCGCGGGCAACGTGATCGCCGGCGAGGCGGTGATCGACTTCAACTTCCGCTTCTCCACAGAGAACACCGTCGAAAGCCTCAAGGCCCGGGTCGCCGACCTCCTCGCGCAACACGGCCTGGGGCCCGACGACTACACGCTCGACTGGACCCTCGGCGGCCAGCCGTTCCTCACGCCGCAAGGCAGCCTGTCGGACGCGATCAGCGCCGCGATTCACGCCGAGACCGGCGTGCGCGCGGCGCTGTCCACCACCGGCGGCACCTCAGACGGCCGCTTCATCGCCACGCTGTGCGGGCAGGTTGTCGAATTCGGGCCGGTCAACGCCAGCATCCACAAGATCGACGAGCACGTGGCGCTGGACGCGATCGAGCCGCTGAAAAACGTCTACCGCCGCACGCTGGAAGCGCTCGTCGCATGAGCCATCCCGCCTTTCCGATCCCGTTTCGCGGGGTCGTTTCTTCCGTTTTGCTTTCCAGGCGCATCCGATGACGACGCAACACCCCTTCTCGACCGTGCGCGACCTGCTGCGCTACGCGGTCACCCGCTTCGGCCAGGCCAAGCTCGCCTTCGGCCACGGCAACGCCAACGCGTACGACGAAGCCGCGTATCTGCTGCTGCACACGCTGAGCCTGCCGCTCGACATGCTCGACCCGTTCCTCGACGCGGCGCTCACCGATACGGAAATCGCCAAGGTGCTCGACGTGATCGAGAAACGCGCGACCGACCGCATCCCCGCCGCCTACCTGACGCAGGAGGCCTGGCTGCACGGCTATCGCTTCTACGTCGACGAGCGCACGATCGTGCCGCGCTCGCTGATCGCCGAACTGCTGGTCGAACACCTGTCGCCGTGGATCAGCCAGCCGCACAACGTCGACGCGGTGCTCGAACTGTGCACGGGCTCGGCCTGCCTGTCGGTGCTCGCCGCGGACGCGTTTCCCGCCGCGACGATCGACGCGGTGGACCTCAGCGCCGACGCGCTCGAGGTCGCGCGCCGCAATGTCGACGACTACGCGCTGGCCGAGCGCGTCACGCTGTTCCAGGGCGATCTCTACGCGCCGCTGCCCGCCGGCCGGCGCTACAACCTGATCTTCGCCAATCCGCCGTACGTCAACGCCGACTCGATGTCGCGCCTGCCCGACGAATACCGGCGCGAGCCCGCGCTCGCGCTGGCCGGCGGCGAGGACGGCATGGACGTGGTGCGTCGCATCGTCGACGAGGCCCGCCACTGGCTGACCGACGACGGCGTGCTGGTGGTCGAGATCGGCAACGAGCGCCGCTTCGCGGACGCCGCGTTCGGCGGGCTCGATCCGGTCTGGCTGTCGACCAGCGCCGGCGACGACGCGGTCTTCCTGCTGCACGCGGGCGACCTGCCCGACTGAGCGTCGCGGGCAGCAACGGCGCGGTTGCCGCCGTCGCTGCCCGGCCGCGCCCGCAATCTACGCCCCTGCCGCGCGCCTGTCGGCATGCCACGCCTCCACCCGAGCGGAGAGTTGATGCATTTCAGTCTGTCAGACCTGGGTACCCTGGTGCTGCTGATTCATCTCAGCGGTGCGGTGGCCGCAGTGCACGCCGTCGTCTACACCCGTACTTCGCAAGGCGCGATCGCCTGGGCGGTGGCGCTGGTGACGATGCCCTATCTGACGCTCGTGCCGTATCTGTTCCTCGGGCAGAGCTACTTCGCCGGCTATATCGACGCGCGCCGCAGCGGCAACCGCCAGTTGCGCGCGCTGGCCGACCTGCCCGACGGCCCCGCCGATCCGGAGGCCACGGGCCGCGCGACGGCCGCGCTCGGCGACGGCGCGACGCACGCGTTCGACCGCCTGAGCGGCATGCCGCTGCTCGCGGGCAACCGCGTCGGCACGCTGATCAACGGCACGCAGACCTTCGATACCATCCTCGCGGCCATCGACGGCGCGCAGCAGTACGTGCTGGTGCAGTTCTTCGTGGTGCGCGACGACCGCATCGGCCAGCGTCTCAAGCGCGCGCTGCTCGACTGCGCCGCGCGCGGCGTGCGGGCCTATCTGCTGTACGACGGCATCGGCTCGCACGATCTGTCGCGCGTCTATGTTCGCGAGCTGCGCGCCGGCGGCGTCGAGGTGCACAAGTTCGCCACGCGCCGCTTCGTCAACCGCTTCCAGCTGAACTTTCGCAACCACCGCAAGCTGGTGGTCATCGACGGCGAGCGCGCCTTCGTCGGCGGGCACAACGTCGGCGACGAATACCTGGGCGAGAAGCCGCCGCTGTCGCCGTGGCGCGACACGCATATCGATATCGCCGGACCGGTGGTGGCGAGCCTCCAGTTCGTTTTCGTCGAGGACTGGTTCTGGGCGACGCAGCGCGTGCCCGAGGTGATCCGCTGCAGCACCACGCACGGCGCGAACATGTGCTGCCAGGCGATCATCACCGGCCCCGCCGACGAATTCGAGACCTGCTCGCTGTTCTTCGTCAACGCGATCAATTCCGCCCGGCAGCGGATCTGGCTGACGAGTCCGTACTTCGTCCCCGACGAAGCGGTCTTCACCGCGTTGAAGCTCGCGGTGATGCGCGGCGTCGACGTGCGCATCCTGATTCCGGCGCGGCGCGACCACCTGATGGTGTTCTCCGCCTCCACCGTCTACGCCAGCGACGCCGTGCGCGCCGGCGTGCAGATGTTCCGCTACCAGCCGGGCTTCCTGCACCAGAAGGTCGTGCTGATCGACGATATCGCCGCGGCCGTGGGCAGCCCGAATCTGGACAACCGCTCGTTCCGTCTGAATTTCGAGCTGACGCTGCTGACGATCGACCGCGGCTTCGCGGCGGAAGTCGAGACGATGCTGCTCGCCGACTTCGCCGCGTCGCTCCCGGTCGGGCTCGACGAATTCAGCCGGGCGCCGGCCTTGAAGCGCGCGGCGATGCGCGTCGCCTGTCTGTTCTCGCCGGTGCTGTGAACACGGCGGCGAGCACTACTGCGGGCGCGACGCCGCGAGCAGTTTTTCGATGTCGCCGGCGATCGCCTCGGGCTTGGTGATCGGCGCATAGCGCTCGACCACCCTCCCCTGGCGGTCGATCAGGAACTTGGTGAAGTTCCATTTGATGCCCTCGGTGCCGAGCACCCCCGGGCGCATGCCCGTCAGCCAGCGAAACAACGGATGCGCATGTTCGCCATTGACCTCGATCTTCTCGAACAGCGGAAAGCTGAGGCCGAAATTCTGCGTGCAGAAGGCGCCGATCGTCGTGCTGTCGCCCGGTTCCTGACGGCCGAACTGGTTGCACGGGAAGCCCAGCACCTCGAAACCGCTGTCGGCGAAGCGCGCGTGCAGCTGCTGCAGTCCCGTGTACTGGGGCGTGAAGCCGCAATGGCTCGCGGTATTCACGACCAGCAGCACCTTGCCGGCGTAGCGCGACA
>JBPBQT010000313.1:0-8994 GCA_050955065.1 Janthinobacterium lividum | reverse complement strand
ACCGCGCCATGCCTGGTGCAGACTGCCGGTGCTCGCGCGGTCGCGCCACAACGCATACAGCGGCGCCAGCGGATCCTTGCGCTGCACGGCGCGGGCGTGCTTGCGGGAAAACAGGTCGAAAGGGTTCGCGCCGTCTTCGAGCGCGTCGGCGAAATCGCCATAGAATTTGGCGCGGCGCTTGCGAAAGCGCCGTATCGCCGCGGGCAGGCCGCGGTACGCCGCGCGCCCCGGCACGGCGGGCGGACGTCCGCAGCCGGCCGCATGCGCGCGGAGGAAATCGCGCCACGTTCGCGTGCTCATGACGACGGTTCCCCGGGCGACGGCATGCGCATGGACACGCGTTGCGCCGTCATCGCGCCGTGTCCGCCGCGGCGTTCCTCCAGCAGCTTTTTCAACGGATAGAACGCCGCCTCGACATCGCACGGGTCCACCTGTCCGGCCGACATCTTGTACAGCGCATGTTCCATCGCGGTCTTGCCGAGCATCCGGGGACGGTCCAGGCGCGCGTCGGCAAGCGCTCGCCACTGTTTTTCGAGATCCCAGAAACGCCGGTCGGCGATCAGCGGCAGCATCGTTTCGTGTATTTCGCAGACCTCCGCGGCAACCGTCTGGCGGCGGGTGCCCAGATGCCGGCAATGGGAACAGCCGGGACCCGCGACGCGCAAGGCCGCCAGCGCGAAGCCGAGTTCGCGCAGCACCGCGCAGCGCGCCGCGTCGAGGTGGCCGGACGCGGGCCGGCAGCAGCGGTCGCACAGCTCGGGCAGCAGTTTCTGGTACACGAGGGCGACCAGGAAACGGGGCGCCGCGATCGCGTGCAGCGGCATGCCGAGTTCATCGCTGGCGAGACGCTGCAGGATGCCGAAGCAACTCGACGCATGCACGGTGGACAGCACCTGGTGGCCGGTTTCGGTCATCGCCTTCGCGAAACCGCAGGTCTCGCGGTCGCGGATCTCCCCCGGCATGATCTTGTCCGGGTCGCCGCGCAGGACGACGCGCGCCGCCGCGCCGAACGCGGAATCGCCGCCGGCTTCGGCCTTGCGCTGGATCGGGATCTGCGTCACGTGCGGCTGGATGTATTCCACCGGATCCTCGATCGAATAGAACTTCTTGCCCGCCGTGCGTTCATAGCCCATCAGCGTGCGCAGCGTCGTCGATTTGCCCGAGCCGGTTTCGCCGGCGATGACCAGCAGCCCCGGCGAACGCAGCACGGCGTTTTCCAGGATGTCGATCTGGTCGGGCGCGTACCCCAGTTCGGCGAGCGTCATCACGTCGGCGTCGCGCGCCTCGTTCAGCAGGATGCGCAGCACCACGTCGAGTCCGCGATTCTCCCGCACGCTTTGAAAGCGCAACTGGTACTGCCGGCCCCGGATCGTCACCGGCACCGAACAGCTCTGGTGCTGGTGTTCGTCGAAATGGTTGTGGCTGCGGCTGCTGAAATCGGCGCGCGAATTGTAGGCGGCGGTCACCGCGTCGAGCATCGCGACGTAATCGGAGAACAGCGTCGAGGTTTCGCGGCCGTGGCGCATCTTCCCGTGCACGCGAAAGCGCACGGCGACCTCCTTGCCCTCGCGGAATTCGAGATGGATGTCGGATGCGCCGAGTTCCAGCGCGGTCTCGAGCAGCAGGTTGAAATTGCGGTGCGCGCCGGTGCGGCGCTCGATCGTCTTCGCGGCGCTCGCGCCGTCCTGTTGCAGCCGGGAATGGGCAAGCAGCAGGGATTCCATCGCGCCGACGTACAGCCCCTCGCGACGCAACCGGCGTTTGGCGCGCAGCGCGCTGTCGAAGCGGTCGAGCAGATCCGAGCGGCCGATGCGCTGGAACGCCTGATCGTCGATCAGCAGCAGATAGCGCATCGCCGCGCGGGACACGAGCACCAATGACTGGTCCTCGTATCCCGGGAGGATGAGGTCGACGTCCAGCCGCCAGTGATGCCTGCGCAGTTTCTCCACCGACAGCTGCGCGATGGGGATCGCCACCGGCGCGGACGCGGGCGGAGCCGAGGCCGAACGCGAAGACGGGGCAGCGGGCGAGCGGGCCGCGCCCGCCGGCGTGGCAAGCCGCCGCGGCAGCAGCAGGGCAAGGCAACGCGCCCGGAAAGACCGTCCGGGCATGGGCAGGACTTCCCTCACTCGGTCCGCCCCCGATTGTCCGCCGGCGTCGGCCGGTGGGAGGGCACCTCGCTGCCGAGCAGCAGTTTCTCGCGCCGGCCGTTCCTGCGGATCTCCACGGCGTCGCTCTCGATCGCGCGAATGGTCCAGCCCTTGACGATGTCGCCCTGGCGAACATCCTTCCCATAGCGGCCATCCACGAGCAGATAGGCGCTGCGGGCCTTGCCCTCGGTTTGCGTGAAGACCAGTTCCAGCCCGCTGCCGGACGAGACCGCGCCGTGCGCCTGCGCGTCGAGCTGGCGCCGCGCGAATGCGTCGACGGTCTCGCCTGTGTCCGTCGTGTCCGTCGTGTCCGCCGCATCTCCTGCACCGGTCGCGCCGGCCGCGCCGTGTGCAAAGGCGAGGCCTGCCAGCAGCGCGATCGACAGCGCGCGCCGCGCCGCGGGGAGGGTTTTATTCAACATAGAATTCACCTGCGGCGCGGAAGCGCACGGGTGGCGGTTCGATTTCGATCACCAGTTCGCGCACGCGCATATTGCCCGTGCGGCCGAGCAGGCCGGGGACCGAATCGACGAAGGCGAGGTGGCCCGACATCGTCCACGCGCCTTTGGCGGGGATGGCAACGGCTGCCGCAACGGATGCCGGCAGGGTGACGCCGGACGGTGGCGTCACGATCGGCGTCGTCGGCTCGAACGCCATCGCGAGACCGGCGTCGCGCAGACGCTGCGCGCGCGAATTCGCGATCCGATAGAAATGCTCGCGCTTTTGCAGGGTCAGCGCAAAGGCGGGCGCCGGATGGTCCGGCAAGGCGATGCGTTCGGTCGCCTGATCGATATCCTCCTCCACGGGGTGTGCGGCGGGGCGGGCGTCGAGCAGGCCGTCCAGCGTGCCGCCCGGGCGGCGGCGCCACAGCACCGTGCACCCGTCGTCGGCGCACGTCATCCGGCTCATGCGCCACCGCGCGGGTGCGATCGGCAGGTCCTGCAGCAGCGCGACCATGCGCATGGCCGGGGCGTGCCCCGGCGCCGCGAGTTCCCGCGCGAGCGTGCGCGCGGCATGTTGCCGATGCAGCGCGAGCGGATCCGGCGCCGTCGCCCGCGGCGCCGTCGGGGCGTCCGGCCGGCGCCAGAACCGCTTCGTGACACCTGCGCCCGGCCCGATGAGGACAAGGGCGAGGGCGGCGAACGCCAGCGCCCGCCGTGCGCGCGGCGTGGGAACATGACGGGTGAAACCGGTCTGCAGCCGCGTGATGCGATACGCGCTTCTTTCGGCGTCGGAGAGCGTCGCGCCGCTGGGCAGCGGCATCGGTTCGGCGGCCTTGCCCGGCACCGGATGGGTGCCGCAAAGCCGGCAAGGCTCGTCGAGTGTCTCGATGAAGCGTTCGGCTTCGCGCTGCGCGTCGGCCAGCGGCAGCACGCGATCGATCTCGGGCCGGCCGGCCTTCACCGCGATGACGACGACGTGGTTCTCCGCGTCGTCGAGCGTGTGCAGGAAGACCAGCGGGCGGGCGTCGCTGCGGCTGGCGAGAATGCCCGCGAGCGCGTAGGCGGGCGCTGCTTCGGCGCCGGAACCGCGACCGGGATCAGGACCCGGGCCGGAATCGGCGTGGAAGGCATCGCGCGCGACCAGACCCACGGTTCGCAGTCCGAATTCATCGGTGAACACGACATGATGGCTCGCGCCGCGGCGCGCGCAGAGATCGCCGATCTCGCGCCGTTCCCGGTCGACGCCGAGCAGGGTTTCCCAGTTCAGCTCGACCACCAGGTCCTGTCCGATGCGACGTGCCATGCTCACACGCCCTCGATCAGTTGTGGCGTGATCAGGATGACGAATTCCTCCTGCCCCCTGTTGATGTCGGCGTCCCCTGTGAACAGACTGAACAGGCCCTTGCGCTGGTTGTTGTTGTCGTCGCGCCGGAAGCCGGTCAGCAACAGCGTCTCGCCGGATTTCAGCGACGCGCGCTGCAACGTCTGGATGGCCGAGGTTTCCGGCGTCGTGATGGTGCCGCCGTCGCCGTCGCGGCCCACTTTCGCCGGGTTCTTGCTGATCAGGCTCGACAGGTTCAGCTGTATCTGCAGCATGACGCTGCGGTTGTCGAGCAGCGTCGGCATCAGGTTCATGATGAAGCCGGTCGTCAGATTCGCGGGTTCCGCCGAGTACACGCGCTCGCCGCCGTTGCGATCCGCGCTCTGGCTCATGCTGACCTTCGACAGATAGGTCAGGTTGTTCGTGACCGCGAGCGGCGCGGGCTGATTGTTGAGCGTGACGATCGACGTGTCCACGACCGTGGTCACCTCGCCCTGTTTCTGCAGCGCGGCCACCAGGAAACGGCTGTTCTTCCAGGGGCCCAGCATCTGCTGGATCGAGGCCCCGGGGGCGGGATCGACGAGTTGTCCGAGCCCGCCGAGCCCGGCCGCCGCGTTGACGCCACCGGCCTGGAACGCCAGGTTCCAGTCGATGCCGCTTTGCGACCGATGGTTGAGCTTGACCGAAAAGACCTTCACCTGCAGGCTGACCTGGCGGCCCAGCACGGCGTTCTCGCGATCGACGAAGCGGCGCACGCGGTCGATGACGTCGGCGGTATCGGTGACGGTGACCGAATTGGTCGCGGCGGAGGCCATGGCCTGGCCCGCCGGCGACAGCATCGACTGGATCGTCGCGTTGGCCTCGTCCCAGAAATTCAGGTTCGTTCCCATGCCCACCAGCGACGTGCCGCCGAAATCCATCTGCATCGTGTCGGCGCCGCCCGCGCTCCGGCCGCCGCCGCTCTCGCCGGCCATCTTGGCCTGGCTGCCCACGGAGGAGGTGAAGACCGACGTTCCCGGCATCGAGGCGATCTGGAAGGTGCGCGTCTTGTACCGTGCGAAGACGACGCTGCCGTCGCGATAGGTCCAGAAGGTGCCGGACCGGTTCGCCAGCGCATCGAGCAGGCCGCGCAGCGTGCCGGTGTAGTTGAGCTGTACCAGCGCCTCGGCGGTGCCGCCCCGACCGTCTTCGGAACGGGCGGGGCCGGCGGCATGCCGGTCCGGTCCCGCCGGCGAGCGGGCCGGGCGGGGCGCGAGGGTATCGCCGCCGACATGGATCGCGATTCCCTGTTTCGCCGCGATCTTCTCCAGGATCAACGACAGCGGCAGACTGCGTCCCGCGTGGAAGCTCGCCGGCTGGTAGAAGCGCGCGGGAACGACGTCGGTTTCCTCGACGGGTATCGAGCGTCGCGCGAGCCACGCGCCGTCCTCCTCCACCAGCGGCGCGAGTTGTTGCCGGGTGGCGTCGGCATCGGCGCGCGCGGCACTGATATCGTGCCTGACCGCGTCGATGCGGGTTTTGCCTTCCTCGATGGCACGCAGGTTCTGGCAGGCCGGGAGCAATGCGACCGTACCGGTCAGCAGGACGCGCCTCCATGACAGTCCCGCCGGTTCAGCGTGTCGCATGAACGATCCTCACCACTTTGTTCGCCCGGTAGATCTTGGCCCGTACCGGCGCATCGGTTTTCCGCAGCGAGCCGACCACCGCCGCGATGATGTCGAGAAACGGTCCGTCGAAACGCGCCGCATGGTCGATCGGGAAGTCGCGCTCGATTTCCCACGCGAGTTCCCAGTCATGGTCGCGGGCGAATTCGGCGAGCGCGGTGGAGAGGCGGGCGCCTCCCGGACGAAGGATCAGTGTGACGTCGGGCTCGACGGCTGGTTGTATGGCAGGTTCAGCGACGGTTTCAGCGGCGGTTTCAGCGGCGGAGGCCGTCTTCCCGGCCATGGTCTCCGCGTGCGCATTCGCGCTCCTGTCCGGCGTGGCCGTGGCGGCACCGGCGCTGCCCAGCAAGGCGAGCGCGAGGACGAACCGCAGCGGGATGGGTGGGAGGGGGCGCATGCCGCGGACGCTGTTCGACACGTCAGATGTCGACCGTGAAGACGATTTCCCGGTTCGATCCGTCGCCGTCGGCGGCGCAATTCGTCGCGATCGCCGCGTTGTCGAAGCGGGTGTTGTCGCCGCGGACGATATCCTTGCCGGCGATGCTGATGGCGCGCGCGAGCGGACCGACTTCGCGAACCAGCTTCTGACACGAGGCGGTGGTCGGCACGGCCACGCGCACGGTGAGCGAGCGCTGCGCCGGCAGCTTCTCGACGACGACCTCGCTGTTGAGCCGTCCCGCATACGTGATTTTCGTCGCGTCGACCTTGCCCTTGCCCAGAGGATAGACATCGAACCCGTGCAGCACGGCCGCGGTGATCTCCGGTTCCGGATACATCGCGGCGTTGCCCTGGATCTGCGTCGCGAAGACGCGGATATCGTCCGCTTGCTGGCCCGTCTTGATCGAGTCGATCAGACGCGGTACGCCGACCAGCGCACCGCTCATCAGCATGCCGATCAGCGCGACGACGAGCGCCAGCTGGATCAGATCGAAACCGCGCTGCCGTTTGCGCGAGCGACGAATGCGGGGAGGATAGTTGGTTGTCCTGACGAAATGGGCGGGGACGGGGGAAGAGCGGGTGGCGCGGGCGCAGTCGTTCATGGTGATCGGGCAGGGCAAGCGGAAACGGGATGAGAGGAACGCGAGACTTTCAGGAAGCCTTCACCGGTACAGTGACGGCCTCAACTATAGAAGCGGCACTGGCCGAACGCCATAGGGCACGTCCCATGTTTCGAAAACGACGCCGCGCGATGCCCGCGCCTCGATGCGGCGCGGCAGGGGTCATAATGGGAACCCGGAGCGTCCCGTCGTTTACGTGCGGCACCTCGGGTTTCCCGCCGGCGTCCTGCCGATGCCGGAACGTTCCGGACCCACCACCCGCGGAGATAACATGCGTTCCACACGCGCAACCGCCGCCGTCGAGCGGCTCAAGGCACGTTCCGGTCATCCGCTCTACGCGATGGTCATGGTCAGCGGCGGGCTGTTCTATCTGGTCGACCGCGCGCAGGGCGACGAGGCGCTGTCGCCGCGGCTGCCACTGGACGGTTTCGTGACCTTCGTGAACGCGTTCGGTCCCGCGCAGCCGGTGCGCCGCAGCAAGCTCGACGACGCGTTCGAAGCGCAATTGCGCCGCACGAAGCCCGACTAACACTGATGGAGGATACCCCGTTGCCGGCCGGGAATGGCGCAGCGGATCGCCGGGCAGGACCGAAGAGGATCGAGGAGGAAGACGGGAGCGGCGGTCCGAACGGGCCGCCGGGGTATCGATGTTCGATGCGTTGAAGAGCGGCACGTGCACCGCCTTGCGTGTCATGCCGGGCGGAGCCGGTCCGGGATCCGTCCGGGAGGACGGCCGGCCCGGCCCCGCTGCGCTCAACCGGCGCGCAATGCCCCGTGCACGACATGCACGTGCTGGCCCTGCGCGACGGGCGGCGGGTTCGAATAGTTGAAGCTGTGATACGTGCCGTCTTCCATCCGCACGTTCACGCGAAACGAGGTCGTGCTGCGCACGTGACGCTCGACGCTGTTGCCGGCCAGACCACCGCCCAGCGCGCCCAGGATCGTCGTCGCGGTGCGGCCGTTGCCGCCACCGAACGAGTGACCGACCAGACCGCCGGCGATCGCGCCGCCCGCGGCGCCCAGACCGGTGCCATGTCCTTCGGACTTGTATTCGGATACCGACGTCACCACGCCGCAGGTGTGGCAGTACCCGGGACCGCGCGGGGGAGGCGGCGGTGCCGGGCGGTAGTCCGGCCGGGGCGCGTCGTTCTGCGCCAGCTGCATCGGCGCGGGGGCGGGCGCCGCCACCGGCGCGACCGGCGCGGCGGCAAGCGGTGCCGGTGCCGTAACGGGCGCGCTCTGCGCACCTGCGTGCGGCAGCACCCCGGTCATCGCCGCGATGCCCACGCCGCATGCCATGATCACCGCCCCTGCGGCGCCTGCCATCAGCGGGTGAATCCGCGTGCGGCCATTGCCGTTCGATTTGACTGGTTCCATCTTTTCACCTCCGTGCGCTTTACGCATTTTTATTGAGACTAGTGTCTGATATTAACGGAAAGGCATGGGTGACAAGATGTAACGAGTTGTACTGCGCCAACGACGCCGTTACGACGCCGTTACGAGACCATAGCGACGCCCTGGCGCCGTCGCAGCGACAGGCTCAGTCCTCCCGGCGCAGGTGCGGAAACAGGATCACGTCGCGGATGTTCGCGCTGTCGGTGAGCAGCATCACCAGGCGGTCGATGCCGATGCCGCAGCCGCCGGTGGGCGGCATGCCGTGTTCGAGCGCGCGGATGAAATCGGCGTCGTAATACATCGCCTCGTCGTCGCCGGCGTCCTTCTGCTCGACCTGCTTGCGAAAGCGCGCCGCCTGGTCTTCCGGATCGTTCAATTCCGAGAAGCCGTTGGCGATCTCGCGGCCGGTGATGAACAGCTCGAAGCGCTCGGTGATCTCCGGGTCCGCGTCCGAGCCGCGCGCGAGCGGCGACACTTCCACCGGGTAGTCGATGATGAAGGTCGGCTCCCACAGCCTGGATTCCGCCGTTTCCTCGAACAGCGCCAGTTGCAGCGCGCCGATGCCGGCCCTGGCGAGCGGCGCGGCCGCCGTATTGAGACCAAATGTGCGCAGTTCGGTACGCAGGAAATCGCTGTCGGCCAGCTGCGCGTCGGTGTAGTGCGGCGCGTGCGTCTGGATCGCCTGCTTGATCGTCATCCGGTGGAAGGGCTTGGCGAAATCCAGCTCGCGGCCCTGGTAGGTGATCGTCGCGCTGCCCAGCACCCGTGTGGCCGCGCCGCGGATCAGGTCTTCGGTATAGGTCATCAGCCAGCGGTAATCGGCGTACGCGGCGTAGAACTCCATCATCGTGAATTCCGGATTGTGGCGCGGCGACACGCCCTCGTTGCGGAAATTGCGATTGATTTCGAACACGCGGTCGAAGCCCCCGACGATCAGGCGCTTCAGGTACAGCTCGGGAGCGA
>JBPBQT010000312.1:0-9761 GCA_050955065.1 Janthinobacterium lividum | reverse complement strand
CAGCGCGATGTCGTCGTCATGCGGCGCGAAGGCCGCGACGATCGGCGCGATCTGGTCCGGGTGAATGCTCCACATCCGCGTGAAGCCGAATTGTTCGCGTGCCCGGCGCGCATCGTCGGCGACGGCCGCCGGATCGCGCAGGGCGGTACTGACATTGTGCGAAGGCACCTTGCCGTGCGCGTGACACGCGGCGGCGATGGCGAGCTTCGCGCGCATCACCAGCGGATGCTCGAACTGGCCCGGGGAGCGCATCGCGCTGTCCGGAATCGCGCCGTGATGGGCGGAAACGAAGTCCATCAGGCCGAAACTCAACGATTCGACCGGCGGCAGCGCGGCGATCGCCGCGGCATCGGCCAGCGCGCCGTGGGTTTCGATCAGCACGTGAATCGGAATGGCATGGGGAACGCCGGCGTGGCATCGGGCGGCTTCGATATACGCGCACATTTCCGCGGTCTCGGCCACGCTGCGTACTTTCGGCAAAGTGATATAGGCGGGCGCGCGACGTGCGTGCTGCAATACGATGCGCACGTCGTCGCGCCATGCGGGATGCCGGTAATCGTGGATGCGCAGGCCCACGCGGCCATGGACATCGTCGCTGCCGCCCAGCAGCGAGGCGGCCATTTCGGCATGCGCCGCCTCGTGCCCCACCGCCGCACCGTCCTCGCAATCGAAGGTAACGTCGAACACCGGGCCCAGGCGCTGCTGCAGCGCGAGCGAGCGGCGCATCAGTTTCTCGCTGCCGGCGTAATGATCGCAGGCCGGCAGGAGAATCGGCGGCGCATCGCCGTCGTACAGCACTTGAGCGGGTTGCAGCACGCGCATCGCGTCGGCTCGACAGCTCGGTCCAGTGCAACCGCGCGCCGCCTGAGGCGGGGAGGGGCTGCGTGGCGGAGCACCAGGCCCGTTGGGGCCGAATTGCGCCGCCGCGCCGGTTGACCGGGCGGCGGCGCTCCGTTCACCTGCGGCAATCAGCCCAGCAGGTGCTTGACGCCGTCCTGTTCTTCACGCAGCTCGTCGAGCGTCCTGGCGATCTTTTCCTTCGAAAAGGCGTCGATCTCCAGGCCCTCGACCAGCTTGTACTCGCCGTTTTCGGTGGTCACCGGCATGCCGAAGACGATGTCCTCCGGAATGTCATAGGCGCCCGTCGACGGAATGCCCATGGTCACCCACTTGCCCTGGCTGCCCAGCACCCAGTCGCGCACGTGATCGATCGCCGCGTTCGCCGCAGACGCCGCCGACGACAGGCCGCGCGCCTCGATGATGGCGCCGCCGCGCTTGCCCACGGTCGGGATGAAGACGTCGTTGTTCCACGCGTCGTCGTTGATCAGCTGCTTCAGACCCGCGCCGTCCGTGGTCGCGAAACGGATGTCCGGATACATCGTCGGCGAATGGTTGCCCCAGACGATCAGCTTCTCGATGCTGGCGACCGGCTTGCCGGACTTGGCCGACAACTGCGACAGCGCGCGGTTGTGATCCAGACGCAGCATCGCGGTGAAATTCTTCTTCGGCAGATCCGGGGCGGACTTCATCGCGATGTACGCGTTCGTGTTCGCCGGGTTGCCCACGACCAGCACCTTGACGTCGCGGCTCGCGACCTCGTTCAGCGCGCGGCCCTGGACCGTGAAGATCTCGGCGTTCGCGCTGAGCAGATCCTTGCGCTCCATGCCTTTGCTGCGTGGTCGTGCGCCCACCAGCAGGGCGATGTCGGCGTCCTTGAACGCCACCTTCGGATCGTCGGTGACGACCACGCCCTGCAGCAGCGGGAATGCGCAGTCTTCGAGCTCCATGACGACGCCCTTCACCGCGCCCTGCGCCTGCGGCAGGTCGAGCAGCTGGAGAATGACCGGCTGGTCGGGGCCGAGCATCGCGCCGCTGGCGATGCGGAACAGCAGGGAATAACCGATCTGGCCGGCGGCGCCGGTGACGGCGACGCGCTTCGGGGCATTAGCCATGAGAATCTCTCCAAAAACGGGCATGGGTGGGCGTTTTCCGAAGCCGGTCATCGTTTTCCGCCCTGGCGCGAGGCACCGGACCCCGGCGCGTCCAGCGCACCGGTCCGGCGGATTCGGCAGGGGCGGGCGCGATGGCCGGCCCTGTCTCTATTCTAGGCGCGCGCTGGCGGAATCGCCATGCACGCCGTTGGTCACCACATTCGCGAAGGAGTTTAGGATTCGCATCGGGGAAAGTCAAACCTTATCTTATGTCTTATATAAGACAGGAAAGTCGCGCCCGAAATCCGTGACAATTCAATGGACGCCGTCGCGCCGTTTGTGATGAAATATTGCGATGATCGCCACGCCGCCCAACCCGCATGCCGCCGGCTCCGCCGCCCCCGGCGGGAATGCCCGACAAGACGGACCCCGGAATGGCTCGCCGGATCGACCGCAACCCGCGCGGTTCGATGCCGTGCCCGCAAGTGGCGCGGAGTCAAATACCGAATCCCTTGTCGCACCGCACGCGGGCGCGCGCAGCGAAACCCGGGGCGACGCCCGGGTCGACACCCTTTCCGAAGCGCGGCTCGACGCGCGGACCGAAACCAAGCCGGAAAACGCCCCCATCTCGCCCACTTTCAGCCCCCTGTACCGCCAGATCAAGGCTCTGATCACGCAAAGCCTGGAATCCGGGGAATGGCGTCCGGGCGACATGATCCCCAGCGAAATCGAACTCGCGACGCGTTACCGCGTGAGTCAGGGGACGGTGCGCAAGGCCATCGACGAACTCGCGGCGGAGAACCTGGTGCTGCGGCGTCAGGGCAAGGGCACCTTCGTCGCCACGCACACCGAGGATCGCGTCCAGTTCCGCTTTCTGCGGCTGTTGCCCGACGACGGCGAGATGCGGCCCCACGTCAGCGAATTCCAGGAATGCCGGCGCGTGCGCGCACCCGCGGACATCGCGCGGCAGCTCGATGTGCCCGCGGCCACGCCCGTCGTGCGAATCAAGCGGGTGCTGCGTTTCGAGGTGCGGCCGACGGTGTTCGAGGAGATCTGGCTGCCGGGCGCGACGTTTCGCGGTCTCACGATGGAACGCCTCGCCGGCTACAAGGGGCCGTTCTACGCGCTGCTGGAAACCGAGTTCGGCACACGACTGGTGCGGGCGAGCGAGAAGGTGCGCGCGGTCGCCGCGCAGGCGTCGGTCGCCGCGGTGCTGGGCGTGGCCACGGGTTCGCCGTTGCTGAGCGTGGAGCGCATCGCGTTCTCGTATGGGGACCGGCCGGTGGAGATCCGGCGTGGCTGGTACGTGACCGATCACTATCACTACCAGAACGACTTGAACTGAGCGCGGCCGGAGCAGGGGCGCAGTATTGCGGTTACATTGCAAGACGATGCGCTGAAACGTCGCAGCGCGTTTGACAAAAAGCGCTAAAATTGCGAATTCGTTACAACTTGGGGTCTAGCAATGCCTGAAGCAGTAAAAAAAACGCGGCCGGAGTTTAGAAACATCGGCATCGCGCAGCTCGGCGGGTATCGATTACCGCTTGCCGGAAAGATTTCCATCCTGCACCGCCTGAGTGGCGGACTTCTGTTCCTGTTGTTGCCGTTCGCGCTTTACCTCTTCGAGCAAAGCCTGACCTCCGAACTCAGTTTCGGTTCGCTGAAAGCCTTCTTCGGTCATGTGATCGTCAAGCTGATCGTCCTGGCGCTCGCCTGGGCCTTCATCTTCCATTTCTTCGCCGGTATACGCTTTCTGTTGGCCGACACCCACCGTTTCGTCAGCAAGGAAGGCGGGCGCAATACCGCATCGGTCGTGCTGGTGGCGTCGACGCTGGTGACGATCGTCATCGCGCTCAAACTGTTCGGGGTGTTCTGAGATGGCAGTCAAAAACAATATCGGCGCGAAGCGCCTGGTCGTCGGCGCCCACTATGGCCTGCGCGACTGGCTCGGGCAGCGTGTGACCGCGGTCGTGATGGCGGTTTTCACCGTGGTGCTGCTGTTCTGGTTCCTCGCCGCCCAGGACTTTTCCTACACCGGCTGGGCGTCGATCTTCGCGCATCAGTGGATGAAGCTGTTGACGTTCGTCACCGCGCTGTCGGTGTTCTATCACGCGTGGGTCGGGATCCGCGACATCTGGATGGACTATATCAAGGCTGCGGGTCTGCGCCTGGTCCTTCAGGTCCTGACGATCGTCTGGCTGATTGCCAGCGCCGGTTACGCAGTACAGATTCTCTGGAGAGTTTGAGCATGGCTGCAATCAAGAATTCGCTTCCCCGTCGTAAATTCGATGTCGTGATCGTGGGCGGCGGCGGCTCGGGGTTGCGCGCTTCGTTGCAGCTGGCACGTGCCGGGCTGTCGGTGTGCGTACTCTCGAAGGTATTTCCGACCCGCTCGCATACGGTGGCGGCGCAAGGCGGCATCGGCGCATCGCTGGGCAACATGAGCGAGGACAACTGGCACTACCATTTCTACGACACCATCAAGGGCTCGGACTGGCTGGGCGACCAGGACGCGATCGAATTCATGTGCCGCGAGGCACCGAACGCGGTCTACGAACTCGAACACATGGGCATGCCGTTCGACCGCAACGCCGACGGCACGATCTATCAGCGCCCGTTCGGCGGTCACACGGCCAACTACGGCGAAAAGCCGGTGCAGCGCGCGTGCGCGGCGGCGGACCGGACCGGTCACGCGCTGCTGCACACGCTGTACCAGCAGAACGTGCAGGCCAAGACCCACTTCTATACCGAGTGGATGGCGCTGGATCTGATCCGTGACGGCGAAGGCGACGTGCTGGGCGTGACCGCGCTCGAAATGGAGACGGGCGACGTCTACATCCTCGAAGGCAAGTGCACGCTGTTCGCCACCGGCGGCGCGGGACGCATCTACGCGGCGTCGACGAACGCGTTCATCAACACCGGCGACGGCCTCGGCATGGCCGCGCGCGCCGGCGTGCCGTTGCAGGACATGGAATTCTGGCAGTTCCACCCGACCGGCGTGGCCGGCGCGGGCGTGCTGATCACCGAAGGCGTGCGGGGCGAGGGCGGCATCCTGCGCAACTCGGACGGCGAACGCTTCATGGAGCGCTACGCGCCGACGCTGAAGGATCTGGCGCCGCGCGACTTCGTCTCCCGGTCGATGGACCAGGAGATCAAGGAAGGGCGCGGTTGCGGTCCGAACAAGGACTACGTGCTGCTGGATCTGTCGCACATCGGCGCGGACACGATCATGAAGCGCCTGCCGTCGATCCGCGAGATCTCGATGAAGTTCGCGAACGTCGACTGCATCCGCGAGCCGATTCCCGTCGTGCCGACCATTCATTACCAGATGGGCGGCATCCCGACCAATATGTACGGTCAGGTGGTCGGCAAGAACGGCGAACCGGACGCGCCGATCCACGGTTTCTACGCGGTGGGCGAGTGTTCGTGCGTGTCGGTGCACGGCGCGAACCGGCTGGGCACGAATTCGCTGCTCGATCTGGTGGTGTTCGGCCGCGCGGCGGGCAACCACATCGTCAAGCACATCGAGTCGCTCGGCGGTCACAAGCCGCTGCCCGACGACGCCGCCGATTTCACGCTCCAGCGTCTCGCCCATCTGGAAGGAACCAGCTCCGGCGAGTACTCGCAGGACATCGCCAACGACATCCGCAAGACGATGCAGGCACACGCCGGCGTGTTCCGCACCTCGGAGCTGCTCGCCGAGGGCAAGGGCAAGATGGGCGACCTGGTCGAACGTTGCAAGCACGTGCATTTGAAGGACAAGTCGAAGGTTTTCAATACCGCACGGGTCGAGGCGCTGGAACTGGCGAACCTGATCGAGGTGGCGAAGGCGACGATGCTCGCCGCCGAGGCGCGCAAGGAAAGCCGCGGCGCGCACGCGCATCGCGATTACGAGACGCGCGACGACGAGAACTGGATGAAGCACTCGCTGTTCTACAGCGCGGACAGCCGGCTGGATTACAAGCCGGTGAAGATGACGCCATTGACTGTCGAATCGGTGCCGCCGAAAGCGCGGACCTTCTGATTGCCCGGGAGGTGGATGCCACCTCCCGGCACCGGACCCAAAGGATTGGATCATGAGCAAACGAATCTTTGAAGTGTATCGCTACGACCCGGACCGGGATGCGGCGCCGCGGATGCAGACCTATGAGATCGAGATCGATTCGCATGAGCGGATGCTGCTCGACGCGCTGGTCAAGCTCAAGGCGTTCGACGAGTCGATCGGGTTCCGGCGTTCGTGCCGCGAGGGCGTGTGCGGCTCGGACGCGATGAACATCAACGGCAAGAACGGTCTGGCCTGCCTGACCAACATGAACGACCTGCCCGAGAAGATCGTGCTGCGGCCGTTGCCGGGCCTGCCGGTCATCCGCGACCTGATCGTCGACATGACGCTGTTCTTCAACCAGTACAACTCGATCAAGCCGTACCTGATCAACGACACGCCGCCGCCCGAGAAGGAGCGTCTGCAAACGCCCGAGGAACGCGACGAGCTCGACGGCCTCTACGAGTGCATCCTGTGTTCGTGCTGTTCGACCGCCTGCCCGAGCTTCTGGTGGAATCCGGACAAGTTCGTCGGCCCGGCCGGTCTGCTGCAGGCCTACCGCTTCATCGCCGACAGCCGCGACGAAGCCACCGGCGAGCGGCTCGACAATCTGGAAGACCCGTATCGTCTGTTCCGCTGCCACACGATCATGAACTGTCTCGATGTCTGCCCGAAGGGTCTGAACCCGACGAAAGCCATCGGCAAGATCAAGGAACTGATGTTCCGCCGGGCCGTTTGAGGACGACGATGGAAACCCGCGCGCACGACGACACGCCGCACCAGGCCGATCCGCTGCGCCGCACGCGCCTGCGCTGGCGCGCGCGTCGCGGTCTGCTCGAGAACGATCTGATCCTGCAGCGGTTCCTGGACAAGAACGAGCATGACCTGAGCGACGCCGATGTCGGCGCGCTGACCCTGCTGCTGGATCTGCCCGACACCGACCTGTTCGATCTGCTGCTGGAGAAAAGCGCGCCCGAGGGCGCGCTGGCGACACCCGATGTCGAACGCGTTCTCGCCGCGCTGCGCGCAGCGTGACGCGATACTTATTTTGATCAAAGGAAGAAGCACATGACTCCGTCAGACGTAAAAGCCACCCTATCGTTCTCGGACGACTCGCCCAGCGTCGAGATGCCGATCTACAAGGGCACCGTGGGTCCCGACGTCATCGATATCCGCAAGCTGTACGGGCAGACCGGCAAGTTCACGTACGATCCCGGCTTCATGTCGACCGCGGCCTGCAATTCCGCGATCACGTACATCGACGGCGACAAGGGCGAACTGCTGTACCGCGGCGTGCCGATCGAGGATCTCGCCGTCAATGCCGATTTCCTGGAAACCTGCTACCTGCTGCTCAAGGGCGAGCTGCCGAACCAGGAGCAGAAGGACGAGTTCGTCGAACTGGTGACCAAGCACACGCTGGTGCACGAGCAGATGCACTTCTTCTTCCGCGGCTTCCGGCGCGATGCGCACCCGATGGCGGTGCTGACCGGCTCGGTCGGCGCGCTGTCCGCGTTCTATCACGATTCGCTGAACATCAACGATCCGCACCACCGCGACGTCTCGGCGATCCGCCTGATCGCCAAGCTGCCGACGCTGGTGGCCATGGCATACAAGTACACCATCGGCCAGCCGTTCGTGTATCCGCGCAACGACCTGTCGTACAGCGCGAACTTCATGCGCATGATGTTCGCGAACCCGTGCGAGGAGTACGTGGTCAACGACGTGCTGGTGCGCGCGCTCGATCGCATCCTGATCCTGCACGCCGATCACGAGCAGAATGCGTCGACGTCGACGGTCCGGCTGGCCGGTTCGTCGGGCGCGAACCCGTTCGCGTGCATCGCCGCGGGCATCGCCTGTCTGTGGGGCCCGGCGCATGGCGGCGCGAACGAAGCCGCGTTGAACATGCTCGAGGAGATCGGCTCGGTCGAGCGGATCCCCGAGTTCATCAAGCAGGTCAAGGACAAGAACTCCGGCGTCAAGCTGATGGGCTTCGGGCATCGCGTCTACAAGAACTACGACCCGCGCGCGCGCCTGATGCGCGAAACCTGCCACGAGGTGCTCAACGAGCTCGGTCTGCACGACGACCCGTTGTTCAAGCTCGCGATGGAGCTGGAGAAGATCGCGCTGGAGGACGAATACTTCGTCGCCCGCAAGCTCTACCCGAACGTCGATTTCTACTCGGGTATCGTGCAGCGCGCGCTGGGCATCCCGACCTCGATGTTCACCTGCATCTTCGCGATGGCGCGTACCGTGGGCTGGATCGCGCAGTGGAACGAGATGATCGCCGACCCCGACCAGAAGATCGGCCGCCCGCGTCAGCTGTACATCGGCGAGACGTCGCGCGACGCCAAGCCGGTCGGCGAGCGCTGATCCGCGGGCGGACCGTCGCCGCGTGCAGCGGCGCCCGCCTGTGACATCGAAGAAGCCGTAGAGGGCAGGGCGGGACGGGGCCGCATGGGCGCCGTCCCGCCCTTTGCGCTTGAGCGCCGCATGCCGGCATCCTCGCTCCACAGGTCATCGCAACGATTGCCTGCGCCTCGAAATTCGCCTCCCGACCGCGGACGGCCGAATCAGCCATGGCCCGCTATGGCATAATCCAGAGTTCCCCCCCCAATATGCGGTAAAAACGCCCGCTTCCCGAGATGGCCCAGACCCTGTACGACAAATTGTGGGACTCGCATGTGGTCCGCACTGAAGACGATGGCACGGCGACGCTGTACATCGACCGTCAACTGCTGCACGAAGTCACCAGTCCGCAAGCGTTCGAGGGTCTGAAACTCGCGAAACGCCCGGTCTGGCGGATCAGCGCGAACCTGGCGGTGTCGGATCACAATGTCCCGACCACGGGACGCGAGCACGGCATCGCGGATCCGATCTCGAAGCTGCAGGTGGACACGCTCGACGCGAACTGCGACACGGCGGGCATCACGCAGTTCAAGATGAACGACCTGCGCCAGGGCATCGTGCACATCATCGGTCCGGAACAGGGCGCGACCCTGCCCGGCATGACGATCGTCTGCGGCGATTCGCATACGTCCACGCACGGCGCGTTCGGCGCGTTGGCCTTCGGCATCGGCACCTCCGAGGTCGAGCACGTGCTCGCCACGCAGACGCTGCTGCAGAAGAAGAGCCGGAACATGCTGGTGCGCGTGGACGGCACGCTGCCGCGCGGTTGCACCGCGAAGGACATCGTGCTGGCGATCATCGGCAGGATCGGCACCGCGGGCGGCAACGGCTACGCGATCGAATTCGGCGGCGCGGCGATCCGCGCGCTGTCGATGGAAGGGCGCATGACGGTGTGCAACATGGCGATCGAGGCGGGCGCGCGCGCCGGCATGGTCGCGGTGGACGACACGACGATCAGCTACGTCCGGGGTCGCCCGTTTGCGCCATCCGATGCCGAGTTTCCAAGTGCCGAGCGGCAATGGCGCACCCTGGTCTCCGATCCGGACGCGCATTTCGACCGCGTCGTCGAACTGCAGGCCGCGACGATCGTGCCGCAGGTGACCTGGGGCACGTCGCCCGAGATGGTGACGTCGATCGACGGCCGGGTGCCGGATCCGGACAACGAGAAGGATCCCGTCAAGCGCGACGCGATCGAGCGGGCGCTGAAGTACATGGCGCTGGAGCCGAACGCGCCGATCGATTCGATTCGCCTGGACAAGATCTTCATCGGTTCGTGCACGAATGCGCGGATCGAGGATCTGCGCGCGGCCGCCTATGTCGTGCAGCGTCTGGGACGCCGGATCGCGCCGAGCATCCGCGTCGCGATGGTCGTGCCGGGTTCG
>JBPBQT010000311.1:0-9935 GCA_050955065.1 Janthinobacterium lividum | reverse complement strand
GATCGATGCGGCCTCCTCGTGCGACAGCGTCGCGGGTTTGCGACGCAGGCTCGCGACGGGTACCGCCATCAGCGCCGCATGCGATCCGTCTTGCGTGAAGCCGGTGTCGCCGGAGCCCCATACCTCGGCGCCCAGCCATTCGGCCGGCCCGTCGACGACGATCCCGGAATAGTCGCGTCCCGGCGTGCGCGGCAGCGTGGTCTGGGTCATCCGGCCGGCGACGTTCTTGACGTCGCTCGGATTGATCGACGCGGCGAGCACCTTGACGATCGCGGTGTCGGCCGAGGCGACGGGCGCCGGTACGTCGGCGGTGAAAAGGACGTCCGGCGCGCCATGCCGGTCAAATCGCAATGCTTTCATGGTGGATTCCGTTGGAGCGTTCGCAAATGGATGCACGCATTATTCGCAAGGTTTCGTGCGGCGGAAAGCGTTTTGAGCGGATAGAATCGTTGCGTCAGATGGAAAGATGAGGCGCGACGATGGTCGACGAGGTAAACGACATGCGAGTTTTCTCGCAAATCATCGAGGCAGGCGGCCTGTCCGCCGCGGCGCGCGCGCTCGACGCCTCGCCGGCCGCGATGAGCCGGCGCCTCGCCGCGCTCGAGCGGCGCCTCGGCGTGCGGCTGGTCACCCGTACCTCGCGCCGCTTCGAGCTGACCGCCGAGGGCACGCGCTACCACGAACGGATACTCGCGATCCTCGGCGCCATCGACGACGCCGAAGCCGAGGCCAGCGCGCAGTCGCGGCTGCCACGCGGCCTGCTGTGCGTCGGCGCGCCGTCGGAGATCGGCCGCAAGCAGGTGGCGCCGATGATCACGGCATTCTGCGAACGTTACCCGGAGGTCGAGGTGCGCCTCGTGCTGTCGGATGTCGGTCTCGACGTGATCGACGACAATCTCGACGTCGCGTTGCGCATCGGTCTGCCGGCCGACACCGGCGTGATCGCGAAGAAGCTGCTGTCGAGCCGGCGACTCGTGGTCGCGTCGCCCGATTATCTGGCGCGCCGCGGCACGCCGCGTTCGCCCGCCGATCTGGCCGCACACGATTGCATCCGTCTGGTGCGGGGTCAACGCGTTTTCGATCGGTGGCGCCTGCTGAAAGACGGCGCACCCGTCGAGGTGCCCGTCAGCGGCACGTTGTCGACCGCGAGCGGCGAAGTGCTCCATGACTGGGCGCTCCAGGGACGCGGGCTCGCGTTGAAGGCGCTTTGGGATATCGAGGCGGACCTGCGCAGCGGTGCCCTCGTCGAATGTCTGCGGGAATACCGGTGCGACGAGATCGCGCTGTACGCGGTGTTTGCCAGCCGTCGGCATCTGGCGCCGCGCATCCGGGTGTTTCTCGATTTTGCGCAGCAGACTTTTGACCGTCCTGCAGCGGAGGCATCTTGAACGATATGAGCTACATGGGTTGGCTGAGAACACGCGTAGGCGACGAACGGATACTGAGCCCGTCCGTCGGCGCCGTGATTCACGATGACGCCGGCAGACTGCTGTTGCAGGAGAAATCGTCGGGCGAGGCGTGGAGCCTGCCGGCCGGTGGCATCGAATTGGGCGAGAGTCCGCAGGAGGCGATCGCCCGGGAGGTGATGGAGGAGACCGGGTATGCGATCAGCATTCACGCCATCCTCGGCGTCTTCGGCGGGCAGGCGTTCCGGTACACCTATCCGAGCGGCGACAGGGTTGAATACGTCGTCACGTTGTTTCAGTGCCGGATCACCGGCGGCGCCGGCGTTCCGTCCGACGACGAAACCAAGTCCACCCGGTATTTCGCGCGCGAGGACATGCCCGGACTGGCCTTGCCCTATCCGATCGACGATTTGTTCCGCCGGTTTTGACGGATGGTGACGACGAACCTGCCGACCGACCCTGGCGGATCGCCGCGTGGGAGTTGACGATATCGCTACTCAAGCCAGATTCGACTGCGTCGTATCCGACCTCGTCCGCCTGCGGCTGCGCGGGTGGATTGCCGCCACCCGCCGCATGCTGCTGCATCATTGGCAATGGTTCGCGTTGGCCGGCGTGCTGGCGCCAATGGGCATGACCGGCCCCAAGCTGCTGCTGTTGCTCGCCTACCCGCTATGGCGGGCATTCGAGACCGGACACGACATGGGTTGGCATCTCGAGCGCATCGGTTGCATCCAGCTTGTCGCCTGGGGCTGGATCTTCCTGCAACGCCGGGCGCTTTCGGGAGGCGGTTTCGCGCCCTACTTGCGCACGCTGCCCTTGACCCTGTATCAACGCCTGGCGGCGGACATTGCGCTGCTCGTCGTCGGCAATACCGTACTGCTGGCGCCGCTGGCGGCCACCCTGCCGATGGCGCCGACGCTCGGTTCCTCGGCGGGTGCCGCGCTCTGGGCCGGAATCGGTGCGTTGAGCGCGCTGACCCTGGTGGCCCAGCTTGCCCTGCTGCAGCACCGCCCGTTCGCGATCGTGCCCGTCCTCATCGGCGATCTCGCGCTCAGCGCGATCCTGGCAAAGGACGCGGCGCTCGCATGCTGGATGACGCTGGCCGCTTCGCTCGTGCTGGGCCTCTGGACGCTGAACCGGGCGTCCGTGCGTGACGCTGTCATTCGTGCGCCATCCCGCGCATCGCGCCCGCCGCGTCTGTCGTCGTCATGGCTGCCCCCGGAATGGCGGATCCAATACAAGGCGCTTGCCTCGCATCCTGCCTCGCTCCTTCGCGCATTGGCGGCGCTCGGCATCATGGCCGGTGCCCATGTCCTGCTTGTCGCGTTTGCTTTCGATGATCGCGCCATACCAACCGCGGCACTGGCGTTGGCCGTCCTCGCACTTGTGTTGACGGGCTGGTATCGGACACTGCACACCGCCCACGCGCCCGTTTCGGCCTATCTGAATACCCTGCCGCTTCCCGCGCACTTCTGGAAATGGCGGGACATCGGGTTCATGATGATCGTCGGCGCACTGCCGGCGTCGCTTTTGTTCGGTGAACTGCTGGCGCATCTGGCACACCGCATTCTCACGCTGTGCGCATTGCTGGCCGGTTATGGAGGCCTGCTCGTGGCGATGCGTTTCCCGATACTGCATGGCGGGCGGCAGGCGCCATTGCTGGCCGTTCTGGTCGTCGGCGCGTGGTCCGCGGTCGCGCTGGCCGCGACGTCTTGAGGAATTGTCGCCATGCTGGATTTCAAAAACCTGTCCAAGTCATTCGGCAGCCAGTGGATCATCCGCGACGCGACGGGGCATCTCGGCGCGGGACGCTACGCACTGCAAGGCCGCAACGGCAGCGGCAAGTCGACGCTGCTGGCGCTGTTCGCCGGTGCCCTGGCCCCGGATGCGGGAGACGTTCTGATCGATGGCCTCAGTCTGACGCGCGCCTCCGCCGCCGCGCGCCGGCGCCTGTCCTATGCGCCCGACGAAAGTCCCGTCTATGACTTCATCACCGGGCGCGACTTTCTCGATTTCGTCGCGAAGGCGAAACGGTGCGCGGTCCGCGGTGCGCTCGATCATGCCGAAGAATGGGGGCTGGGCGGGTATCTGGCGACCCGTTTCGGCGCCATGTCACTGGGCACGCAAAAGAAGTTCCTGCTGTGCGCGGCATGGATCGGGGAGCCGCCGGTGATTCTGCTCGACGAACCCAGCAACGGCCTGGACGAGGCGGCGCGCCGGATACTGGCCCGCAGGATTGCCGAACATTCGTCGAACACACTCGTCCTCTTCGTCAGTCACGACGCCGCGTTCATCGATGCGTGCCGTGCCGATATTCTTGCAATAGGAGAACTGTTGCGGGAACGGGCCGGCACCCGAACGTGACGCGTGTGTCGACCGGGCGGCACCGTCCGCGGCTGGCGTCATCCGGCGGCGCGCATCCGGGTGTTTCTCGACTTTGTGCAATGGGCGTTTGGCCGCACGATGGAGCGGCCCGGGCGACGCGTCAGCGTCCGCAGCGCCCTCGCCATGGGCACCCGGTGTGACGCCACAGCGTGGGGGGTCCCGGCGCCTGGATGGAATTGACAGTCAACCCGCAGAGGCCGACATGGGAACCGACGACAGCGGCTGGGGCACCGAAGCGGACAGGCCGCTCCTCGCCACCCCGTATGGCACAATGACGGCACGCCGTCATTCATACCGCAAATGATGGATTCCCCGCATCCCCATGAATCATTTCCGTTCCCGTTTCGCATGCCGGATTGTCTGACCGCCCATTTCCGTAGCGGCGACACGATCCGCACCCGCAGCGTGAGCGACATCGTGCTCCGCGCGCAGGTCGACGTGCCGATGGCGCCCGCGCGCATCGTCGCCGATTGGGAGCGGGAGATCGCAATGCAGTTGTTCCTGGAGCCCGGCGACGTCGAGCCGATGCCGCTGGCGCGAACGCGGGCGCGCTGGCCGGACCTCACGCGCTGCGTGCAGGCGATGCGCGACTGGACGGCTGCCCTGACGCTGCCGGGCATCCTCGACGACAGCGAACTGGCGCTGATGGCCTGCCGCGGCGCGCGCTACCACCACGATGGCGCGCATTACGGCGGCTCGGTCTTCTGCAATCTTTTTCTGAGCGAGGACAGAGGACTGGACGTGCATTTTCCCGTGATCGATCATCGTATTCCGCTGCGTCGCGGGACAGCCATGATATTCGACACCGGTCAGCCGCATGGCGTCGTTCGTCGCGGCGGCAATGCGTTCGACGTGGCGGACTTCGCGGCCGACCGGAACAACGCGCAGGTGTTTTTGAGCTGGGAGCTTCCGGTCGAGGATGCCAGTCTGAGCGACGCGCTCGGGATCGCCTTCGACGTTCTGCCATCCCTGCCCTTGTCTGCCGGCGAAGAACACATCCTGCTGGATGGTGCGAAAGCGACGCTGTGCCCGGATTCCGGCCTGTGGCGCCGATAGGCCCGGACGCAACGCCGTAACAGGCAGCACCGACGGCCCGGCACCCATGGGATGGGCGCTTCGCAATGATCCGCATACTTTCAACGGACAAAATCCATGAACCCCCGCGACACGGAAACTTTGACGGGCAGTGAACCGACGCCGTCGGCTTCCTCTCCCGATGCGAACTTTCTCACCGGGATCTCGTCGTCACGAGTGTCGAGGAACCGCTGGCCATCCTGCTCGATGCCGATCTGGACAGGCATCAGCAACGGACCGATGAACATGGCGTTTCACGCGAACGGCAAAACGGTTCTCATCGCCAGCCAGAACGAGGGCTCGCTCCGCGTGGCTGATCTCGACGCGGCCGAAGTCCTGCGTACGGTTCCCGCCGGCCAAGGCATCGAGACGTTGTCGTTCTTCCAGGCGCCGTCCCATCGATTGGCGCTTGGAACAGCCCGGACCGCCCGGCCTAAGTTATTTCAATCATGAAATGATTAATTTCATTTTTGAAATGCTTGTGAAGCACACAGTGGCAAATCTCCTTTCCCAGCATGGGCCCCTGCTACTGGCAGGCAACTTGCGGACAGTCAGCCATCCGCACCATCCGTCACTGCTTCCGGCCCCCACATGAATATCGCAAACCGCAAGCCCCTGCCCGGCACGGCGCTCGACTTCTTCGATGCCCGCGCCGCGATCGACGCGCTGCGCCCCGGCGCCTATGAAAAACTGCCCTACACGTCGCGCGTGCTCGCCGAGAACCTCGTGCGCCGCTCGCCGCCGGCGTCGCTCGCCGCCGCGCTCGAGCAGATCATCGACGGCAAGCAGGACCTCGACTTTCCGTGGTACCCGGCGCGGGTCGTCTGTCACGACATTCTCGGCCAGACCGCGCTCGTCGATCTGGCCGGCCTGCGCGACGCGATCGCCTCGCGGGGCGGCGACCCGTCGCTGGTCAACCCGGTGGTGCCCACCCAGCTGGTGGTCGATCACTCGCTCGCCGTCGAGTTCGGCGGTTTCGACAAGAACCGCGCGGTCGAGGACCGCCGCAACGACGACCGGTTTCATTTCATCGACTGGACCAAGAAGGCCTTCAGGAACGTCGACGTGATCCCGCCGGGCAACGGCATCCTGCACCAGATCAACCTCGAGCGCATGAGCCCCGTCGTGCAGGTGCAGAACGGCGTCGCCTTCCCCGACACGCTCGTCGGCACCGACTCCCACACGCCGATGGTCGACGCCCTCGGCGTGCTCGCGATCGGCGTGGGCGGTCTCGAGGCCGAGAGCGTGATGCTCGGGCGGGCGTCGTACATGCGGCTGCCGGACATCATCGGCGTGTCGCTGAGCGGCAAGCCCGCGCCCGGCATCACCGCGACCGACATCGTGCTGTCGCTGACCGAATTCCTGCGCAACGCGAAGGTGGTGGGCGCCTACCTGGAGTTCCATGGCGAAGGCACCGCGAACCTCACGCTCGGCGACCGCGCGACCATCGCCAACATGGCGCCCGAGTTCGGCGCGACCGCGGCGATGTTCTACATCGACCGGCAGACCATCGACTACCTGACGCTCACCGGCCGCGACGCCGCGCTCGTCACGCTGGTCGAGACCTATGCGAAGGCATCCGGCCTCTGGGCGGACGACCTCGCACACGCGGTCTACGAACGCGTGCTGACGTTCGACCTGTCGACGGTCGTGCGCACGCTCGCCGGACCGTCGAACCCGCATCGCCGTCTGCCGGTGTCGGAACTGGCGGCGCGCGGCATCAGCGGCAAGGTCGAGAACGAACCCGGCCTGATGCCGGACGGCGCGGTGATCATCGCCGCGATCACGAGCTGCACGAACACGAACAACCCCCGCAACATGATCGCGGCCGGCCTGCTCGCGCGCAACGCCAACAAGGTCGGACTCGTACGCAAGCCCTGGGTGAAAAGCTCGCTCGCGCCGGGATCGAAGACGGTCACGCTCTACCTGGAAGAAGCCGGCCTGATGCCGGAACTCGAACAACTGGGTTTCGGCGTGGTCGCGTATGCCTGCACGTCGTGCAACGGCATGTCCGGCGCGCTCGATCCGGTCATCCAGCAGGAAGTCGTCGAGCGCGACCTGTATGCCACCGCCGTGCTGTCCGGCAACCGCAATTTCGACGGCCGCATCCATCCGTATGCGAAACAGGCGTTTCTCGCCTCGCCGCCGCTCGTGGTCGCGTACGCGATCGCCGGCACGATCCGCTTCGACATCGAGAAGGACGTGCTGGGCACCGATGCGAACGGGCAACCGGTGAGATTGCAGGACCTCTGGCCGTCCGACGAGGAAATCAATGCGATCGTTGCTTCGAGCGTGAAGCCCGAGCAGTTCCGCCGCGTCTACGAACCGATGTTCGCGATCTCGACCGATGCGCGCGAGCGCGCCGCGCCCCTTTACGAGTGGCGCGCAGAAAGCACTTATATCCGTCGGCCGCCGTACTGGGAAGGCGCGCTCGCAGGCGCGCGCACGCTGACCGGCATGCGCGCGCTCGCCGTGCTCGGCGACAACATCACGACCGACCACCTCTCGCCGTCCAATGCGATCCTCGCCGACAGCGCCGCCGGCGAGTATCTGACGAAGATGGGTCTGCCGGAGGAGGACTTCAACTCGTACGCGACCCATCGCGGCGACCATCTGACCGCGCAGCGCGCGACCTTCGCCAACCCGACGCTCAGGAACGAGATGGCGCTGGTGGACGGTGCGATAAAGGCCGGTTCCTTCACCCGGATCGAGCCCGAGGGCCAGGTGACACGCATGTGGGAGGCGATCGAGACCTACATGCAGCGCAAGCAGCCGCTGATCGTCATCGCGGGGGCCGACTACGGGCAGGGTTCGTCGCGCGACTGGGCCGCGAAGGGCGTGCGGCTTGCCGGCGTCGAAGCGGTCGTGGCGGAAGGATTCGAGCGTATCCACCGCACGAATCTGGTCGGCATGGGCGTGCTGCCGCTCGAATTCAAGCCGGGCACGGACCGCAAAACGCTCGGCATCGACGGCACGGAGACGTTCGACGTGATCGGCGAGCGCCAGCCGCGCGCCGAGCTGACGCTGGTGATCCATCGTCGCAGTGGCGACGACGTCCACGTGCCGGTGACCTGCCGGCTCGACACCGCCGAGGAGCTGTCGATCTACGAGGCGGGCGGCGTCCTGCAGCGCTTCGCGCAGGACTTTCTCGAATCGTCGCAGGCGGCGGCGTAAGACGCGCGGCGGCCCGATCTCTCACATTCGTCAAGACAGGATCCACATTTCATGGCTGATGCACCGACTCATGCACCGACTCACGCACCGCAGATTCGCATCCCCGCCACGTACATGCGCGGCGGCACGAGCAAGGGCGTGTTCTTCCGCCTGAACGACCTGCCCGAGCGGGCCCGGGAGCCGGGCGCGGCCCGCGACGCGCTGCTGATGCGCGTGATCGGCAGCCCCGATCCGTACGGCAAGCAGATCGACGGCATGGGCGCGGCGACGTCCAGCACGAGCAAGACCGTAATCGTCTCCCGCAGCAGCCGGCCGGATCACGACGTCGACTATCTGTTCGGGCAGGTCTCCATCGACCGCGCGTTCGTCGACTGGAGCGGCAACTGCGGCAACCTGACCGCCGCCGTGGGACCGTTCGCGATCAGCAACGGGCTGATCGATCCGGAACGCGTCCCGGATTCCGGCGTGGTCACCATCCGCATCTGGCAGGCGAACATCGGCAAGACCATCATCGCGCATGTGCCGGTCGAACGCGGCGCGGTGTAGGAGACCGGCAGCTTCGAACTGGACGGCGTGACCTTTCCCGCGGCTGAAATTCAACTCGAATTCATGAACCCGGCCGCCGACGAGGATGGCGGTGGCGGCGCGATGTTCCCCACCGGCAATCTGGTCGACGATCTGGACGTCCCGGGCGTGGGCACCCTCAAGGCCACGATGATCAATGCGGGCATCCCGACCATCTTCCTGGATGCGCAGGCGATCGGCTACACGGGCACGGAACTGCAGGAGGCCATCAACGGCGACCCCAGGGCGCTGGCGATGCTGGAGACCATCCGCGCGCACGGCGCCGTGCGCATGGGCCTGATCGACCATATCGCCGCGATCGCGACCCGGCAGCACACGCCGAAGGTCGCGTTCGTCGCGAAGCCGGCGGACTATGTCGCCTCCAGCGGCAAGACAGTCGGCGCGGGTGACGTGGACCTGCTGGTCAGGGCGATGTCGATGGGCAAGCTCCACCACGCGATGATGGGCACCGCGGCGGTGGCGATCGGCACGGCGGCGGCCATCACGGGGACGCTGGTGAATCTCGCCGCGGGTGGCGGCGAGCGCACCACCGTGCGTTTCGGCCACCCGTCCGGCACGCTGCGCGTCGGCGCGCAGGCGAGCCTCGCGAACGGCGAATGGACCGTCGTGAAGGCCATCATGAGCCGCAGCGCCCGCGTGCTGATGGAAGGCTGGGTGCGGGTGCCGGGCGATGCGTTCTGAGGCCGGCAGCCGCCGTCGCCAGCCAATATCCGGCCTCGCCGGATCATAGGGGCCCCGCCGCCCGCTGGTGACGTTCCTGTCCTAAATGTCTGCCTGATGCCGCGTGAACAGCAGGTTGGTCATCGTTTTCCGGCGATCTATACGTCATTCAGGCATATCGCGCCCGAAGCAGCAGTGGCGTCGTCTACACGCCGTCCATCAATGTGCTGCAAAATTGGGGAGGGCTGGATGTGGAAAGGGAAGCTCACCTCGGTGATGCCGTCGCCGAACACTGCTACCTTGACGCCTTTAGATGAACAGATCGAACCGGGAAAAACATGATCGTCTACGAAGCAGGAGAATATTGCGAGATCGACAGCATCGTATATGAAGTGCTTGAATCGGGATGGAACCCTGAAAAATCGGGCACCTGGACGATGGTCTTGCGTCCTTGCGATGGCCGGGTCCATCAAGTGCAGGTACATGACACCGAGCCTGTCATGCGCTTCGGCGGTGAGTTGTCGCCACCGCCACCACCTGCGGCACTCGTCGAGAAAAAATCAGGACGCAGGCCGAAGGCGGAACGGTCTTAACACCCGTTGTCGGCGCCGTTTCCGGTTCCTGTAGATCATGTTTGGCGTCTGCCGCGAC
>JBPBQT010000310.1:0-10019 GCA_050955065.1 Janthinobacterium lividum | reverse complement strand
GTCAAGGACGAATTCGAGACGGTCAATCAGGCCAGCGCGCTCTGGACCCGCTCGAAGAACGACATCGACGCCGAGCAGTACACGAGCTTCTACAAGCATCTGGCGCATGCGCAGGACGAGCCGCTGGCCTGGACGCACAACCGCGTCGAAGGTCGCACCGAATACACGCAACTGCTCTACCTGCCGTCGAAGGCCCCGTTCGATCTGTGGGACCGCAGCCAGCGCGGCGGCCTGAAGCTGTACGTGAAGCGCGTGTTCATCATGGACGACGCCGAACAACTGCTGCCGTCCTACCTGCGCTTCATTCGCGGCGTGGTCGATTCCAGCGATCTGCCGCTGAACGTGTCGCGCGAGATCCTGCAGGAAAGCCGTGACGTGCGGGCGATCCGCGACGGCGTGACCAAGCGCGTGCTGTCGATGCTCGAGGAACTGGCCGAGAACGAAACCGACAAGTACCGCACGTTCTGGGGCGAGTTCGGCCAGGTGCTGAAGGAAGGCATCGGCGAGGACAACGCGAACCGCGACCGGCTCGCGAAGCTGGTGCGTTTCGCCAGCACGCATGACGACAGCGACGCGCAGACGGTGTCGCTCGCCGACTACGTCGGCCGCATGAAGGATTCGCAGACGAAGATCTATTACGTCAGCGCCGACAGCTGGCGCGCCGCGCGCAACAGCCCGCATCTGGAAGTGTTCCGCAAGAAGGGTATCGAGGTGCTGCTGCTGTCGGACCGCGTCGATGAATGGATGCTGTCCTTCCTGACCGAATTCGAAGGCAAGCCGATCGCCAGCGTCGCGCGCGGGGATCTGGATCTGGTGCCCGACGAAGCCGAGAAGGAAGTGCAGGAGCAGGTGGGCGACGCGCTGAAGCCGCTGGTGGAGAAGGCGAAGGAAGTGCTCAAGGACAAGGCCAAGGACGTGCGTCTGACCTTCCGTCTGACGGATTCGCCGTCGTGCCTGGTGGCCGACGACGGCGCGATGAGCGGCTATCTGCAGCGCATGCTGAAAGCGGCAGGGCAGAACGCCCCCGCCGCGCAGCCGATCCTCGAGATCAACCCGGAACATCCGCTGGTCAAGCAACTGAGCGCCGACACGCCGCACATCGACGACTGGTGTCACTTGCTGTTCGACCAGGCGCTGCTGGCCGAGGGCGGCAGTCTGGAGGATCCGAACGCCTACGTGCGTCGGGCGAACAGCCTGTTGCTGGCCGCCGCCGGCAAGTAGCGCGCTCACCTCACCGTGACGAGCGCGAGTACGGAGCGTGCGGCCAGGCAGGGCGCACGCGCGTGAAGGACGACGCGTCGCGCCCGGGCGGGATATCGCTCGCGCATCGCGTGCCGCGTCATGCCGGGCGTCGGGAAACGCGGCAGCGGCCGACGCGCGGTAACGCGCTTGGCCCGCCAGGCGTGGCGAATGCCGTCGGCGTGTCGGCGCACGGCGCGCGTTGGCGCGTGCGGCCCGGGCCGCTTCTCAGCGCCGAGCAGAAGGACTGGGTGAGCCGGGGCGGATCGTTGACCGCGCATCTGGCGCAATTGGGTCCGGTCAGCGTGCGGGTGCTGCGCGAAACCATCGCGGCGGCCTGGCCGGATGAAAACGTCTGCCTGCGGCCCGTGATTGGAGGCCGCGGTTCGCGCCACCGGCCATCGATGTCCGGCAGCGTGGCGCGTTCACCGGGGCGCGGGGCCGGGTCGGCGCGATCAGCGTCTTTCGCGGGATCGATTCGTCCACTGCGCGTATGGACGCGCGAAGTCGTGCTGAGCGTCGACGGTGTGCCCTGCGTCGCCGCGCACAGTGTGACCCCCGTGGCGCACAGCCATGGTGTCTGGAAATCGATACGCGTGCTGCGCACGCGTCCCCTGGCCGATCTTCTGTATCACGACCCCGCGGTGCGCCGTTCGTTGCTCGTCTCGCGCCGGCTCGCCGTACGGCGCGCCTGGTCTTCGACAGATCCCCTTGCCGGCCTGCCGCATGGCGCTGATGGCGAGGCGGGCGAGGCGGGCGAGGCGGGCGAGGCGGGCGAATCGCACCGCATGGGCCCCGATCGCTACGTGGTCGTTGCGCGCCGTTCGCTGTTCGAGCGTCGGGGCGCGCCATTGATGATCACCGAGTGTTTTCTTCCCGCGCTATGGCATCTTCTCGAAAACCGGCGCGCGTCCCGCCCGTCGCGATAGACGACCCGGACGTCGCGCCCGCCGCACTTGCCGCACTTGCTGGCTTCGCGCCGGTACTCGACGCGCGCACCCGGATCATGATCCTGGGCAGTTTCCCCGGCGTCGCGTCGCTTGGCGCCGCACAGTACTACGCGCACCCGCGCAATCAATTCTGGCGTTTGATCGGCGCCGTGCTGGATGAGGACCTGGTGTCGCTCGCCTATGCGCAGCGCCTCGAACGTCTGCTGTCTCACGGCGTGGGGCTGTGGGACGTGCTGGCGGCGTGCCACCGCGAGGGCAGCCTGGATGCCGCGATCCGCCATGCCCGGCCGAACGACTTCGCGGGCCTGGGCATGCGGGCGCCGCAACTCCATACGCTGTGCTTCAACGGCAAGACGGCCGGGCGGTTCGCGCCGCTGCTGGCCGAGGCCGGCTATCGGACGTTTGTCCTGCCTTCGTCGAGCCCGGCCAATGCGACGCTGTCGTTCGAGCAAAAGCTGGCGGTGTGGCAGGCATTGCGCGCTGCCTAGCGCCGGCGTGCATCGCGTCGAGGCTGGCTAATAGTGATAGCGGCAGGAGACGATATTGATCTGAAGTTCTTCCGCCTCGTAAATCAGACGGTTCGCGTCATCGATTCGACGCGACCAGAATCCGGAAAGATTCGCCCTGAGCGGCTCGGGCTTGCCGATTCCGTCGAAAGGGGTGCGCTGCATCTCGCGAATGAGCTGATTGATGCGTTTCAGCGTTTTGCGGCCCTGAGCCTGCCAGTACAGGTAGTCGTCCCAGGCTTCCCCTGTAAAAAGCACCCGCCGAGTGCTCATGGCGCTTCGTCGAGCGCACGTTCGGCAACCTCGCGGTTGCGAAGCTGGGCAATCGAGCGTTCGAGGTGCGCGACGTTCGCGGGTGAGCGGAGCAAGTGCACCGTTTCCATCAGGCTGTCGTAGTGGTCCTGCGACATGACGATGGCGTTGGGCGCATCGCGGCGCGTGATCAGGGTGACATCCGCGTCCTCGACCACCTGATCGATGATCGTTTTCAAATTAGCACGGGCCTCGGTGAAATGGACAGTGCGCATGTCATCACTCCATAAAGCAGCATGAAAAGCGGGGATTCTAGCACCTGTACAGGATATGGTACATAATCGCGTGAGGGTCCGGCTCTGGTCGGATGGCCAGACGTTCCATGTCCGTGCCTGTGATGGTCGTCCCGCGAACCCGAGCGGGTTCTTCCTTCGTCAAGCCCAGCGAATGCTATGCTCTCGTTCGATCAGAAACTCAGCGCCTGGCGCGCCATAGCAGGATGAGAACCGTATGAGCAAGCTTATCAAGCGCGCGTCGGCCGAGGCCCGCGCATTCGGCCGGGGCGAACGCCGGACGGCGCCCCCCGTCGCGCTGGCCGAAGATGAGGACGAGGACGCATCGCCCACGCGCGCGTCGCACGACAAGCGCGCGAAGCGCGAGATGCCCGCGGCGCTCGCGCAGGCCGACCGGCAGGTCCGCGCGCGCCAGCCGCGCTTCGCCCCCGTCACGTTTTCGGAACTGGCCGGCGTGCGCTATCTGCACTTCGGCACCGAGTGGGTGCAGGGGGCGATGCGCCTGCGCAAGCCCTTCGAACTCGAACTCGAGTACGCCGAGCAGATGATGGGCTGGCTGCTGTTCCTCGACGCGCCCGCGCGCGTCACGCAGCTCGGCCTGGGCGCCGCGGCGCTGACCAAGTGGTGTTATCGCGAACTGCCGCAAAGCCGCGTCGAGGCGGTCGAGCTGAACCCGTCGGTGGTCATCGCCGCGCGCAGCATGTTCGCGTTGCCCGACGACGACGCCCGGCTCGCGGTGATCGAGGCGGACGCGTGGGACTACGTGAACGACGCGCAGCATCATGGCCAGCTCGGCGTGCTGCAGGTCGATCTCTACGATGCGACCGCGCGCGGGCCGATGCTCGACAGCGTGGCGTTCTATCGCGCCTGCCGCGCGACGCTCGCCGCGCCCGGCATGCTGACGGTCAACCTGTTCGGCGACCACCCGAGCTTCGAGCGCAACATGCGGCACCTGGGAGCCGCGTTCGACGGCCGCGTGATCGCGCTGCCCGAAGTGCACGAAGGCAACCGGATCGCGCTGGCGTTCAACGGGCCGCCGCTCGATTTCGCCTGGGCCGACCTGCAACTGCGCGCCGCCTACGTCGGCAAGCACTACCGGCTGCCGGCGGGCCGCTGGATCACGGCGCTCAAGGCCGTCAGCCCCGACGGCGAGCGTTTCGTCATCTGAGCGCGAGGTGCATGCGGCGGCGAGCGGCCCACAGGTGTGCTCGCCGCTCAGCCGGCTGATCCGTGCCGTCTCGCCGATCGGTCCGCCCCTTCCCGCCGGCTGTCCGTTCCGTCTCGCCGGGTGATCCGCCCCTGTCTCGCCAGGACAACGCATTCACGCGCATCTTGACAAAGCCGCGCCGGGCGGCGCGCTTGCCGCTTGACCGCGCTTCCCCCGCTCTTATACCCTTGCAGGCTTTGCTTCCTCCACCGGTTGTCTCAGAAAACAATCGCCGGGGAGGGGACTGACTTGGGAGACCGCCATGGCACGCTCGGACGCACCCCACGCGAAGGCAAAGCACTGGCTTTGGCTCTTGCTTGTGCCTTACATCGCCCTGATGTGGGTACCGTTTTACAACAGCATCGAACCGGTGCTGTGGGGCTTTCCCTATTTCTACTGGTACCAGTTGCTGTGGGTCGTGATCAGCTCCGCGATCACCGCGCTGGTGTATCTCAAGACCCGCGCGTATTACCGCGGCGCACGTTCCCGGAACGGAGGCGCGAAGTGAACGCCACCGCCACCACCGTTTTCATCCTCTTCTTCGTCGGCGTCACCGTGATCGGTTTCCTCGCGGCGAACTGGCGCCGGGGCGATCTCGCGCAACTCGACGAGTGGGGCCTGGGCGGCCGGCGCTTCGGCACGCTGATCACCTGGTTCCTGCTCGGCGGCGACCTGTACACCGCCTACACCTTCGTTGCGGTGCCGGCCCTGGTGTTCGGCGCGGGCGCGACCGGTTTCTTCGCGATCCCGTATTCGGTCCTGATCTACCCGTTCGCCTTCGTGGTCTTCCCGAAGCTGTGGATGGTGGCGAAGAAACACGGCTACATCACCGCGGCGGATTTCGTCCACGCGCGGTTCGGCAGCCGCTCGCTGGCGCTCGCCGTCGCTTTCACGGGCATCGTCGCGACGATGCCGTACATCGCGCTGCAGCTCGTCGGCATCGAGGTCGTGATCGGCGGCCTGGGTCTGGAAACCAAGGGCTGGCTGGGCGAACTGCCGCTGCTGATCGCCTTTCTGATCCTCGCGGCGTACACGTATACCAGCGGTCTGCGCGCGCCGGCGATGATCGCGGTGGTCAAGGACATCCTGATCTACGTGACGATCGCCGCGGCGATGATCGTGATTCCCGCGCAGCTGGGCGGTTTCGGGCACATCTTCAGCACGATTCCCGTGGAGAAGCTGCTGATGAAGGCGCCCGACGCGAACAGCCTGAACGGCTATAGCGCATACGCGACGCTGATGATCGGCTCGGCGGTCGCGGTCTTCCTGTATCCGCACTCGGTGACGGCCTTGCTGAGCGCCTCGTCGGGCGGCGCGATCCGGCGCAACATGGCGCTGCTGCCGGCCTATTCGATCGTGCTGGGTCTGCTGGGCCTGCTCGGATACATGGCGCTGGCCTCCGGCGTCAAGGACATGCCCGAGTTCGCGCCGTACTTCAAGGTCTACGGCCCGAACTTCGCGGTGCCCGCGCTGTTCCTGCACTTCTTCCCGTCGTGGTTCGTCGGCGTGGCGTTCGCGGCGATCGGCATCGGCGCGCTGGTGCCCGCGGCGATCATGTCGATCGCCGCGGCGAATCTGTACACGCGCAACATCCACCGCGTGTTCTTCAACCGGAACATGTCGGGCAAGAAGGAAACCGATGTGGCGAAGTTCGTCTCGCTGCTGGTGAAACTGGGGGCGGTGGCCTTCATCGTGTTCCTGCCGCTGCAGTTCGCGATCCAGTTGCAGTTGCTCGGCGGCATCTGGATCATCCAGACGCTGCCGGCGATCGCGCTGGGTCTGTTCACGCGCTTTCTCGACTATCGGGGCCTGCTGGCGGGCTGGCTGGCGGGCATCGTCACCGGCACGTCGATGGCCGGCTCGATGCATTTCAAGTCGTCGGTGTTCGTGCTGCATTTCGGCGACCTGGCGGTGCCGGGCTACGCCGCGGTGTGGGCGTTGCTGGTCAATCTGGCCGTGTCCGTCGTGGTCAGCATCGCGGTGCGCGCGATGCGTCTGAAGGGACCCGAGGACCGCACGCGGCCGGAAGACTATATGGACATGGCCGAACACTGACACCTGATGCAAAGCGCCGTCGCCGCCTCCCGAAACGGGGAAACGGCACGGCGCAGGGTGTTCCTTCGCGCGGCCGGGCAATGCGGCTGCGCCGGATGGCGGCCGCATTGCCCGATCACTCTTACTTCTGCAGTTCGAGAATGAGCTTCTCGAGCTTGATCGCGTCGGCGGCGAACTGACGAATGCCCTCGGCGAGCTTCTCGGTGGCCATCGCCTCGTCGTTGAGCTGGAAGCGGAACGTGGACTCGTCGATGCTGACGCGCTCGATCGATTCCTTCATCGACGCATCCGCATCGAGCTTGCGCGTGACCGGCTCGTTCGATTCGGCCAGCTTCTTCAGCAGGTCGGGGCTGATCGTCAGCAGATCGCAACCCGCCAGTTCCGTGATCTGCGAGACCGTGCGGAAGCTCGCGCCCATCACCTCGGTCGGATAATCGAACTTCTTGTAGTACGAATAGATCCGCTTCACCGACGTGACGCCCGGATCGTTCGCGCCGCCATCGCGCGCCTCGTCCCAATCCGCGCCCGCGCTCTTCTTGTACCAGTCGTAGATCCGGCCGACGAACGGGGAGATCAGCTTCGCCTTCGCCTCGGCGCACGCGACGGCCTGCGGCAGCGAGAACAGCAGCGTCATGTTGCAGTCGATGCCTTCGCTTTGCAGCTTCTCCGCCGCGCGGATGCCTTCCCACGTCGACGCGATCTTGATCAGCACCCGCTTCGGATCGACGCCGTAGCCCTTGTAGCTTTCGATCAGGCCGTGCGCCTTGTCGATGGTCGCCGCGGTATCGAACGACAGCCGCGCGTCGACCTCGGTGGAGACGCGGCCCGGGATGATCTTCAGGATTTCCTGACCGAACGCGATGATCAGTTCGTCGATGATCTTGCCCATCGGCTGGCCCTTGTGATCCTGCACCGTCTTTTCGAGCAGCGGCCGGTATTCTTCCTTCTGCACCGATTTGAGGATCAGCGACGGATTCGTCGTGGCGTCCTGCGGCTTGTATTCCTCGAGCAACCGGAAATCGCCACTGTCGGCGACGACGGTGGTGTACTGTTTGAGCTGGTCTAGCGATGTCATGTGGTCGGGCCTCCTTGGCCGGTGCGCGGCCACGCGGCGGCACGTGCCGTGGCGTAGCAGTATGTCTTCGTCGGATTCATTACTATTGTAAGCCTCATTGCGCCGTATCATCGGGTGGCGCATCCGCGCGTCGAGGTACGCGAATAAGACGCGTCCGAGCCGCCTGCGTCAAGTGGACTCGGGTACGACGGAAGGTTACAATATCTCGGCTTTTTCGGCCTGTCCCCTTCATGCCCAGGTTGCAATATATGAAAAAATCCGTCATGACGGCCGCACTGACGCTGGCGGCCCTGGCCGCGTCCGGTGCCCATGCCGATCCCGTCGGCAACCCGGAGGCAGCGAAGTACAAGGTGGCGATGTGCATCGGCTGCCATGGCATCGAGGACTACCGGACCGCTTTCCCCGAGGTCTATCACGTGCCCAAGCTGGGCGGTCAGAATGCGGGCTACATCGCCAGTGCGCTGCGCGAGTACCGCAACGGCAACCGCCATTACGCGACGATGCACGCGATCGCCGTCTCGCTGAGCGACCAGGACATCGCCGACATCGCCGCCTATTATGCCGCGCAGACGCCCACCAGCAAGGACAACGCCGTCAAATGACGGGGTCCGGCACGACGGGACAGGAGAAGTCATGAACAAGTTTTACGCGGCGCTCGCGGCGTTCGGCGCGGGACTGGCGATGCAGACGGCGCAGGTGGCGTTCGCCGCCGATATCGAGGCCGGACGCGCGCTGGTCGAGGCCACCAATTGCGCCGCCTGCCACGGCGCGCGGCTGAACAATCCCGTCAGCGGAACGTATCCGAAACTGGCCGGGCAGCACGCCGACTATACGTATTACGCGCTCAGGCAGTACCAGATGGGCAACGCGAATCCGGCCATCGGCCGCGACAATGCGATCATGCGCGCGCAGGTGCAAGGCATGTCGGAGTCGGATCTGCGCAATATGGCGGCGTACATCGCGTCGCTTCCCGGCGATCTGACCGTCCGGAAGTGAGGCCACGCGGGCGCTCGGCTCCGACCCCGATCTCAGCCGCAATTCCGACCCCGATCTCAGCCGCAATTCCGACCCCGGTCTCAGCCGTAGCCGCACCCGTAGCCGCCGCTGCCGCGTCGCGCCCGCTCAACCGTGCGTGGCGCGCCGTTGGATTCGTTCGATATAGGCGCTGGAATCCAGGGGCGCGCCGCTGCGCTGCGCCTCCCAGAGCGTTTCTCCCAGGCAGTCCATGATCTGGTGCTGCGCCTCGTGCGACGACCCGAGGCGCGCGGCCAGGCGTTCGTGCGCGACGCGGATGCCCGGAGGCTGATCGATCGAGATCTGCTCGCTGATCGCCAGATGCATCGACAGATGCAGGAAGGGGTTGCTCTGACCCTGCTCGGGCGTGTAATCCCGGTCGGCCGCATCGTCGGCATCGGCCAGCGCGTCCCGGTATTCCGGGTGTTCGACGATCCAGTCGGCGGCAATCGTCTCGAGCGGCGTGAGGATTTCCCGATCGCGCTGCTTGCGCCATATCGCGCAAAAGAACTGGCGGACTTCTTCTCGGCTGGGATTGAACATGAGTGGGGAGAGCGTGCGCGATGAACGGGGCGGGCGGTGACAGGATTCGCTTCAGGAATCGATTGTACGCTTCGTGCCGCCGCGTCGTGCCGGCGCGGGGCGGGCCTCGTCGCTGGGGGCGAGCGTCTTCTCCCTGAACTCGCACAGCGGCTCGATCGCGCAATGCCAGCACTCCGGACGGCGCGCCTTGCACACATACCGCCCGTGCAGCAGCAGCCAGTGATGGGCGTCGTGCAGGAACTCGGTGGGCGTGACCGCAACCAGCGCCGCCTCGACGGCCTTGACATCCTTGCCGGGCGCGAGCCCCGTCCGGTTGGCGACCCGGAAGATATGCGTGTCGACGGCGATCACCGGTTCGCCGAACGCGGTGTTCAGGATCACGTTCGCCGTCTTGTGACCGACGCCGGGCAGCGCTTCGAGCGCTTCGCGTCGTGGCGGCACCTCGCCGCCATGGTGCGCGATCAACGCCTGACAGGTCGCGATCACGTTCCGGGCCTTGCCACGGTAAAGTCCGATGGCCTTGATGTATTCGGTCACCCCGGCCTCGCCGAGGGCCAGCACCGTCGCCGGCGTGTTCGCCACCGGAAACATCCGGGCCATTGCCTTGTTGACCGAGACGTCGGTCGCCTGCGCGGACAGAAGCACCGCGATCAGCAGTTCGAACGGCGTGGTGTAGACCAGTTCGGTCGTGGGATGCGGGTTGAGTTCCCGCAGCGTCTCGTAGAGCGCCTGGCACTTGTCTGGATTCATCGTGGGTCGTTCGACGAGGTATCGGCCAGGCGCCGCAGGCGCGCACGCTCGACGGCGGCCTGGATGATGGCCTGCTTGCGCGTCTGCGCGGCCTGGGCATCGGTGCTCTGGGCATCGGCGACCGGCGCACTGGGG
>JBPBQT010000309.1:0-10506 GCA_050955065.1 Janthinobacterium lividum | reverse complement strand
GTGTGCAGCAACCGGTGCAGGCCTTCGGCCAGTTCGGATTGATATCCCTGCAGACCACGGGTATCGATGCGGGCGGTGAAGTCGCCGCGGTTCGCGGCTTCGGTGAGCCGCTGCTGACCTTCGGTCACGCGCTTCATCGTTTCCGTCATGTTCTGTACCGCGCTCAGCACCTGCCCGGCTTCGTCCCGCGCATTCTGCCGGCTGTCGATCACCAGTTCGCCCGCCGCCAGGCGGTTCACGCGCAGTACCGCGTCGCGCAGCGGCGCCGACACGCTGCGCGTGATCAGCGTGCCGACGATCACGCTCAGCACGGCGATCACCAGCGCGTCGATGACGATCCAGTTGCGGGCGGAGACGAAGGTGGCCGCCGACTGGTTGGCTTCTCGCACGCCGCCGTCCGTGTTGACCTTCACCAGATCTTCGAGCGACTGCGTCATCTCGGTGCGGGCCCGCGATTCGTCGCCGCGCGCGAGCGTCAGCGCGCTTGCTTCGTCGCCGCGCTTCGCGAAGCCCATCACCTGCTCGTGCAGGTCCATGTAGCGCGCCATCTTCCGGCCGAACTCCTGGTAGCCGTTGCGTTCCGCGCCTTCGGCAATCATCGGTTCGTACGCGTGCTGCGCGGCGAGATAGCGCGTGTGCGCGGTGTCCATCAAACCGTCGAACGTGCTTTTCTCCGCGTCTGTGCTGGAGAGCAGGCGCTGCAGTTCGTTGACGCGGAAATCATACAGCCGCGAGCGCATCTCGCCGATGATGCCGACGGACGGCAACCAGTTGTTGGCAAGCGCGTTCGTGTTGCTGTTCAGCGCATTCAGCTGAAACAACGCCACCGCGCCCAGCACCAGGCTCAGGAGCACCGTGATGGTGAACGCGAGGGCGAGCTTGCCGCCGATCTTCATATTCGTGAACCAGTTCATTGCGTCCCTCGTGAGGTAGTCGAATCCGCGATCCGCGCCGGGTGGATTCGACGGATCGACCGATACGGATTGCTGATGGGTCGAACCCGGGGTCCGGCCTGCATGTCGTGCGGTTCATCGGGTAACGCTGGTGTGTCGGACGCACGGGTCGGACGCGGGGATGGGGCTCATCGCTCAGGCATAGCTCGACGCCTCCTGTTCCAGCCGCTGCGCGAGCGCGCCGACATCCAGGATCAGCGCGACGCTGCCGCTGCCGAGAATCGCCGAGCCACTGATCAGGCGGTTTCTCTCGAACAGCCGGTTCAGCGGCTTGATGACGGTCTGGAATTCGCCGAGCAGCTTGTCCACCACCAGCCCGAACTTGCGCCCCGCATGCCGGATCACGACCACGTTCTCGCGCCGCCGCGGCACGCCGGTCAGTTCGAACACGTCGCGCAGCCGGGCGAACGGCAGAATGCTGCCCCGCAGGTCGAGATAGTCGCGGTGCTGGTCGGGCTCGGGCGCGAATTCGATGCATTCCTCGACCACGCCCAGCGGCAGGACGAAGATCGAATCCGCCACCTCCACCAGAAAGCCGTCGATGATCGCGAGCGTGAGCGGCAGCGTCACCCGCACGATGGTGCCCAGCCCTTCCTTGCTGTCGAGCGACACGCTGCCGCGCAACGCCAGCACATTGCTCTTCACCACATCCATGCCCACGCCGCGGCCCGACAGATTGGTCACCGCGTCGGCGGTCGAGAAGCCCGGCTCGAAGATCAGTTCGAACACCTCGCGCTCGCTCAGCGTCTTGCCGGCGTCCACCAGTCCGCGCTCGACCGCTTTCGCGAAGATCTTCTCGCGGTTCAGTCCCGCACCGTCGTCGACGATCTCGATCACGATATGGCTGGCCTCGTGATAGGCGTTGAGCCGGACCGTGCCCTGCGCCGGCTTGCCCTTCGCGCGGCGCTGCGCGACGGACTCGATGCCGTGGTCCATCGCATTGCGGATGAGATGCGTCAGCGGGTCGCCGATCTTCTCGATCACCGCCTTGTCGAGTTCGGTGTCCTCGCCCGCTGTCTCCAGCACGATGTCCTTGCCCAGCGCGGCGGACACGTCGTGGACGACGCGCTGGAACTTGCTGAACGTCGAGCCGATCTTCACCATGCGCAACTGCAGCGCGCTGTCGCGCACGTCCTGCACGAGGGTCGCGAGCGTCGACACCGACTCCAGCAATTCGGCATTGTCGGCGCGCTGGGCCAGCACGCCGATGCTCGCGCCGGCGATCGTCAGTTCGCCGACGAGGTCGATCAGCCGGTCGAGCTTGTCGGAGTCGACCCGCACCGAGCGGTTTTCCTGTGCCTTGACGTGGCTCACGCGCCGTTGCTTGTCGAGCGCCGCCGCCACGACCTTCGGCTGCACCGCGCCCTGATCGACCAGCAGGTCGCCGAGCAGCGGCACGTCATTGCTGAGCGCGGCCGCCGCGGCCTGATCGGCGAGCGCGTTCTCCAGTTCGCGGGCGGTCAGCGTGCCGCAGCGCACCAGGATTTCGCCCAGCCGGACGTTCTCACTCTCGGGACAGTCGCGGATCAGCGCCAGGTAGTCGTCCATCCGGCTGTGCGGCGGCAGGATGCGGATGTCGCAATCGTCGCGCACGAACTCGAAGACGTTCTCGATGCTCGCCTTGTCCGCGGCGCTGCGAAACGCGATCTCGAAACTCAGGTAACAGGTTTCCGGGTCCATCTCGGCGACCCCGGGCAGCCGCCCCACGAGCGTCTCGACGGAAACGATCTCGGCGACCGTCTGCAGGTAATGGATGAAGGACAGGGGATCCATGCCGTGACGCATGACGTCCTCGCCGAAGCGCAGCGAGATATGCCAGTTCTCGCTGTCGCTCGTGTCGTGCGCCGCCGCGTTGCCGGCCGCCGGCCGCGCGGTGCGGGAAGCCTCGCCGCCGGCGTGGGCATGGGCCTCGATCCGCGCGTCGCCGTCGGCCCGAGTCCGCGCCCCGACCGGCGCATCGGCATGCGCATCGCCGCACGGCACCGCGCCGTCGCAAACGGGCAGGCGGCTCGACGGGGTGAGATAGCGGCGTAGCGCCACCGACAACGGTACGCCCTCGGCGTCAAGGGCCGCATCCTGCGCGCCGCGTTCGCCCGCCCGGTGCGGATGGGCGGCGGCGTAATCGACCAGCCGGCCGACATGGTCGCGGCAGTTGAGCAGCAACTCGATCAGGACGGCGTCCATCGGCAGGCGGCCTTCCCGCGCCTCGTCCAGCACGCTCTCCAGATCGTGGGTGAACGCGACGATGCCATCCAGGCCGAACAGCCCGGCCGAACCCTTGATCGTATGTGCCGCCCGGAAGATCACGCGTATCTGTTCCGCGCATTGATCGTCATGGCCGATCGAAAGCAATGCGCTTTCCATTTCCTCCAGGAGTTCGGCGCATTCGGCGAAAAAGGTTTGCCACGCTTGATCGAGGTTCATCTCACGACTCGCCGGAGACGGTCAACAGGCGGTTTTCCGACGGCGCGTACTCGAAAGCCCGCGTCAGATGAACCAGCGCCAGCGCATCCCGCACGGCGGCGCTGGGCGCCACCAGACGCAGCCGCCGGTTGTGCATGCACGCGCGGCGATTGAACAGCAGCAGCAACTGCAGCCCCGCCGCATCCAGTTCGCTCACTTCGGACAGGTCCAGGTCCACGTCGCGATTCGATCCCGGCACCGCCGGCAAGTCGCCTGCCGCGTCGCCATGGAACGTGCGCGCGAGGCATTCCTTCAGCTCGGTCGCCCGGTAGATCGTCATCTCGCCGTCGATCGACAGGCGTTTCGGCTCCATGGCGGCCGGCGGCCGCGCGCCGGCTTCGTCGTCCGGTCCGGCGGCCGATGTCATGGTGCCACCAGCTTCTGCACCGCACCCAGCAGGCGCTCGGGCACGAAGGGCTTGACCACCCAGGCCTTGGCCCCGGCCGCCTGTCCCTCGAGCTTGCGCGTTTCCTGGGACTCCGTCGTCAGCATGATGATCGGCACGAATTTGAAGAGCGGCAGTTGCTTGACCGCCTTCACGAAACTGATGCCGTCCATGTTCGGCATGTTCACGTCGCTGATGATCAGATGGACACGCTTGCCGGCCAGCCGGTTGAGCTTGGCGAGCGCGTCGGCGCCGTCGTTGCCCTCCAGCACCTCGTAACCCGCGCCTTTCAGGGCGATACCGACGACCTGCCGGACCGAGGCCGAGTCGTCGACGATCATGATGGTCTTGGCCATATATTTCTCAGAAAAAAGTGATTTCGCTGTCCGGCGCGGGCGCGCGCTTGACGGTTCCGCCGTGCGCGGCATGCTCATCCGACATCGCATAGCTGCTCTGCAGTTCGGCGAGCAGTCCCGCCGCCTCGAGGCGGACCGGTTCGCCGCTGTCGCGATAGGCTTGCCGGTTCGACGCCAGAAACTGCGGAAAGCGCTCGATGTTCGTCCGCGTGTGGCCCATGATCTGGCTTACGCGGTCCTGGAACTGAAGTTGCACCAGCGATTCGTCGATCTCGCGCTTGATGCCGATGTTCTCGGTGCGCAATCTCTCGCCCGCGCCCGCGAGGGTCTCGGTCACCTGGCGCAGGTCCGCGAGGACCCGCTCGATCGTCTGCTCGGACGAGACGATTGCCGTTTCGTCGGCGCGCGCCGACGCCTCGGCGATCGCGCATGCCTCGGTGACACGCTCGCTGATCACGCCGACCTTCTGCGCGATGCGTTTGCCGGTCTCGCTCGATTGCAGCGACAGCATCCGTACCTCGTTGGCGACCACGGCAAAGCCCCGGCCCGCGACGCCGGCCCGGGCCGCCTCGATCGCCGCGTTCAGCGCCAGCAGGGTCGTCTGCGACGCAATGCCCGCGACCTCCTTCGCCATCTGCTGCAATTCGACGGTGAAATCGTTCATGCCGCGTACCTTTTCGAGCATGGCGGCCTTGCTGCTGGTGGCCGCGTGCAACGACGAGACCACGCCGCCCAACGCGTCCTCGCTGTGCCGGAAAACGCGGGTCGCGTCCGCGTCGCCGCCTTGCCCCGCCTCGCGCGCCGATTGATCGAGCCGTCCGACGATCGCCGCGAACCGTCCCGCCAGCGCCGCCACCGCTTCTTCCGACTGCATCCTCGACATCTCGATCTGCGCGGCCCAGACGGTCGCCATCGATTCGCCGAATTGCTGGCGCTCGTCGAGCACGCGCCCGAGCACTTCGGCGCCGCGTCGGCCATCCGCCGCCTGCGCCATGACCAGCGCCGCCCCCACGCCGAGCAGGATCAAGGCGGCGAGCAGGCTCGCCATGCCGACTCCCCCGCAGACGACCACCGCCGCCGCGCCCAGTCCGCCGACCAGCAGCGGTGAGAAGGACAAAAATTGTTTGGCTGAAACATTCACCAGCGGACTCCCATCGCTTCACCAACACCAACTTTTAAAGAAAAACACGGCGCGCCTGCCGACGGCCGATTCACCGCATATTCCGCTTGCCACCCTTCGGATTACGGCCGTTCATTGAAAAGCTTGATGGCTCGGCTCGAATTTAATATAACGGCCTTGAAAAGCCGCGCGAACACCGGCGGGAGGAATAGAGGAACAGACTGAAAGAAGGATGATTCTTCCGGTCGTCGCCACATCGTCGCGCCGACCGTACGGATCATGCGTATCGACTTTCCAGCGAGCGCGCACGGGGCCTGCGCGATAGCGCCAGGCCTGCGCCCCTGCAGGACAGCACACGTGGACGAAGCGCGGCCCGGCCGTCATGCGGACGACCCATGCGGACGCGACCGGGAGAAAAGGCGGAAATGACGATGCCGGCCCTGTACGCGGGGTAGCACGGGAGACGGGACAGCTGGAAGGAACGGCGAGGAGATCGGAACAGCGGGGAAGCCGCCGACCCGACCGGCATGCGGATGGCCGCCTCGTGCCGGCCGAAGGCGCCGCGCCCGCGGGTGGGCGGCCACGGCGGGCCGCGGCCTTTCAGATCGCCGGCTGGGTCTCGGGCAACCCGTGACTGCCGATTTCGCGCTCGAGCGAGATATTCAGTTGGCGATAGGCCGGGATCAGCAACACGACCTGCTCCATCGCGATCAACTGATCGTGCACCGCCACGGCGTCCGAAGCGCTTCCCTCCTTGCAGTCGATCACCGCGGCGAATCGCATCACGATGTCGGCAGGGGTCAGCGCGGGCTGCGCCAGCAGGTTCTGCAGCAGAATGATGGCGTTCGGGTTCATGATCGTGCCCGGTAACGCATTGAACAACAGCCGCACCCGCCACAGCGTGCTGGATTCGAGCATACCCTGCATGCAACGCACGAAGGCCGCATCGAAACGCTCGCTGTACATCTCGAACTGCAACGTCATCGCGTCGCGGATCAACGGCGCCGGGTCGGCCGCGCTGCGGGCGAAGAACGCCGCCAGATGCGTGCGTGAGGCTGCTCCCAGGATGCGGCCGACACTGGGAAGCACGATGGCCGCCACGACGTGCGAGACCCGGAGATCACGACCGTAGGCATGTTCCGCGGCATCCAGCAGCGCCAGCCGGTCGCGATGCAGAGGCTCGAGCCGTCGTCTGAGCATCTCCTCGGCAAGCGCCCGCTTGGTACCGAAATGGTAGTTGATAGAAGCCAGATTGACGAGTGCGCGCTCGGTGACCAGCCGCAACGTCAGCCCTTCAACGCCGATGGTCGCGTAGGCTTCCTCTGCGGCATCGAGCACTTTCTTCCTGGTGGATAAGGAATCGCGCATATTTCCCCCTCACATCGCAGATACCACGACTTTCCAATCGTGTGTTGCTGATTATTACAATTTTTACTTTAACACACAATTTACGAGATTCAGTTAGGGAAATACCGTATGCGGGCAAACATGGATATCGGGAACGGGTGGATTACGCGCCCTGCAGATCCGTTCCGAGCGCCGATGGCGGCGCTTCCAGAGCGGGCGTGGCAGGCGCTGCTTCCTCGGGGACCATGGTCAGCCCTTTCCACGCGACGCTGTCCTCGGTCTGGCGGCGCGCGGCGGCCACACACAGATCCACGATCTGCTTGAACGACGTCGCGCTGGTGGTCTCGCGCAGGAAACCGTCGGGATCGAGCAGGTTGCCCGGGTCGGTGATGCCGACGATCTGCTCGGCCTGCGGCGCGCGCAGGCGCAGGCGCCGTTGCAGGTTGCGCAGATACGATGGCGATTCCGTCGCATCGAACGAGACGATGCAGATGATCGGCACGCCGTCGAGATCGATGTCCGCGAAATTCGTCCGCGCGAATCGCGCGTACGACGCCAGGTCGGCGATCAGGCCGTGTTTGCGCAGCAGCTGCACGGCGATCATGCCGGCGAGCGCGTCCAGTTCGCCACGGCCGGCGATGCACAATATCGCGGTCGTGTGACCTTCGCGCTGCGCATCGAACTGATTCGGCGGCGGTGCATGGCGCATGTCGTCATCGTCTTCCTCGGACAAGCCGGTGCTGGCGGGCGGTTCCTCGACTTTCCCCGGCTGCTTGAGCAGATCCGCCGTCTCCTTCAGGCCCTCGACGATGTCGTGCGCGGACTCGGTGATGCGACGGATCTGCTCGGCGGTGACGACGCCGCGCATCAGGTCGTTGTACGCGAGGCGCAGTCCGGCCAGCGCCACTTCGTCGTAATAGGTGCTGAGGGAACGCACTTTCAACAGCGATTCCGCCTGCACCAGCAACTCGTCGGGATCATTGACGAGCAGGCGCTGGTAGAAATTCTCCGCGGGCGTCAGCGCGGGACGGTCGCCGAACAGCACGTCGAGGAATTCGAGCCGTTCGACATGGCGCCCCAGGATCACCAGGCACAGCGTCAGGGGCGTGGACAGCACCAGACCGATCGGTCCCCAGATCCAGCTCCAGAAAATCGCCGAGACGATCACCGCGAAGGGGGACAGCCCGGTGCTGCGTCCATAAGCCAGGGGCTCGACGATCTGACCCGCGATCAGGTCGGTGAGACCGAACAGCACGATGGTCCAGATCAGCATCGACCAGTTGGGTCCGACCGCCGCCGCGAAAACGACCGCGAACAGCGCCGCGATCCACGTGCCGATGTAGGGCACGAAGCGCAGCAGCGAAGCCAGCACGCCGAACAGGATGGCGCCCGGCACGCCGATCACCATCATCCCGATCGAGATCACCAACCCCACCCCGGCATTGATGCTCAACTGCGCCAGAAAATAACGGCTCAGGCGCCGCGCCGCCTCGTCCATCGCGGTCGTCGTGCGATGCAGGTCCCCCGACCCCAGCAGCCGGATCAGGCGGTCGCGCAGATCCTCGCGCTGCAGCAGGATGAAGATCGCGACGACGAGCACGATGCCGGTCGTCTCGACCGGCCCGATGACCAGCGACAGCAGTTGCTGCGCGAGCCCGATCGGCGACGGCGGCGGCTCGTGGACCTCCACCGGGACCCGGACGTCGCCGGACGACGTCAGCCGCGCGCGGTTCTGAACGTCGTGCGCCGGTGCCGGCGCGATCCGCTTGAGGTCGCTCGACGCCTTGTTCAGGAATGCATTGGCGCGGCCCACGGTGTGCCGTTCGAGATTCTGGATCTTGTGCTCGACCGCACGCTGGTAGTGCGGCAGGTCGCTCGACAGCTGCACGACCTGCAGTCCGATCAGCACCCCGATCGAGACGATCACCCCGAGCGTGGCGAACACGGCGACGATGACCGAGGGTACCTGACCGAAGTGAAAGCGCCGCAGGATTCCGACGAGCGGCGCGACGAGGAAGCTGAGCAGCACCGCGAGGATGATCGGGATCAGTACGTCGCGCCCGAAATACAGTGCGCAGACGATCACGACGCCGGTGATGATCGACGTCAGCGCACGCGTGGTGGGCACGTCCGGGGGCAGGACCTTCGCCGCGCTGCGGGCGCCGGGAGCGCGGGGAGGCGGTGACAAAGACATCGTGGACTCTTTTTCATGACCGGGACGCTCGATCCTAGTTCACGCGTGCCCCGATGTGTGCGAAAAAATGCGGCGGCGCGTGAAATGCCGGATTCGCGTCCCGATACGAGGCTATTTCACGACACCGCGCATGGCATCGCACCCTCGTGATCCGCGACCCCGTCACCCGCGACCCGGCCCCGGTCCGCCACGCTCGTGGCCATCGCCGTCATGAGGACCATCGCCGCCGGGACCACGCTGCCCGCCGTCATGGGGGCGGTCGCCGCCGGGGCCGCCGCCATGGAACGGCTGATCGCCGGGACCGCCGCCACGGAACGGCTGGTCGCCGGGACCACGGGGCCCGCCCTGAAAGCCGCCCCGATCGGGCCCATAGCCGGGCCGGGGATGTCCGCCCCAGCCGGGGCCCGGACCCGGCCCGCCGTCGAAGGGCGGCGGGCCGCGATGCGCCCATCGGTCCTGATCACGAAACCACGGCCGCCCCTGATAAAACTCATCCCAGTAGGGTCCGATCGCAAAAGACACGATCGGCACACCGAGCGTCATCCCGTAGTTCGACAGCAGTACGCTGCCTCCCTGATACGGATAACTCAGTCGGCCCGCATGCACCCAGCCGCGCGCGCCGCGCGCGCCGACATCGCACCAGGTATAGCTCTGCAGGCAGCCCATCACGCGTACGGGCACCCCGGGTTGCATGCGCGCGACCTCCGGATATTCCTGCGAGGGACCCGCCCTCATGATCGTCGGACCGTTGGTATAGGCCGGCGCCTGCTGCGCCTGCGCGGCCCATGGCTGCGCCAGCGTCATCGCACCGGCAAGCCCGATCGCCAGCCGGCGCAACGGCGCCGGCGCGAACGAGCCGTTACGCCAAGCCAAAAATTGAAACATCGTGCGTCGCATCATGCGTTTTCTCTCGCGAAGGGACAGTCGTTCCAGCAACCGGTTGAACATGATTGTGCTCCGCCTGGAAAAACTTGAATGTAAGCGTTATGCCGTTCCGCACCGACAATTGTGTCAGGACGTTACGCGGCATTCGGGAAAAGGGCGGAACGGCGTGATTCGAGCGCTCTGCAACAGCGCGTTTTCGGGAACACGATGCGAAAAATGCCTTCCTGCGCGACGCGTCGTCGCATTGTCCTCTTCGCGGACGCGGGCACGCGGTAGAATGTCCGTATGCGAGGTGTGGGTTCCGCCCGGCGTCCTGCCTGGCATCCTCCACATCGCATCACACTTTGCTTCCAACCATCGGAGAGCCGAAACATATGGCCACTGCAACCAAAGCTGCAAAAAAAGTCCCTGCCACCAAGAAGGCGCCTGCTGTGAAGACGCCGACGGCGGTCAAGACCGTCCCGGTTGCCAAGAAAGCCGCGGCGGTAAAGAAGGCCCCGGTCGCCCCGAAGGCACCAGCCGCCAAGAAGGCAGGCAGCAAGACCGCTGGCGCCGCGAAAAAGACCGTTGGCCATGGTCCGATCAAGGAAACCTTCACGAAGGTCTCGCTGGCCGCCCACCTGGCGGACACCTCGCAGGTCGAGCCGAAAGCCGTCAAGGCAGTGCTCGCGGCGCTCGAGGCCGTGGTGCTCGGCGCGGTTCACAAGAAGGGTGCGGGCGAGTTCACGCTGCCTGGTTTGCTGAAGCTGAGCGTCCAGTCGGTCGCCGCGAAGAAAAAGCGCTTTGGGAAAGACCCCTTCACG
>JBPBQT010000308.1:0-11840 GCA_050955065.1 Janthinobacterium lividum | reverse complement strand
GCTGTCGTCGCCGCCGCAGTATGTATCGGGCGGCAGTGCGCTGATCCAGAGAGCGACCAACGCACCCGCGAGCAAATCGGTCATCGTCAAGATCAACGGCACGGACGTGTCGTCCATGTTCACGGCAACCGGAAGCACGGGGGTCACGCAGGGCGTGGCCACCGGCATGGTGACCGGCAGCAACACGATTACCGCGAAAATCGGCAGCACGACCTCTTCGCTCGAGGTCACCAACTATCCGATCACCGGACCGATCATCTCCGGACCGCATCTCAGCCCGTTCGAATGTCAGACGGCGACGTTCGCGCTGCCCGACGGCACCAAGCTCGGCGCCGCGACCGATACCGACTGCTCGGCGGCCACGAAGGTCACCTACATCTACATGCCGACCGGCGGCACGGCGTTCAAGGCAATGCCGAGCACGACCACGCTGCCTGCCGATGTCGCGACCACGACGACCTTGGCCGGTGCGACGGTACCGTTCGTGGTGCGCGTCGAAACGGGAACGATCGATCGGGGCATTTATCAGAATGCAGTGCTGCACAACCCCACGACCGAAGCGCAGCCGACACCGCTCGTGCCGCCGAAGGCCTGGAACAAGCGGCTGATCGCGATCGAAGGGTTCGGCTGCCCGGGCGGATGGTATATCCAGGGCGGCGCGATCGGTAATCTCTCGATCGCCGGTTTCAATCTGAACAACCTCGACCCCACCCGGCTCGGCGAAGGCTACGCGACGTTCAGCAACACGCTGCAGCATCCGTCGAACAATTGCAACGCCGTGCTGGCATCCGAGGCGGCGATGATGAGCAAGGAGCACTTCATCAAGACGTACGGAGTGCCGACCTTCACCGTGAGCGCAGGCTGCTCCGGCGGTTCCTACGGCAGCATGCAGCCGGCGGACATCATCCCGGGCCTCTTCGACGGCGTGCTGGTCATGTGCACTTTCCCCGACCCGCTGGCGATCGCGTTTTCCGGTTCGGACGGGCATTTGCTGACGCATTATTTCGCGACGACGAATCCCACCGGCTTCTCCACGGCGCAGCAGGTTTCCGTATCGGGGTACAAGAGTCTGCAGGCGTTCCACGATGCCGCGAATCAGGCGGGCCGTACGGATCCGGTTTCTTCCCGGATCGATATCACCGGCTATGTGGCGGGCACTTTCAATGCAGTCGTGCCGGTCGGGCTGCGCTACGATCCGACCGCGAACCCGACGGGCGCGCGGGGAGACGTCTATGACTGGAACCGCAATGTGTTCGGTATCGATCCGACCACGGGTTTTGCGCTGCGGCCTTACGACAACGTCGGCGTGCAGTACGGGCTGGCGGCGCTCAACGATGGCTCGATCACGGTCGACCAGTTCATCGACATGAACGCGAACATCGGCGGTTACGATGCGAACGATAATTATGTGACGACCCGCACGGTCGGCGACCCGGGCGCGATCCAGCGCATGTACCAGAGCGGTCTGCAACTCAGCGGCAATGGCGGCCTGTCGGCGATTCCCATCATGGATGTGACGGGTATCTACAACGATGATGGCGGCTACCACTATCAGTGGTTCCACTTTGCCACTCGCGAACGTCTGGCACGTGCGAACGGAAACGCGGACAACCAGGTCATGTGGCGCGGCAATCCTGTCCCGGCCACCACCGCCTGGGCGACCTTCATCCAGTGGGTAGCCGCATACAAGGCCGATACCACGGGGGCCACCCTGCGGCAGCGGGCAATCGAGAGCAAGCCGACGCAAGCGGTCGATGGCTGCTGGAGCGACGCGACGCATTTCACCGCCGAGACGCAGACGCTGTCGAACACGGCCAACACGACCTGCAATACGCTGTTCCCGTCGTGGACGGCACCGCGCCTGCGTGCCGGCAGCCCGGTATCGGCGGATATCACGAAATGTCAGTTGAAGGCGATCGATCAGAGCGACTACACGACGCCGTTGACCGCCGCGCAACTGACGCAACTCCAGGCGGTGTTCCCGGCGGGCGTGTGCGACTGGAGCAAGACCGGCGTCAATCAGACGGGTGTGGTGCCGCGGCCATCGTTCGGCCCGTCGCCGATCAATCTGATCTTCGACGTCAGCAAGCGCTAGCGATCGGGGGCCGATGCGGGATTGCCCGACTCCGCATCGGCCTTTTTCATCTCCGCGTGCCGGCATCAGTCCGGCACCGTAGCCCCGGCATCGGCCTGGCTTCAGCCCGGGAGTGGCGTGAAGCGCAGTCCTACTCCCAGGCGGTTCCATGCGTTGATGGCCGCGATCGCGGTCGTCAGCATGACGATCTCGACGGGCGTGAAAACGTCGCCCAGCGCCGCGTAAAGCGCCTCCGATGCGACGGGGCGCGTGACATCGCCCAAGTGCTCCGCCCATCCCAGCGCACATTTCTCCCTGTGTGAAAACACGCCCGCGTCCCGCCACGCGGCCAGCAGGTCGAGCTTCGTCTGCGGCATGCCGAGCCTGCGCGCAACGCCCAGATGGAACTGCACGCAGAACGCGCAGCCGTTGATCTGCGAGACCCGCAGCTTGACGATTTCGGTGAGCGTTTTTTCGAGCCCGCTGGCGTCGACCGCCTGCCCGAGCGCCAGCAGGGCGGCATGGGCCTGTGGCGCCAGCGTCATGAATTCGACATAGTCGATCCGCGCGTGATTTTCCGACATCGGCTGTTTCCGGTTATCCTGCTGTTATCAGACCACGAACATGTTATCAGAGCTTTGACATTATGACCAAGACACAGGCCATTGTTGCTCCGCCCGCCGTGGGAGAGGGCAAGCGCGGCGCGCACGGGCATCTGGGTTATCTGCTGCGGCAGGCGGGCACCGTGCATCGCGTCCACGTCGAGCACGTACTGTGCGATCTGCAGGTGACTCTGCCGCAGTTCGCGGTGCTGACGATGCTGGATGCCTATCCCGGACAGTCGAATGCCGATCTGGCGCGGCTGGCGCTGCTGACGCCCCAGACATTGAGCGTCATCGTCACGAACCTGGAGAAGATGGGTGCCGTGTCACGCCGCGCCCATGCCGTTCATGGACGAATCCAGCAACTGGATCTGACGCAGGCGGGACGCGAACTGCTCGCGCAGGCGAAGGTGCGGGTGTATGCGGTGGAGCAGGAACTGATGACGGGCCTGTCTCCTGACGAGGAGCGGACCGTGCGGCGCTGGCTGGTGCAGGTCGCGACATTGCATGCGTCGACGCCGCGACGTCGGAACCGGTCCGTTTGATCCGGGGCGATGCAGCGTGACGGCCGGCGCTTGCCGACAGGCCGCCAGCGCGACGTTCCGGTGTTGGAAGGTTGAACAGGGGCCGACGTGCGAAGCGGACTGCCCGTGCCGTCCCCTGCCGTCCCTCAGAAAAGCGAGGCGATCACGAGTATCACGCCAAGGAGCGACACCAGCCAGACCATCGAGCGGATGTAGGGAATGCCGGCGGCATACAACGGCACGTAGACCACCCGGGCGATCAGGTACAGCCAGGCGCCAAGATGCGTCAGGCTGCCTTCGCGTCCGGCGATATGCGCGATGAGGATCGCGGCGATGAACAGCGGCAGGGTTTCGTACAGATTGCTTTTCGCCCGCATCAGCCGGCCGGTGACCACACCCACCGGCGGACCGGGTTCGTCGCGCGGCCCCGCGTTGTACGCGACGCCGGTCTCGCGGTTACGGAGCATCGACGGCAGGAAGATCTGCACGATGGCGAGGATCAGCGTCCACGCGAGGAGTTTCAGTTCGATGGTCATGGGCGTCGGGTTCCAGGGGATGGTCGAGGGAAGGCAAGGTCTGCAGATCATCGTACTACAGGGCCGGGCGCCCCTGCACGACGCGCGACGCGCCCTGTAGGGCCCCTGCATGGAACGTGCGGATTCAAGCGGAAAGCGCGCACATGATCGCCGGCAGTCGCAGATCGTGATGCGCGGGGTCGGCCGCCGACATCATCCGGTAATCGACCGCCACCCCGGCGCTGCGCAGCGCGTCGACATACGCGGTCTGCACCGCGGCGGAGACCGCGGCGTCGTCGGGGTCAGTAAGTATGACGATGCTGCGCGGTGCGTGGGCGGCGACCTCGGCGACCAGGTCCAGCGGATCGATGAAATCGGCATGGCCCGTGACGTCGGTCGTTCCGTCGCGCTCGTCGATCCGCCGCCGCACGGCCAGGATGCCGGAAGCCATCACCGCGCGGCGCACATCCGTGCGGCGGGCCAGCAGGGCGGCCACCAGATGCGCGCCGCCGGAAAAACCGCACAGGTCGATCCGGTCCCAGGAGAACGCGAGCTTGAGCTGGTCGATCGCGGCGTCGACCAGCGCGATCTCGCGGGGGCGACGACGCTGCAGGTGATCCCCCGACGAACCGAAGATGCCCGGCCGGGCGATATGGACGAAAAGACGGGACGTGGCGATCGCGTATTGCTCGGCTTCCCGCTGCAGCGAGGCGGGCGAGCGCTGCGCATAGGTGTCGTCGGCCCGCAGCGTCGCATCGAAGCGTTCGCCCCCGATCATGTCGCCGTCGAGAAAAATCACCGGCGGCAGCGTCGACTGCCGGTCGAACCGGCCGTAGAAGCGCAGGTGATCGGCGACGCCGTCGATCTCGACGGTGACGCATCCGGGACGCACGCCTGCATGGGGCGCGCAGGGAGCCCCGCGCAGCAGCAGATCCGTGTCAAAGGCCGGTTCGGCCCGCAAAGCGTGCAGCGTGGCGAAAGAGGTCATGGCGGCGTCGGGTGGGCGGCTGCGGTCCGGCGCGGATTCGGAAGGAGTCCGCGTACGTGAAAACGGGCGGCATGTGCAACTATACGTGTGAAGCGCCGGCTCGTGGTAACGTGGCGTCGGACATGGCGCCCCTGAAAGCCGGCGTGATCCGTCACGCAGTGCGTGCCGGGGATGTCGCCGCGGCCGCCCAGAAGCGTCACGCCATCGTCGACTCCGGAGAAGCCATCCTGAAAACCCATCCTCTACGCCTGCATCCCGGCGACGACCTGCGCGGAGCGCTTGAAACGATATCGCGCGAACGCAAGCTGCACGCCGCGTTCGTGATTCAGGGCATCGGCAGTCTGCGCGTCGCGCAACTGCGGTTCGCCGGCGTCGACCAGCCGACCGCGCTGCGCGGCGACCTGGAAATCCTGACGCTCGCCGGCTCGCTCTCGCCCGACGGCGCGCATCTGCACATGGCCGTGTCCGACGCCCGGGGACAGGTCTTCGGCGGCCATGTATCGAGCGGCTGCATCGTTCGCACGACTGCGGAGATCGTAGTGCTGGCGCTCCCCGGGCATGCGTTTTCCCGCGAGCATGACGAACGGACGGGATTTCCGGAACTGGTGATCGGAGCGGCCCCGCCTGCGCGGGACGATGACCCTCATTCCGGATGAAATTCCGGCGACAGCACGTCTTCGACCTGCCAGGGCAGCGTTTCCGGAAATGCGTCAAGATCGAGACCCGTTTCGTTGCTGGCAAGACTGCGGGCCTTCGACCAGGCGATGTCGACCCACGCATCGTCACTGAATTTGCCGCGCAGGCTGGGCGCCTCGCTCAATAGATAGACGACTTCCTTGCGCTGCGTGCGAATGGTGTATTGCCAACTTTTGCTGCGTCGCGATGCCTGGTACTGCCATTTCAGCAGATGGGCCAGAAGCACCGACATGCGGCTTGCCAGTTCGCGTTGCTCGCTCTTGCCCACGTCTTCGATCTCCTCCGCGATGTGTTCGGCGTCGATGGCGCTCAGATCGCCCGCGCGCAACAGGGCGGCCTGTTCGTTGGCCCACGCCACCACATCGTGTTCGTATCGTGTTCCCATGAACGCCTCGCCTCATTTCTCGAATGTCAGCGCCTGATTGTAACCCGTCAGTTCGAGGTAGCCGTGGCCGACGGCCTCTCCGTTGCGGCGCAACCTGACCGCGCCCTCCCAGTAGACTGCGCCCGTCGACTGGCGCGAATCGAGTTCCTGGTCGTCGAACAACGGGTCGAGTTGCCAGGTGAGCGCGCCGGTCTTCACCGTCTGTGCGACGGGATAGCGGGTGGCGGTGCGCGGCGACGACCACTGCCGGCTCGGGATGAAATCCACCGCATCCGGTCCGAACGACCTGATCTGTCCGTCACGGCCGCGCAGCGCGGCATGCGCCCAGACCGCATGGCCGTCACGCGCGCGAACCTTGAATGCCATCAGCGCGGAGCCGTCGTCGAGGTTGGCCCCGAGCCAGTCCCAGCCGGTGGCGTCGGCGCTGAGCACGGTGCTCGACCATTCGTGATCGAGCCAAGCGGAGCCGGTGACGGCCGTCAGGGGCAACGCGGCGCTGTTGCCGGACGTGTCCGCGCTTTGCGCTTCCCCCGGCAAACCGTCCGCGTGTGGCGTGGCGGCGTGGGCGTCGCCCTGCGCGCCCGTCGTGCGCTTGCCGGTGGCCACGCCGATTTCGCCGGTAACCCGCAACTGCGGTTCGCTGTAGTAATAACTCGCCTGCGACGCGAGCGGACCCTTGCGCGAATACCCGGCATCGCCCTGCAGCAGCGGCGCCTGGGTGGGCGTCAGCGTCAGATTCAGTGTGAAACCGACGCTGTGGGCGGTGGCCGTATAATGGCCGTCGGCGGCGCGCACCAGACGCCAGTCGTCGAGTTTCACATCGGTGTTGGCGTCTCTCGCGTATGCCAGGTCGAATCCCTGGCGGGCGATGCGCTGATCGTGCAGCAGATGTCCCAGGTCGGGATCGCTCAACGCGGCGTGGGCGATGATCAACTGGGTCGGGGCGAACGCGCTCGGGTTCGCGGGATCGGTGCCGGTGGCCGAGCGAAAGAAGGTGATCTGGAAGCCGAGCGGGCGTCCGTCCGGGCGTGCCAGCCAGCCGGTGGCGTACCACCATTCGGTACGATATCCCGGGTGGGCACCGCTGTCGCGCGGGAAGACCATTGGCTGACCGGGGACCACGGCGGCGAAGGCAGGGGGAGTGGAGGAACGCGTGGTATGCGCGTCGGCTTTGGCGTCAAGTGTACCGTTGGCCTTGGCGTCGAGCGTGTCGTTCGCCTCGGCGTCGCGCGGAGCCGCCGCGAGGCTGCCCGACAACGTCGCGACACAGACGGCGCAGAGAACCATCCGATTGGCCTGGCGACTGCCGGCGAGCAGGACGCGGGCATTGCGCAGAACCGCCCGGACCGCATGAAGCGGCGCGCGCCACGCGGCTTCCGGTATGGCGAAAACGGGCGTGCCGCCCGAGGTGCGTCGTGGCGTGCTCATCACCAATCCTCCTTGACCGCCCGAACCGCATCGACCGACAGCGCCTTGCGTCCGGCGACGACCGCCGTGATGCAGGAGGCGAGCAGCATCGTCGTGGCGACGATGCCCAGCACCGTCCACGGCATGTGCAGCGACATCGTCCAGTGAAACGATTGCGGGTTGACGACGTCGATCAGGATCAGGCTGATCGCGAAACCGAGCACCGCTCCCAGACCGATGCCCAGCGCGGTGAGCATGCCGCCTTCGGCGGCGAGGATGCCCAGCACCTGGCTGCGCGTGAGACCGATATGCCGCAGCATGCCGAACTCCCGCGCCCGCGCAAGCGTCTGCGCGGAAAACGTCGCGGCCACGCCGAACAGGCCGATGATGATCGCCACCGCTTCGAGCAGATAGGTGATCGCGAAACTGCGGTCGAAGACCGTCAGGGTCTTCGCGCGGATCTCGCCCGGTTGGGCGAAACTCAGGCCGGCGCCGAAGGGCAGCCGGCGCAATGCCGCGATGACGGGGCCGACCGCGGCACCCGGCGTGGTGGTGATCGCGGCGTCGGTGACGGTGTCGTCTCCTGTCAGACGGCGATAGTCGGCCAGCCGCAGGGCGATCGCGCCGGTCTGGCGCACGTAGTCGCGCCAGATGCCGGCGACGATGAAGCGCGGCCGGGTGGCGCCGTCGGATACGGCGGAATGCGGGCCATCGGCTGGCGCGTCGGGCAGCGCCTGTGCCGAACGATGGGGCATATCGGCGGGCCCGTTGGCGGGTCTGCCGGCGGCGATATCGGCCGACTGCGCGGCGGGTACCGCGAGTGGCAGATCGAGCGTCTGTCCCACGTGATAACGATACAGATCGACCATCGCCTCCGATACCCAGATCGGAATGTCGCCGGGCCGCCAGGCATCGGGCGCCAGCGCCGTCCCGGTGAGTTGCAGGCTGGCGCCCGGGTCCCGGGCGTCGATCTCGCGCGCCAGCAGCGCCACGGCCGGGCGCGCGGGGTCGAGCGTCAGGTGCGTCGTGCGCGTGAAATCGACATGCCGCACGCCGGGGGCGGCGGCGATGCGCCGCTGGTCGCTCGGACCGGCGCCCGCGGTGTCGCCATTGGGCGCCGTGCGGACATAGAGGTCGGCGGACAGCAGATGGGTCAGCCAGGTGTCGACCGACTCCCGAAAACTCGCGACCATCACCGCCATCGCCACGATCAGCGCAAAACTCGACAGCACCCCGCCCATCGCGATCGCGGCCTGTCCCGGCGCATTGGCCAGTCGCGCCAGCGCCAGCGTCGCGACCGGGGCGTCGCGTTTGTGCGCGCGCCAGCGCAGCAGCGCGGAGAAGACCAGGGACGTCACCCGCGGCATCAGCGCGATTCCGCCGATGAGCAGCAGCGCGACGGCCAGATAGCCGAGAATCGGCACCTCGAACAGCGGCGGAAGTTGCGTCAACACGGCGGCGACGACGAAGCAGCCGAGCGCCGGCCACGGCGCGGCGAGCGGCGCCAGCGCGTTCTCCTCGCTGCCGGCCTTGAGCGCGGCCGCGGCGCGCGCGCGGGCGGCTTCGGCCGCGGGTACCAGGCTGCCGGCGATGGCGACGCCGACACCCAGTGCGAAGAAGATGGCGCCGGGCAATGCCGCGAAATGGATCTGCGGCCGCACCCCGGGAAAGTAGCCGCCGCCCAGGTCGCTCCCGAACAACCGCAGTGCGGCCGCCGCCAGTGCATAGCCCGCGGCGAGACCGAGCGCGGCGCCGACGACGCCCAGCAGCGCCCCCTCGCGCAGGACCTGGCGCAGCAGCTGGCCGCGGGTCCAGCCGAGCACGCGCAGCAGGGCGAACTGCGCACGCCGCCGCACGACGCTCGCCGCCTGGGTCGAGAACACCAGAAAGGCGCCCGTGAACAGCGCCACCAGCGCCAGCACGTTCATGTTGATCCGGTAGGCGCGCGACAGCCGGTCGGTCCGGCTGTCGATGTCGCGCGGTTCGGAGACCACCCAGGCACGGCCGAGGCTCGCCTGCAGCGTGCGCCGGAACGCGTCGCGGTCGACGCCGCGCGCGAGCTTGAGATCGATCCGCGAGAGCCGCCCGACCTGGCCGAACCGCCACTGCGCGGCGGCGATGTCCATGACGCCGAGACGCTGCCCGGGTCGCGTGCGGACGAGCCCGCCGGCGATTCGGAGCGACAGGTCCGACGTGCCGCTGCGCAGCCGGATCGACTGGCCCGTGCCGGCGCCCAGCCATTGCTGCGCGGCGGTCGAAAGAAAGACGGCGTCGTCGGCGAGCGTGTCGAAGGGACGCGCCGCCGCGGGCACGCCGATGAGTTCCGGCGTCAGGCCCGCGGCCTTGAACACGTCCAGGCCCAGCAGTTTGAGCGGTGCGTCGCGCTCGGGCACCGTCGCGTCGAGTTCGAGGACGGGGCTGGCGAGGGCGACCCCGGCGAGGGTGGCGAGCTGCGGGTAGACGCGCTCGTCGAACGTCGTCTGCGTGCCGCGCACTTCCAGATCGGCGAGGCCGGACAGGCTGCGGGCCGCCGCGGAGAATTCGTCGAATGCCGCGCCGTTGATCAGCTGCACCGCATAGCCGAGCGCCACGCCGAGCGCGATCGTGACGATCGCCACGGCCACCCGGCCGGGGTGGCTGCGCCATTCCGCGCCGAGCAGCCAGCGGGCGAGGGTGCGCATGCCGGTGGCGGTGGCGGTGCGGGTACCGGTGGCATCTTGCGGCGGGGCCGCGTCCGGGTCACGCATTGTCGCCGCCCGCGTCGTGCAGACCCGCGGCGCGCAGGATCAGCGTCCGGTCCGCGCTCGCGGCCGCCTGCACGGAATGCGTGACCATGATGGCGGCCGCGCCGGTCGCCTTGATCTCCGCGCGCAGCAGGGCCAGCACCTCGTGCGCCGTGTCCGGGTCGAGATTGCCGGTCGGTTCGTCGGCGAGGATCAGGCGGGGGCGGTGCACCAGCGCGCGGGCGATGGCCACGCGTTGCAGTTCGCCCCCCGAAAGCTGCCGGGGAAAGTCCGCGCCGCGACCGCGCAGGCCGACGGCGTCGAGCATGGCGGTCGCCCGCGCGGTCGGCAGGCCATTGAGCAACAGCGGCACGGCGACGTTCTGCATCAGCGTGAGATGCGGCAGCACGTGAAACGCCTGGAACACGAAACCGAGTTTGCGGCGCCGCAGGCGCGTCGCCGCGTCGTCGTCGAGGTGCGACATCGGCGCGCCGTCGATGCGCACCTCGCCGCCGTCGGCGGTGTCCAGCCCCGCGATGAGATTGAGCAGCGTCGATTTGCCAACGCCGGAGTCGCCCATGACGGCCACGAATTCGCCGGTCGCCAGCGTGAAGTCCAGATGATCGAGCACGACCCGCCCGCTGCCGTAGGTCTTGCGCAGGCCCCGGCATTCGAGTGCGGGCGAAGCGGCGACGATGCCGGTGGCGGGGGCGGGCGGCACGTTGGAGAAGCCGGCGAAGGGGCCGGAAGCGGCGGCGCGGTTGTCGGAGGTCATGTCGTTAGCATAACGTCGATGACGCATCCGCGCGGACTGTCGCTTGCGCGCGGCACGCGCGTATCCGCTGTACTTGACATCGGCGAAGCACTAGAATGCCGCTGGCTCCGAACGCGGTGCGACGGTTCGGACATTTCGAGGAATGCGTGTGGACAAAGCAGTACGATGGGGCTTCGTGTCGCTGGTGGCCGCGGGAATTGCCATCGGCCCGATGACGACGCCGGCGCGCGCGGCGCATATCGCCGGCGGCGCGGAGCCGGGCGCGCTGTCGATGCGGCAGACCTTTTTCGACGAGGTCCCGCGGCGCCTGAAGGTGCCCGCCGTCACGCAGGTCGCGTATGCGGATGTTCTGGAACGGGCGCTGACGGCGGCCAAGCTGGGCGGGTTGTCGAACGAGTATGTCGTTCTGGTGGACCGCAACCCGTTCGTGGAGGCGCTGTTCGTCTATTTCCGCAGCCGGCCGACCGATGTGTGGCGCCTGATCGGCGCCGCACCGGTCTCGACCGGCCGCCCCGGGAGCTATGATCATTTCGTGACGCCGACCGGCGTGTTCGCGCATACGCCGGCGAACATGGACTATCGCGCCGAGGGGACGCTGAACGAAAACCAGATTCGCGGATACGGCCAGCACGGCATGCGCATCTACGATTTCGGCTGGCAGCAGGGCGAGCGCGGCTGGGGCAAGGGCGGTTTCTCGCAGATGCGGCTGCAGATGCATTCGACCGACCCGGACAAACTCGAACCCCTGCTCGGCATGCGGCATTCCAAGGGGTGCGTGCGCATTCCCGGGGTATTGAACCAGTTCCTCGACCACCACGGGATTCTCGACGCCGACTACGATGCGCAACTGCGCGGCGGCCGGTCCCTGTGGGTGCTCAGGCCCGACCGGGAAGCGACGCCCTGGGCGGGGCACTATCTGGTCGTGGTCGACACGCGCCGGCACGCGCGCCCGTCCTGGTCACCGCTGCCGGACAGCGGGGCACGGGCGCGCATGCCTGCGCACGCGGATACCGCCGACTGAGCACGCGGCGGCAGGACGCGCCCGGCCGTCGTCAGGCGAGCGCGCCGCCATCGATCGGCGTGAAAGGAAGGCCGCCGACCGGCGACCGTCTTTCCCCGACCATCGCGCCTGCGGTAGCGGCCGATACCTC
>JBPBQT010000307.1:0-11956 GCA_050955065.1 Janthinobacterium lividum | reverse complement strand
TATCGTTGCCATCCGTTCGTGCGCGCTCGGCCCTTCCTGGCGGCAACGCTGCGCGACACCTTCGATCTCGCGATCATCGTCGGTCCGTCCCGCGAGCCGGTCCTGCGACATGCGCTGGCGACGCTCACGCGACGCGCGGCCGCGCCCCCGATTTTGGTGCTGCTGGCGCATGCCGTCGAGGCGGACATGATCGACCTGCTCGACGCCGGCGTGGACGACTGCCTGTCCGAGCCGGCAGGCGAAGACTGGCTGCTGGCCCGCACGCGTGCATTGTTGCGGCGCGCCCGCACCACGCAGCCGCACGATGCCGCGCTCACGCATTTCGACGGCTATCGCTTCGATCCCGTCCGCTGCCGCGTCGAAACACCCGACGCGACGATCACGTTGACGCCGAAGGAACTGGCGCTCGCGCTGTTGCTGTTTCGCAATCAGGGGCGTGACCTGTCGCGCCAATATCTGGTCGACGGCGTCTGGGCACGCGAATCCGGTCCGAGTTCGCGCAGTCTGGACACGCATATCTCGCGCGTCCGGCAGAAACTGTCGCTGCATGCCGAGCATGGCTATCAGTTGAGCGCCATCTACAGTCACGGATACCGGCTCGATCGCGCACCCGCGAAGGCGGTGGCAGCACCGCCTCCGGCAGCCGCCTCGTGTGCGCGGCCCAGACCGGGGCCACCCGCCGTCGGTCCCATCGCGCTGTGCCTCGCGCCGTCCCGCTCGCCGCTGCCGGCGTTCCCGCTCGCCAGGCTGTTCGCGCACGGCGTGCCGGCCCCCGAGGTGGCGGCGCACGACGCGTCCACGCATGACGGGGCCGCGCATGACGGGGCCGCGCATGACGGGGCCGCGCATGGCGAAACGGCGCATGCCGCGTGCATCGTACCGGCGGATGCGGCGCGCTCCGACCCTCCGCCCCCGCCCCCCGGCTGACCGTGCGGACAGCATCCGACACGGTCGGACACGTACTTTTTCCCGTTGTTTCCAGGCGTCAGATGGCAAGCCGGTGTGGGCGCATGCGCGCCGGGTACACCCCCGTCGGTGAGAGTTGCGCGGATAGGACTATAATACCGACCTATCAGCGAGTCGAAAAAAATGCAACTGCTCACGATCGGAATCAACCACCATACTGCGCCCGTGGCGTTGCGCGAGCGTGTGGCCTTTCCGCTCGAGCAGATCAAGCCGGCGCTGCAAACCTTCAAATCGATCTGGCTGGGCCGCTCGGGCGCCTCCCCCGCCGCCGCACTGCTGGCCACGTCGTCGAGCGCCGCCCTGCCCGAAGCGGCCATCCTGTCCACCTGCAATCGCACCGAACTGTACTGCGCGACGAACGACCGCGCGGGGCAGGACCTCGCCGTACGCTGGCTGGCCGAATATCACAACGTGCCGGTGGGCGAACTCGCACCGCATGTCTATGCGCTGCCGCAATCCGAGGCGGTGCGTCACGCGTTTCGCGTCGCCAGCGGCCTCGATTCGATGGTGCTCGGCGAAACGCAGATTCTCGGGCAGTTGAAGGACGCGGTCCGCACGGCCTCCGAAGCCGGTGCGCTCGGCACCTATCTGAACCAGTTGTTCCAGCGCACTTTCGCGGTGGCGAAGGAAGTGCGCGGGCAGACCGAGATCGGCGCGCATTCAGTCTCGCTGGCCGCCGCCGCCGTGCGGCTGGCCGAGCGGATTTTCGAGAACATCGCCGACCAGCGCGTGCTGTTCATCGGCGCCGGCGAGATGATCGAACTGTGCGCGGCGCACTTCTCGGCGCAGGCGCCGCGCGAACTGGTGATCGCCAACCGCACGCCGGAACGCGGCGAGCGGCTCGCGCAGCGCTTCGGCGGACGGGCGATCGGCCTGGCGGAATTGCCATCGCGGCTGCAGGAGTTCGACATCGTCGTCTCGTGCACCGCGAGCACGCTGCCCATCATCGGCCTGGGTGCGGTCGAGCGGGCGATCCGTGCGCGGCGGCGCCGGCCGATCTTCATGGTCGACCTGGCGGTGCCGCGCGACATCGAACCCGAAGTGCAGCAGATGGAGGACGTGTTTCTCTACACCGTCGACGATCTGGGTGCCGTCGTGCGGCAAGGCACCGAGGCGCGGCAGGCCGCCGTGGCGCAGGCCGAGGCGATCATCGAGACGCGTGTCGAGAATTTCATGCAGTGGGTGGAGACGCGCAGCATCGTGCCGGTGATCCGCTCGATCCACACGCAGGCCGACACGATCCGCCGCTTCGAACTCGAGCGCGCGCAGCGAATGCTCGCGCGCGGCGACGATCCGGCGGCCGTGCTCGAAGCGCTGTCGCAGTCGCTGACGAAGAAGTTCATGCACGGGCCCACGCAGGCGCTGAACCAGGCCAATGGGCCGATGCGCGAGCAGCTCGTGCAACTGCTGCCCGACCTGTTCCGCCACACCCCCCCCGCCGGGCGTTAGCGCCGCCTGCCACGGGGGCGGGCGCCGCGAACCCGGGGTGCGCTCGCCAGGCCGCCGCCTCCCGATCGCCTCCGTCCTCCCGCCGCGCGTCCATCCACCGATTCGACTCGCTGATTCGATTCGCCGACTCGATTCCCCCCGATTCTTTCCGTATCATTCGTCCGACGCCGCGCCGCCCTTGTGGGCGCGCGGGCGCCGCTCGCCACCGCCTCGAAGACAAGACCGATGAAAGCCAGCATGCAAGGCAAGCTCGACCAGCTTGCGAACCGGCTCGATGAACTGAACCTGCTCCTCTCGAGCGAGGATATCGTCTCCGACATGGGCCAGTATCGCCGGTTCAACCGCGAACATGCCGAACTGTCGCCCGTGGTCGAACAGTACACACGCTGGCGCGCCGCCCACGGCGACGAGCGCGACGCGCTGGAGATGCTGTCCGACCCCGCGATGAAGGCGTTCGCCGAAGACGAACTGCAACAGGCGCGCGAGCGCATGGTCGTGCTGGAGCGCGACCTGCAGGCGATGCTGCTGCCCAAGGACCCGAACGACGACCGGAACATCTTCGTCGAAATCCGCGCGGGAACCGGCGGCGACGAAAGCGCGCTGTTCGCCGGCGATCTGCTGCGCATGTATCTGCGCTACGCGGAGCGCAAGCAATGGCAGGTCGAGATGATGTCCGAAAGCGCGTCCGATCTCGGCGGCTACAAGGAGGTCATCGTCCGGCTGGTCGGCCAGGGCGCGTTTTCGCATCTGAAATTCGAATCCGGCGGGCACCGCGTGCAGCGCGTGCCGGCCACCGAGGCGCAGGGCCGTATCCATACGTCCGCCTGCACGGTCGCGGTGATGCCGGAAGCCGACGAGATCGCCGAGGTCACGATCAACCCGGCCGACCTGCGCATCGACACGTTCCGCGCGTCGGGCGCCGGCGGGCAGCACATCAACAAGACCGATTCGGCGGTGCGGGTCACCCACCTGCCCACCGGCATCGTCGTGGAGTGCCAGGACGACCGCTCGCAGCACAAGAACAAGGACCGGGCGCTGAAGGTGCTGGCCGCGCGCATCAAGGACAAGCAGGACCAGGCCGCGCACGCGAAGGAAGCCGCCACCCGCAAGAGCCTGATCGGCTCGGGCGACCGGTCCGAACGCATCCGTACCTACAACTTTCCGCAGGGCCGGATGACGGACCACCGGATCAACCTGACGCTCTACCGGCTCGACGGCATCATGGACGGCGATCTCGACGAGATGATCGGCGCGCTCGCGAGCGAACATCAGGCGGAACAGCTCGCGGCGCTGGGCGAAACCGAGTGATGCCGCGCTCGCGTTCGAAAGACGCGCCGGGGCCCGGGCCTGCGCGGGCCGCGCAGGCGCTCGGTTCCGGCGAGGCGACCGGTCCGGTTGGCGCGACCGATGCGGTTGGCACAGCCGATGCTGCCAGTGCGGGCACGCTGCTGGCCGCGAGCCCGCTCGACGCGCTGGACGCCCGGGTGCTGCTCTGTCATGCGCTGGGCTGGCGGCGCACCGAACTGATCACGCGCGCGCATGCCCCGCTCGACGCGTCGGCCGTCGTCGAATTCAAACGGCTCGAAGCGCGCCGCGCCGCGGGGGAGCCGGTGGCGCAACTGGTCGGCGAGCGGGAATTCTACGGCCGCCGCTTCGTCGTGACGCCGGCGGTCCTGATTCCGCGGCCCGATACCGAATTGCTGGTCGAGCTCGCGCTGGCCGACATCGACCGGCGCGCCGCGGCGTCAGCGGCCGTCACCGCCCCGCACCGGCCATTGCGGGTGCTCGACCTGGGCACCGGCAGCGGCGCGATCGCCGTGACGATCGCAGCCGAACGCCCGGCGGTGAACGTGGTGGCGACGGATCGTTCGGTCGAGGCGCTCGCGGTGGCCCGCGCCAATGCCGCAGCCCTGCTGGGCGCCGGCCAGGCGGCCGCGCGCCTGCGCTTCCCCGCAGGCGATTGGTTCGATGCGTTGCGGGAGGCATCGGGCGATACGTCGCGTGTTCCCCTGGACGAGGCCTCGGACGCCAAGGTCGGCCTGAAATTCGACCTGATCGTCAGCAACCCGCCGTATATCGCCGCGGCCGATCCGCACCTGGATGCCGGCGACCTGCGCTTCGAACCGCGCGGCGCGCTGACCGACGAGGGCGATGGACTGGGCGCGATCCGCGCGATCGCCGCCGCGGCCCCGCACTGGTTGCTCGCCGACGGCGCCTTGATGATCGAGCACGGCTACGACCAGGGGGACGCGGTACGTCGCATCCTCGGCGCGGCCGGACTGCAGACCGTCGTCACCGCACGCGACCTCGGCGACCGGGACCGCGTGACCTGCGGGTGGCGATGCGCGCGGGCCAGGACTTGATTTCCCGGATTCCGCTATTATCTGCCTGTATAGACGCCCTTTTTACGCTCCTCTTTTTCAGGTTCCCGCCATGGACACCCAAGCTCGCATCCAGCAACTCGTTACGGACCACCCGGTCGTGCTCTTCATGAAGGGTACCTCCCAGTTCCCGATGTGCGGCTTCTCCGGCCGCGCGATCCAGATCCTGAAGGCCTGCGGCGTCGAAAAGCCGTTCACGGTCAACGTCCTCGAAGACGGGGAAATCCGCCAGGGCATCAAGGAATTCTCGTCGTGGCCGACGATCCCGCAGCTGTATGTCAACGGTGAATTCATCGGCGGCTCGGACATCATGACCGAAATGTTCCAGTCCGGCGAACTGCAACAGGTCTTCCAGCCCGCCTGAGCAACCGTCAGGCGCGAGCAGTGACGCGGGACGATTCGCCTAGTCGCCCGCCAGGGGCCTAATGTCCAGCAGCACCGGGCGATTCTCTGCCGAGGGATGCCAGGTCCTGCGCGACGCCAGGGCCGCAAGCAGCGCGTTGTCTTCCTGCGCCCTCTCGACGGACGTGGCCGCGGTGCGCCGGACGTCGACGCCCGACCCGGTCTCGATTTTCGCCGTGACGACCTTCGTCGTGTCGTCGCGGCCGCGACCCGGCCTGCCCGGTATCGCCCCCTCTTCAGGCAACACGAAACCGAGCGAATTCCGTGCGGCCCGCTGTTTCTGCAGTCGTTCCCACCCGGGATCCCCTACCGCTTCTCGCAGTCCCTGCTCGTCCACGAGTCCCTTGCGCAACGACCTGCCCGCGCTGGCATGCCAGTGCAGTTCATCCGTGATGCGCCGATGACACGCGTCGGCGGTTTCCTGCGACGATTTCCAGACCTCGGTGACCTGGCCATAGGCCTTGAAAGTGGCTTTGGTATTCGCGGTCAGCACCGTTTTCAAGCGTTTGAGCAGCGCCGCGCGATCGATCGGCGGGGCGTCCCCCGTCTGACGCTTTTCGTATATCAGCACCAGTTCGATGGCCGTGCGCCCATGATGCCTGACGATCATCGGTGTCAGTACGTCATTGGGCAGCCGCACCCAGAGGCCGGCGACCCGGCCGTCGCCCTGCTGCAGTGCCCGCTCCAGTTTCGCGAGCCCCGGGGAAGGGCCCGGCGCGTCCCCGTGCGACAAATCCAGAATGTCCGTGGAGAAACGCATCCCGCCGAACTCGTCGGACGGGGAGGTGGCGCGTGCCGGGGCCGTCGGCAACGCATGGAACATGGAAGGCGGCGTACCGGCGTGCGTTGGCAGCGGTGTGCTCCGCCGCGTGGGAGGGGGCGTGCCGGCGCGAGACGGCGCGGGCGACGATTCGCGCGACGATTCCCGTTCGTAGGTGTGCCACGGCGGTTGCTTGAAGGACGTCACGGTCAGAAGCGGCATGGAGGAACTCCCGAGAAGGCGCCGAACGCAGGCGCGGGCATGGAGCGGCATGGGTGGCGCAGCCACCCGTTACGGTTGCAGGGGCGGGATGGGTCCCCGACCCATCCCGCCGTGCCACCTGCCGGCCTATTGCCCTTTCAGGCGGCGAACGCGCCGTAATCGCACGAAAGCGGTTGACGTCCCGGAAATTAAGCCGTATAAAGTATTGGCAGGATTTTCAAGCGACGAGTATTTGCCTACACGTAGTCGCCTCAGAACGGTACTCCGGTCGTCATATTTACCTCCTTGATATCATGCAAACCGGGCGTCTCGCCCACTTCAACACATTTAGTTAGGAACGTATTATGGCAACGGGTACCGTTAAGTGGTTCAACGACGCTAAGGGCTTCGGCTTCATCACCCCGGACGACGGCGGCGAGGATCTTTTCGCGCACTTCTCGGAAATTCGCGCTGACGGCTTCAAGTCGCTGCAAGAAAACCAGAAGGTCAGCTTTGACGTCAAGACCGGTCCGAAGGGCAAGCAAGCTTCGAACATCCAACCGGTCTGACCGGCAGTTCCGGTAGCGCGCGCAGCGCGCCACCGGAGCGACGAACCGCGCAACCGCGCGGTTTTTTTTCGTCCGGCTTTCTGCAGGATCTTGCGTTCGCGTGTCGTTCGACCTCAGCGAAAAACGCGTTCGGCGTAGATGCCCAGCCCCTTCGCGACGCTGGCCAGCGGGTCGCCATGCACGGCGATCGCCGCCGGAAACGCGGCGCTGATCGCCGCGGACAGGAATTTCAAGCCGGTCGATCCGCCCGTGAAATAGAGCGCGGCCACCTGCTCCGGCCGGATGCCGGCCTGCCGCGCGGTGTCGAGCGCCGCGGCGACGATGCGCTGCGTTTCCTCGGCCGAGGCCTGCGCGAGCCGCTCGCCGTCAAACGACGTGCGCAGCGCCTCCTCGATCAGCCCCAGGTCGATCGACGTCTCGCCGCCGGCCGACACGGCGATCTTCGCGCCTTCGGCGAGACCGATCAACGCATGTCCCAGCCGCTGGTCGAACACCCGTTCCAGCCGCGACGGGTAGGCTTCGTCCCGATAGATATGGCGCATCAGCTTGAAGTCCGCGATCCGCCGCGCGCCGTAGATCGTGTTGACCAGATGCCAGGTCGACAGGTCGAAGTAGATCCGGTTCGGAATCTCGCGCCCTTCGATATCGGTCGAGCGGTAGCCGAGCTCGCGCATCACGCTGGCGAGCGCCACGCGCTTGTCGATGTCGGTGCCGGCGACATGCACGCCGTGGTGTCCGAGGACATCGTCGCGCCGGTCGAGCCGCCCCGCCCTTTCGGGACCGACACGGACCAGCGAAAAGTCCGACGTACCGCCGCCGATGTCGACGACCAGCACGATCTGCTCGTCGCTCAGGCCCGACTCGTAGTCGAAGGCCGCGGCGATCGGTTCGTACTGGAACACGACGTCGCGCAACCCGACCGAGCGGGCCGCGGCTTCGAGTTGCGCCTGCGCGTCGGCGTCGGCCTGCGGATCGTCGTCGACGAAGAACACCGGCCGGCCCATGACGGCCTGCGTCACCGGCGCGCCGCCCGTGCGCTGCGCGGCCTGCAGCAGGTGGCCGAGGAACAGCGCGATGATGTCGAGGAACGGCAGCGCCGACCCGTCGCCCAGTTCGGTGACGCCCAGCGCCAGCGGCGAGCCCAGGATGCTTTTGAGCGAACGCATCAGCCGGCCTTCGTAGCCGTCGATGTACTCCGCGATGGCCGCCCGGCCGAACGCACGCGTATGCTCGTCCGCATTGAAGAACACGGCGGTCGGCAAGGTCCGCTGCTCGCCTTCGAGCGCGATCAGCCGCGATCCGCCAGCCGGTGTGTCGGCCGAAGGCGGCGTCGGCAGCGCGAGCGCGGAATTGGAGGTGCCGAAATCGATAGCGCAAAAAGTCATGGTTCGGTACTCGGCGATCTGTGCACGAGAAGCCGCACAAGGGGAATCAGCGTTTTTAGCACAATGAGCCGACGCGGGCAATCGCGCGTACCGCGCATGCGACGGCGTCGACGATATCGTGCGGGTCGTGGCGGGACGGTTCGCACGACGACGCCTGAAAAATACGCTACGCTCATGGACACGCCCAACGCCTGGAGGGAAAGATCCTGCCGTCGCCCGCCCCGCGCGCCACTCCCAGCGCCACCTCGCCCGCCGCCCGCGCGGCCTACGTCACGACCGACCTCCCCGGCCGTCTCGACCGCCTGCCCTGGAGCCGTTTTCATGTCCTGATCGTCGTCTCGCTGGGCATCACCTGGCTGCTCGACGGTCTGGAAGTCACGCTGGCGGGCGCCGTGGCGGGCTCGCTCAAGTCCGGTGAATCGCTGCATTTCAGCAATGCCGATATCGGCATCGTCAGCAGCGCCTATATCGCCGGCGCGGTACTGGGCGCGCTGGGTTTCGGCTGGCTGACCGACCGGATCGGGCGGCGCAAGCTGTTCTTCGCGACCTTGCTGCTCTATGTCGGCGCGACGATCGCCACCGCGTTTTCGTGGAATCTCGCAAGTTTCGTCCTGTTCCGTTTTCTCACCGGGGCCGGCATCGGCGGCGAGTACACGGCGGTCAATTCGACGATTCAGGAGCTGACGCCGGCCCGGGTGCGCGGCTGGACCGATCTGGTCATCAACGGCAGCTTCTGGCTGGGCGCGGGTGTGGGCGCGGCCGGCTCGATCGTGCTGCTCGACCCCGCCGTGCTCGGCGTCGATATCGGCTGGCGCGCGTGCTTCGCGATCGGCGGCGTGCTCGGCCTGGGCATCCTGTTCCTGCGCCGCCACCTGCCGGAAAGCCCGCGCTGGCTGATCACGCACGGGCGTGTCGACGAGGCGCGCGAGATCGTCGAATCGATCGAGGCACGGGTGCGCGGCGAAGGGCTGCGGATCCCGGACGATGCCGCGCTGCCGCAGTTGCGCCTGCAGATGCGCGACCACACGCCGCTGCGCGAGGTGTGGCACACGATCTTCACCGTGCACCGCCAGCGCGCGCTCGTGGGGCTGGCGTTGATGACGGCCCAGGCCTTCTTCTACAATGCGATCTTCTTCACCTATGCGCTGGTGCTGACGGACTTCTATCAAGTGCCGTCCGCGCATGTCGGCTGGTACCTGATGCCGTTCGCACTCGGCAATTTCCTCGGGCCGGTGTGCCTGGGCCGGCTGTTCGACGTCGTCGGGCGGCGCCCGATGATCGCGCTGACCTACGCCGCGTCCGGGGTGCTGCTGACGGTCTCGGGCTATCTGTTCTACATCGGCGTGCTCGACGCGCGCACGCAGACAATCGCGTGGATGGTGATTTTCTTCTTCGCCTCGTCGGCCGCGAGCGCCGCCTATCTCACCGTCAGCGAGACCTTCCCGCTCGAGATCCGGGCGCTGGCGATCGCGGTGTTCTACGCGATCGGCACGGGGTTGGGCGGCGTGGCGGGACCGGCGCTGTTCGGCTGGCTGATCGACAGCCACCAGCGCGGCAACCTCACCGCCGGCTATCTGTTCGGCTCGGTGCTGATGATCGGCGCGGCAGCCGTTCATTGGCGGTGGGGAATCGCTGCCGAGGGCCGCTCGCTCGAGTCGATCGCGGCGCCGTTGTCGTCCCGCGGCGACGAGGGTTGACCTTCTGCATGCGCCGCACCCTTCGCTTCAGCGCGGCGTCGGCCGCAGTCGCCCCGCGTGGCCGACGCACGCCGCCGCGATGGTGGCCAACAGCGTGCTCACCAGCAGCAGGCTGACCGACGCCTGGCGCAGGCCGATGCGGTCCGCGCAGCAGCCGATCAGGATCGGCCCCAGCATCGCGCCCATGTAGCCGATGGTCATCGCCGTGGCAATCGCGCTGGCCGGGTGTTTACCCAGCCGGCCGACCGTGCTCAGGACGACGGGCAGGATGTTGCCGATGCCGAGACCCACCAGCGCGAACCCCACGCAAGCCGTCAGGACACCGGGATACGACAGCAGCAGCGCATAGCCCGCCGCAGCGGCGAACGCCCCGAAACGCACCGTGCGCATCGGCCCGATCCGGGCGACGATGCGGTCGCCGCACAGACGGCTGACGGCCATCGCCACGGAAAAACAGCCGAAGCCGAGCGTCGTGGCCGCGTCGCCGGCACCAACCACCAGGTTCAGGTAGAGACCGCTCCAGTCCCCCACGGCGCCCTGGAGAACCATCACCAGCGCGGTCGAGATGCCCAGCATCAGCGAGGTCAGCCACAATCCCATCCAGCGGACCCATGCGCCGGATTGCGTCGTCCGGGGCGACCCGCCCTCGGCGGTATCGTCGGCCGCCGGCACTTGGGATGGCGCACCGGCCGCCCGGCTTTCCCGGCCGCCCTTGCCATCCATCCCCACCTTCCAGGCAAGCAAGAGCAGCACTGCCGCCACGGCCGCAGGCACCAGGAGGCCGACGCGGGCGGAACCGCCCAGCGCCGCCACGCCGCCGCCCACCGCCGCGCCCAGCAACGCACCGCAGCTGTTCGCGGCGAAAAAGGACGACATGACCGGGCGGCCCATGCGCTGTTCGATCCCGGCGCCATGCGTGTTCATCGACACATCCAGCGCCCCTACCGTGAAACCCAGTGCGAGCAGGGTGGCGAGCAGCCACAGGTGACTGTCGGCGAATGCCGGACCGAGCAGCGCGACCAGAAAACATGCCGCCGAACACAGCGTCGCGGCGCCGCTGCCCAGCCGCTTCGCGAGTTGCCCCATCAGCAGCGTCGCGGCCAGCGCGCCCGCGCCGAAACCCGGCAACGCCATGCCGAGTTCGGTGGTGGACAGGTCCAGCGCCTCGCGCACACGCGGAATATCGGCGACCCAGCCGCCGGTTCCCACGCCGGCGCCCATGAACACCAGCAAGGTGCCAACCCGCTCCGATGGAAAATCCCGTGCTTTCGCACGCAGCGCCATGACACCCCGCCGTATCCGGCCGTATCGCCCATCCCCACCTTCCGACGTGCTTGCGGTGTTTTTCGTCGTTCCCATCTCCTGCCCCGTATTGAATTCGCAACCCAGATGGTGGACGCAACCGCGTGCCGGGATGTCGCGTCGCGCGCGCGGACGTCGCTTGCGGCGAAAGGGGGTTGACAACCATGCGCCTCCCTCCCCATACTTTCGTCATGTCTGCTTACAAGACCTCTCACCTCCACGCATCGCTACTAGCCCTATCGTTCGGGCTAGGCCTACTATCGCGAATTTGACGTTGTAATTCGCGGCGCCTCCGTCCCGCTTTTGGTTGCTTTTGGTTGTACCGCGCCGGCTCTCCCGTGCGTCGTCCAGCCGGTTTCTCCCCCCTGAATTCCCGTTATTCCGTGTTGGTCTGCATCGTCGTGGCGTGGCTTCGTGCCGCATTCGCGCCCCCGTCGACCTTCTCCGGATTTCGGCACCCGTCCAACCCAGTCGTCACGCGAGAACCGCCATGTTGAAGAATCCGTCGAGCAAATACCGTCCCGTCGTCCCGGTCGATCTTCCCGACCGCGCCTGGCCCACGAAGACCCTCACCCATCCGCCGATCTGGATGAGCACGGACCTGCGCGACGGCAACCAGTCGCTGTTCGAGCCGATGGACGCCGAGCGCAAGATGCGCATGTTCAAGACCCTGGTGCAGATCGGCCTGAAGGAAATCGAAGTCGCTTTTCCGTCGGCCTCGCAGACCGACTTCGATTTCGTCCGCGGTCTGGTGGAAAACGGCCATATCCCCGACGACGTGACCATCGAGGTGCTGACGCAATCGCGCGAGGACCTGATCCGGCGCACGATGGAATCGGTGCAG
>JBPBQT010000306.1:0-12036 GCA_050955065.1 Janthinobacterium lividum | reverse complement strand
CCGGAACCCGAGGGTCCGATGATGGAAATCACGTCGCCCGACATCACGTTGAGATCGATGCCCTTGAGCGCCTTGAAATCGCCATACGACTTCTCCACGCCCACCGCCCTGACCACTATGCCCATGTCTTTTCTCCTGCCGTCATTGCTTGGATGCGGGACGTCCCGCGCCGCGGGCGAGACGCAATTCGAGACGCGACTGCAGCACGGACAGCACGGAGACGATCACCAGGTACCACACGCCCGCGACGATCAGCAACTCGATGACGCGCGCGTTCGCGTAGTAGATGTTCTCGGCGTTGTGCAGCATCTCCGTGTACTGGATCACGCTGGCCAGCGAGGTCATCTTCGCCATGCCGATCAACTCGTTGCCGATCGGCGGCACGATGACGCGCAACGCCTGCGGCAGGATGATGCGCCGCAGCGCCTGAAGCCGCGGCATGCCGATCGCCTTCGCCGCCTCGTACTGCCCGCTGTCCACCGAAAGGAGCCCCGCGCGGACCACCTCGGACGTATAGGCGCCCTGGTTGATCCCCAGTCCCAGCAATGCCGCCAGGAACGGCGTCATTACGTCGACCGTGCGGAACTCGAACAAGCCGGGAATGCCGATGTGCGGGAACACCAAAGCCAGGTTGAACCACAGCAGCAATTGCAGGATGACCGGCGTACCGCGGAAAAACCAGACGTAACCGTGCGCGACGGCCCGCGCGATGGGATTCGTCGACAACCGCATGATGGCGACGATCACGCCCAGAACGACCCCGAGCGCCATCGCGAGAATCGTCATCACGACGGTGTTGCCGAAACCGCTCAGAATCGACTTCGCGGTGAGGAAGGTACCCACCGTCACCCAGTCGATCTGCCCTCGCGCGAAGGCCACGACCACATACGCCAGAACGAGCAAAATGAGGAACGATGCCAGATATCTTCCATAGAACCGGCGCTTGACATGCCGAAGTTCCGCGATGTCTATGAAGTTGGCATCCCTGGATTCGGGACGGGCATCCGTTCTGATTGCGTTCATCTGAAAATCCTCTATCACTAGCGAGCAGCGGTCGATGCGTTTATTGCTGCGGCCTCACGGCGGGTCCCGCGGCGGTGCGCTCGGTAATCAGGCGATAATGCTCAGGCCGGCGATGTTTCGCGAAATTGAAAACGTGCTCGCGGAAGGTATCGCCGATGGCGAGATCGATATTCGCGAAGATCACTTCGTCTTCCTCGCTCGACGACTGGGCGGCGATCTCGCCGGAAGGCGCGACGATGACCGAGCCGCCGATCATGTGAAAGCCATCTTCGGAACCGCACTTCGCGGCGGCGCCGATCCACATCGCGTTCTGGTAGGCGCTTGCCTGCAGCGCAATGAGATGCGTGTGCATGCGCAGGTGCACCGGCTCGTTCCAGTGGATGTTCCAGGATGGCGTGTTGTAGCCGACCAGACCCAGTTCAGCGCTTTGCAGCGACAGCGCGCGCCATGTCTCCGGCCATCGGCGGTCGTTGCAGATGCACATGCCGATGGTCGCGCCCATCGTCTCGGCGACGGTGAAGCCCAGATCGCCGACCTCGAAGTACTTCTTCTCGAGGTGCTGGAAAGGCGCATCGACCTTGTGATCGTCATGCCCCGGCAAATGAATCTTGCGATACGTCTGCACGATGCGACCGGACTTGTCGACCAGGATGGCGGTATTGAAGCGACGTCCTTCCGGCGTCAGTTCGGCATATCCCAGATAGAAGCCGATCTCCAGCTCGACCGCAAGATCGAACAACGGCTGCACATCCGCGTTCGGCATCGACTTTTCGAAGAACCGTTCGTTCGCTTCCTCCAGGCTCATCCAGTAACGGGGGAAAAACGTCGTCAGCGCCAGCTCCGGGAACACCACGAGGTCCGCGCTGCGGCTTTTCGCTTCCCGCATCATCTCCATCAGTCGCGCAACCGCCGACGCCCGGTCGTCGGCGAGATGCAACGGACCCATCTGCGCAACCGCCAAGCCAATCTTTCTCGAATTCTTCATACCTTGCTCTTCTGAATGATATTGGGAAAAAAAGAATCCGGCATGCGCGCCCGCCTACGCGGGCAATGCACCGGAGAAAGCGGCGTGCATCGCCTCCGACGCCACGCCGCACGGATCCAGCACCGGGATGCCGACGGCGTTCTCCACCTTGCCGCGCAGGTCCGCCATGCCGGCGCATCCCAGCACGATCGCCTCGGCGCCGTCGAGCTCGCGCAACGCGGTCGCCACGTCGATCAACTTGCCAAGGGCCTTGCGCTCGTCGCCCGAGTCGGCGACGGCAAGATCGATTGCCCGCTCGCCGCAGACGTTCTGCGCCAGACCGAGCATCCGGTACATACGCCAGTGACGCGCGATGCCCAGGCTGCTCACGGCGACGACGCCGACGTTCCCGGTGATCGACGCCGCGCGTCTCAGAGACGCCTCGCCGATGCCGAACACGGGCTTGTCCGTGAGTTCCCGTGCCGCGAACAATCCCGGATCGCTGTAGCAGGCGATGATGAAGCCGTCCGCTTCGTCGACGTGGGCTTTGACGTAAGCGGCCACCAGTGTGGCGGCCAGGTCCGCATCCCCCTGCGTGACGATGCCTGGCGGGGCTGCCGCGAGGGTGGCGTACACGAAGTTCACCTGCCCGGCGGCGGGGCCGGTCGCGCCGACGGCTCGCGCGATTCCCTCGGTCACGCTGGTCGACGAATTGGGATTGATGACGTGAATACACGCGCGCATGGCATCGTCCCGGTTCGTTGAATTCAATACGAACACAATATCAAGGTATTTTTCATGCGTAAAATACGTCAAAATAGGTGTTCCATAGCCTAACCACATAGATTTCCCTTATCCCGACGCTACTATGACGAAGATGCAAATGGATTCGCGCCGGTCTGCGATGAGCTTGCGTCAGTTGGAAGTTTTTCGTGCGGTCATGATGACCGGATCGGTGAGTGAGGCCGCACGCCTGCTGACCAGCGCGCAACCGTCGATCAGCCGCGTGCTTCAGCTCGCCGAGGACCGCATCGGATTTCTTTTATTCGAACGCGTGAGAGGTCGTCTCTCGCCAACGCCGGAGGCCAAGCGCATCTTCGAGGAAGTCGAAGCCGCGTACATGAGCATCCAGCGGGTGGACGATTTGATCCGCGCTCTGCAGGAAGGCCGCAACGGCAAGGTCAACGTGGTGTGCAGCCCCAGCCTGGGCGTGCATGTGATTCCGCGGGCGATCGCCCGTTTCAGCCGGCTCTATCCCGATCTCTCGATTCATTTCGAGCCGCTTTCGCTCAACAACCTGATACCGCGGCTGTTGTTCGGCGAAAACTATCTCGGTATTTCGGTGTTCAACGTCTCGCATCCCAATATCGTGGTCGAACCGCTGGTCGAGGTCCCGCTCGCGGTCGTGGCGCCCAGGGGTCTGCTGCCCGCCGGAGAGACGGTGAAATTGGCAGATATTCTGTCGGAACCCTGGATCGACTACCCGGACGGCACGCCGATGGCGGCCATCGTCGACAAGGTATTTCGCGACATACCGCGGCCCAAGCCGACGATCGAAGTGCATTCGATGCTCAGCGCCTGCCAGCTCGCGCTGCAGGGAGTCGGCGTCGCGCTGGTGGACCCCTTCTGCCTCGACGAAGGCATGCGGCAACGGCTCGACGTCCGCCCGCTCGAACCGACTCACGTCATGTGCGCGCAGGCAGTGTACGCACGGGCCGAACCGCTCTCCCATGCCGTGCGTTCCTTTCTCGGGACGGTCAGGGAGGTGCTCGCGGAAGACCACGCCCCGTCCGACCGCGGTCCTGACTGAACGCCGTTTCGGCTGGTACGCGACGCGGCGACGTAGCCGCCGCGTTCGAGCGCGCCTGGTCTTTTCTGCTCAAGCGCTCAGAGCGCTTCCTTGTTGTCGATCAGCGCCTTGTCCAGGGCGCTCGTCTTCGGCAGCCCCCACTTGTTCATCAATTTCGCGTAACTGCCGTCGGCGATCATCGATTGCAATGCCTTGGCGACGTCCTTGCCGAGCGCTTCCTGACCCTTGGCGACGCCGATGCCCATGCGCGTGTACTCGACGGGGTCGCCGACCATCCCGAGGGTCTTGTCCTGGCTGATGATGAAGGGAATCGTCAGGCTGTCCATGAACACGGCGTCCACGCGCCCCTGCTTCATCTGCATGCGCGCATCTGTGCTGTTCTCGGCCGGTACGTAGATCGCGTTGGGCAGGCTCTTCTTCGCGCAAACGTCGGCGTTCCAGCGTTCCAGCACCGCGGGCGCACTCGTCATGCGGCTGATGCCCACGCGCTTGCCGCAAAAGCTTTCCATGGTCTTGTTGCCGCTGCCTGCCAGCACGACGAACTGCGAGCCGGAGCGCAGGTAGTCGACGAAGCTGATCTGCTGTTCCCGTTCCGGCGTGTCGAACATCCCATTGAAGAAGATGTCCACTCGCCCCGTCTTCGTCGCGGAGATCAGTTCCGCGTAATTGGTCTCCACCCAGTTCAATGGCCGTTGCAGCCGTTTGGACAGTTCCGTGCCGAGCTCGATATCGAAACCGGTCAGGGTATTGGTCGCGGGGTCCCGCATGTCGAGCGGCGGATAGCTGGGATAGGTGCCGGCCTTGATGGGCCCGGCAGCCAGCGCTGCCGCCGTCGAAACGCCCAACAACATGCCGAGAACCAGCGATGCGCACTTCATTTTCATATAAGGCCTTCCGAGATGAGAGTGGGGAATGGGTCGACGCGCGCACGCGATCCAGTGACGCGTTTTCGCGTGATCGAATGCTTGCGGCGACGCGATCATGCGTCCAGCCAGGGAAGCTCGTCGCGGGGCCGGTCGATGTCCGGGTTCTGCTCGATCATCCGGCGCCAGACGGCGCGGGTCACCCGCTCGGCTTCGGCCAGCAGCGCGGGTTCGTCCACCGTGAGCACGCGGCCCGCGCGCATGACGAAATCGCCGTCGACCATCACGGAATGCACGACTCCGGGATGACCATAATGAACCAGATTGGATTGCAGCCGTATCAGAGGCCGCATCGCCGTCGTGTTCAGATCGATGAAGGTCAGATCGGCTTTCTTGCCGACTTCGATCGATCCGATCTCGTGGCTCGCGCCCACCGACCGGGCACCCGCCAGCGTCGCCGCGTCGATGATGCTTTGCGGTTGCGGGTCGACGCCGCCCTCCTTGTCGATGCCGCCATCGCGTCCCCGGCCCGTGCGCCAGGCGATGGAACCGAACGCCAGGGCCTGGAACATGTCCTCGCTCATGTTGTCGGTGCCGAACGCGACGCTGACGCCGGCGTCGCGGATCGGACCGAGCAGCGCCTTGTGCATGCCGCGGCGCGAAATGCTCGCCGGCGTATGCGCCATCTGCACGTCGTGCCGCGCAAGCAATTCGATGTCCTCGCGCGTGCAGAAGGTCCAGTGCGCGGCGATGAGATCCGAATCGAGAAAGCCCTCGCGAGCCAGGTATTGCGCCGACGTCATGTCGTAGCGCTCGCGCATCGACCGGACCTCCAGCGGGCTTTGCGAGAGATGGATCGTGCGCGTCAAACCATGCCTTTCGGCGAGCGCGCGCAGGCGCCGCAACATCGCCGGCGAACAGTTGTCCGGCGCATGCGCCGCGATCTGGCAGCGGACACGGTCGCCATACGTGCCGTGGTATTGATCGACGAGGTGTTCCGCACGCGCAAAAAACGCGTCGCCGAACGCCGGGTCCACCGTGTAATCGCCATGCCGGATGCGCCGCGTGTCGATGTCGGCGCATGCCTCGGATACCCACAGACGAAGACCCGTTCGCGCCATCGCATCGACATATCCCGCGACATGGCGAAACGGGTCCACCAGCGTCGTCGTGCCGCTGCGGATCGCCTCGACGCAGCCCAGCGTGGCGATGACGGCGCGCTCTTCGGGCGTCATCGCATACGAGATGGGCGTCATGTAGCGATATATGGCGTCGCCCGACCAATCCTCGACGGTGCCCCGCAATGCCATCAGGACCGTATGGGTGTGCGCATTGACGAATCCCGGCATGACGGCGAGACCGCGCGCGTCGAACGTCGGCAGGTGGGTATATCGGGACGCCATCTCCGCCGCGGGTCCGATGGCGGCGATCCGGTTGCCCTCGATCGCCACCGACCGGTGATCACCGACCGCGCGTGCGGCGTCACACGTCAACAAGACGGCATCGGTGATGAGAATGTCCATTGCTGCGGCTCCTTTTCGCCTGACTTCCTGCAAAAAACGGCAACGACCCGCGCGCCCGGACCATATGGGACGCGGAACGCGGGTTCATTGCGACATAGCGGAGGATAGCAACTCGGGACCGCATCTAAAAATAGAACAATATTGCCCGTCCATAGCTTCGATGCATGACCACGCCTGAAACCCGCCGTGAGGGCGGAGGTTCGCCGATGCCCTCAGGCTATGGGCTTGGTAATTTGTTCTATTTCATGTTGCCGGTGGACTTTGATAAGGTGTTTCCCATGCAGCCCGGCAGCGCGCGGTCCGCCTATAATCGGGCGCCATGCGCATTTCAAGCGGCGGCGCCCGCATGCCTGGTGGTCCGCCATGCGGGCGCCGCGCATCCTCCTTCAGCCAATCAAGCGATGAGCGAATTCGATCTTACGATACGAGGGGGCGACGTCGCCTCGACCGAACGTGTTTTCCGGGCGGACCTGGGTGTTCGCGACGGCGTCATCGTCGCCGTCGAGCAGGGGCTGCCCTCGGGCCGGCGGGATATCGACGCGACCGGGCGTCTCGTCGTGCCGGGCGGTATCGATACGCACTGTCACGTGGAGCAGCGTTCGGGCATGGGAATGATGGGCGCGGACGACTGGTATTCGGCCAGCGTCAGCGCCGCCTTCGGCGGCACCACCATGATCGTGCCGTTCGCCGCGCAGCACCGCGGCACCGATATCCGGCAGGTCGCCCGCGACTACGCGGCGCTGGCGGCCGCGAAATCGGTGATCGACTACAGCTACCACATGATCCTGTCCGAGACGGACCCGGCCACGCTGGCGGGTCTGACCGAATTGATCCGCGAAGGCATCACGTCCTTCAAGGTGTACATGACCTACGACGCCCTCAAGATCGACGACTATCAGGCGCTGGAGGTGCTGGCGCTCGCGGCGCGCGAGCAGGCGCTGGTCATGGTGCATGCCGAAAACCACGATGTCATCCGCTGGGTATCGCAACGCCTGCTCGAACGCGGCTACACCGCGCCGAAATACCACGGCGTCAGTCATGTGCAGCTGGCGGAATCCGAAGCCACGCATCGCGCCATCCAGCTCGCCCGGCTGTTCGACGTACCGATCATGATCGTCCATGTCTCGGCGCGTGACGCGATATCGACCATCGATGCCGCTCAGAAGATGGGCGCGGCCGTGCTGGGGGAAACCTGCCCGCACTATCTGTTGCTCACCGAGGACGCGATGAACCAGGCAGGTATGGAAGGCGCCAAATATTGCTGCAGTCCGCCGCTGCGCGACGGGGCGTCGCAGGAAGCGCTGTGGCGATCATTGCAGGACGGCACGCTGCACATGGTCTCCTCCGATCATGCGCCGTACCGGTTCGACGAAACGGGCAAGTTGCCCTTCGGCGACGCGACCACTTTCAAGCAAATGGCCAACGGCATGCCCGGTCTGGAGACGCGTCTTCCCCTTCTCTTCTCGGAAGGCGTCGGCAAGGGACGTCTTTCCGTGCCGCAATTCGTCGCGCTCTCCTCCACGAACCACGCGAAAACCTATGGCATCCATCCGCGCAAGGGACATTTGGGCGTGGGCGCGGATGCGGACATCGCCATCTGGAATCCGCAACGCCAGGTGACATTGGGGGCCGCCATGCTCCATGACCGTACCGGTTACACGCCTTACGAAGGGCATGTCGTCACCGGCTGGCCCGAACAGGTGATCTCCGCCGGCCGCGTCGTCGTGGACGACGCGCGCTTGCTGGCCGAAGCCGGCAGCGGCAGGTTCATCCCCCGCCATACACCCGAACCCTGCGCGGATCAGCAGAACATCTCCGAACGGGGTCGATTCTTCCGCTTCCTGGCCGACAGAAACTAAGAAGTGCCGTCATCTCATCCCATTACGCCGGACGGCCGGTACTTCGTCGTCAAGGGGCGTCTCTGGCGATGTACGAACCCGTCACTGCCTCCGGAGACGAAAGAAGTCCTGGTCCGCGAGCTGATGCAGGCCCGCAGAGCGAAGGGCGAGGCCATGCGCAAAGGCGATGCCGCAGGCCGTGAAGAAGCGCGGCAACGGGTGGATCGGGCCAAACACCAGTTGGGCGAGCGCGGGCCCGTCTGGTGGTCGGACGGCGCGCCGGACTGGAACCGTCACATGGCGGTCAATACACCCTATGCCGAATGGTTCGCGGGTCTGGCTCCGGCGAGGCAGTGAATCGCCCTGTGACCCGGCGCGGCGACAGCCCGGGCCCGGCCATCGAGCAAGTATCGGCAAATCGGTCATTGCATTCTTTTTGACCACGGTAAGCTGTCGACAGTCGACTTCGGCAGCCGAACAGAAGGTTCTCGCTAGGTAAGGACTCGCCCCCGATGAGCAATGTCATTTCCGCCATTCCCCGCCAGTCGATTCCGGATGCGGAACAACGCATGCGCGAGGATCTCGCTGCCGCCTACCGGCTGGTCGCCCTTTACGGGATGGACGACAGCATCTATACCCATATTTCCGCGCGCGTCCCGGGTACCACCGACCGCTTCCTGATCAACCCGTTCGGCATGCTGTTTCGCGACATCACCGCATCGTCGCTGGTCTGCATCGATCTGGACGGCAGGCTCGTCAGCGGACCGCCCGGCTGCGACGTGAATCCCGCGGGCTTCACGATCCACAGCGCGGTGCATGCCGCGCGGCACGACGCGACCTGCGTGCTGCATACGCATACCGTCGCCGGCGTGGCCGTGTCGTCTCTCGCGTGCGGCCTGCAACCGGTGAATCAGTGGGGCCTGCAGTTCCATGACCGCGTGGCCTATCACGATTACGAGGGCATCGCGCTTGACCTCGACGAACGCGAACGGCTGGTCGCCGACATCGGCCCTGAGAAACGCGTGCTGATCCTGCGCAACCACGGTCTGCTGTCGCTGGGCCGCAGCGTGGCCGAGGCCTTCATCCTGATGCACAACCTGGAACGCGCCTGCCGCGTGCAGGTGGCGATCCAATCCACCGGACAGGCGTTGTACGCGGTATCCGAACCCATCCGGGAACGCACCGCGCGGCAGTACGAGAGCGGCGACACGAATCGCCTCCCGGACACGCCCGATCCGTACCTGCGCGAATGGCGTGCGTTGCTGCAACGTCTGGAACCCGCTTCAGCGCTGACCTATCGCGACTGACGCATTACCGCTATTCACCGCGGCCGATTCAGCACCACTGTTTCACCAATACCGATCACTGCGACTGATCCACTGCGACTGATCCACTGCGACTGATCCACTGCGACTGATTCAGTACAACTGATTCATCGCACCGAAAAACTTCGGCGGAGGAACCGGACGTGCCGTTGAAACGCCCTCCGCCTTCATGATTCGACCGAACCCGACGCAAAGCGCCCGACGCCGCGCGTGGCTGTCGCTCGCCTTTTGATCCTGGCCCGTTGCAAACCCGATTTCGAGGAGAGACCTGCATGAATCGCCGTGAACTGATCAAGCTGGGCGCCGTCGCCGGTGGCCTGTCCATCGCCGGAGTCCCCCTGCACGCGCTGGCCCAGGGGAAGAAAGGCGGCGTGATCAACGTTCTCGTCCAGCCCGAACCGCCGGGCCTGATGGTCGGCATCACGCAGAACGCGCCGACGCAGATGATCGCGGGCAACATCTACGAAGGCTTGCTGCGGTATTCGGACAGGATCGAACCGCTGCCGGAGCTGGCCACCGCCTGGACGGTCAGTCCGGATGCCATGGTGTACACGTTCAAGCTCAAGCACGACGTCACCTGGCACGACGGCAAGCCGTTCACCTCCGCCGACGTGGTGTTCTCGGCGGACGTCTTCCTGCGCAAGACGCATGCGCGCCTGCGCGCCAACCTGGCCGCGGTCGACACCATTCGCGCGCTCGACCCGTACACGGTCGAATTCAAACTGAAATATCCGTTCGGACCGTTCCTCGGCATCTTCGAGGTGGGTTCGATGCCGATGGTGCCCAAGCATATCTACGAAGGCACGGATTTCCTGACGAACCCGGCCAATGCGACGCCGATCGGCACCGGCCCGTTGAAATTCAAGGAATGGGTGCGCGGCTCGTATATCAAACTGGTGCGCAACGAGACGTATCACGAGCCGGACATGCCGCTCGTCGACGCGGTCTATTACCAGATCATCCCCGACGCCGCCTCGCGCGCCGCCGCGTTCGAATCGGGCAAGGTGGATATCGTGCCCGGCGGCGCGGTCGAGTACTTCGACGTCGCGCGGCTGTCGAAACTTCCCGGCGTGCAGGTCACCACCAAGGGCTGGGAATTCTTCGCGCCGCAGTCCTGGCTGTGGATCAACAATCGCAAGGCGCCGATGGACAAGGTCAAGTTCCGGCAGGCGATGGCCTTCGCCATCGACCGCGACGCCATCGCGAAGATCGCCTGGTACGGCAATGCGAAAACCGCGACCGGGCCGTTCAACAGTCACATCAAGTACTACAGCAACGATGTCGCGCATTATCCGCACGATCTCGCCAAGGCGAAGCAGCTGCTGGCGGAATCGGGCTACAAGGGCGAGACCCTGCGGCTGCTGCCGCTGCCGTACGGCGAGACGTGGCAGCGTTCGGCCGAGTTCGTGCGCCAGAACCTGCAGCAGGCGGGCATCAAGATCGAGATGACGCCGACCGATGTCGCCGGCTGGGGCGAGCGGCTGAACAAGTGGGACTTCGACATCGCCTTCACCTACGTCTACCAGTACGGCGACCCGGCCCTCGGCGTCGCGCGCAACTACACCTCGGAGAACATCGCGCAGGGCTCGCCGTTCAACAACGTCGAAGGCTATCGCAACCCGAAGGTCGACGAGCTGTTCCACGCCGGCGCGCGCGAGATGGATCCGGCCAGGCGCGCGGCGATCTACCTGGCGGTGCAGAAAATCCTGCTCGACGACATGCCGGTGGTGTGGATGCACGAGTTGAACTTCCCGACGCTGTACCGCACCCGCGTCAACAACCCGATCAACTCCGGCATCGGCCTGAACGACGGCCTGGGTCGGGCATGGGTGTCCTGACGCTGCCGTAAGGTTGCCGTGAAATCGCCCTGAAGCCGCCCCATCCGTCACGGAGCATCGCTATGAGTCGTACGCAACGCATGGTCAGCCGGCTGGTGCAGGGCGTGTTCGCCATCCTGATCATCGCCACCGTCAACTTCCTGTTGATCCGGGCCGCCCCCGGCGATCCGGTCACCGTGCTGGCGGGGGAATCCGGCGCGTCGGACCCGCAATACGTCGCGCAATTGCGCGCGCAGTTCGGTCTGGACAAACCGTTGCCCGTGCAGCTGGCGCACTACCTGTCGCACGTCGTCCGGCTCGATCTCGGTTTCTCCTACCGTCAGCAACAGCCGGTGCTCACGCTGATCATGGAGCGGCTGCCCGCCACCCTGCTGCTGACCGGCACCGCCTTCGTGCTGTCGGTGCTGTTCGGCGTCGCCCTCGGCGCCTGGGCCAGTCGCCGCGCGGGCGGCCTCGCCGACAACGCGATCACGACGTTCGCGCTGCTGTTCTATGCCACGCCGCTGTACTGGCTGGCGATGATGGCGGTGCTGCTGTTCTCGGTGCAGCTCGCCTGGTTGCCGGGTTTCGGCTACTTCACGGTGGGCGTCGAGGAACACGGTCTGGCGCGCATGGCCGATATCGGCATGCATCTGATCCTGCCGGCGGTGACGCTGGCGCTGTTCTACATGGCCGTCTACGCCCGGATGACGCGGGCCGCGATGCTGGAGGTCGCGCAGATGGATTTCGTCAAGACCGCGCGCGCCAAGGGGGTGCGGCCGGGCCGCATTCAGCGCGCGCACATCCTGCGCAACGCGTTGCTGCCGGTCGTGACCCTCGCCGGCATCCAGGCGGGCGGGATGATCGGCGGTG
>JBPBQT010000305.1:0-12852 GCA_050955065.1 Janthinobacterium lividum | reverse complement strand
CCGGGCGCATCGCCCTCCGGTGGCAGCGACAGCGCGAAGCTGGCGTCGGCGAGCGTCGCCTGCAGGTCGAGGCACACGTGCCCGCGACCCAGCTGGTGGCTCGCCAGCGCCGCGGCCAGGATCAGCAGCGGCGCCGCGTCGGGCGCCTCCCGCGCCAGGAAATCGGCGAACGCGCGGTCCAGCTCGCGCAGCCAGCCACGACGCGACCAGTCGTCGAGCAGCGCCATCAGCGCCGGCAGGCTGGCGTTCGCATAATGCAGCGTGCCGGCCGGCGTCGTGACGACGAAGGCGCCTGGCGTCACGACGGCGGCGACGGCCGCCGCCTCGTCGTCATCCCACAGCCCGAAGGAAAGTTGTTCGTTCATGCGTCGTCCTCAGGCGTCCCGGGGCCATCCCCCATACCGGCACCCGCCTCGCCGTCGAAGCCGCCCGCTGCGCCGTCCGCGGCCGGGGGCGCCGAGAACAGCCGGTCGAGCGCATCGATCAGCGCGCGTGGCGGTCGGTCGCAATGGAGACCCTGCGTGCCCGCCCCGCTGCCGCGCAGGAACAGATAGACCGCGCCGCCGACATGCCGGTCGTAATCGTAATCGGGCAGCCGCGAGCGCAACAGGCGATGCAGCGCGAACAGGTAGAGCACGTATTGCAGGTCGTAGCGCTTTTCCAGGATCGCGCCGCGCATCGCGTCGAGCGTGTAATGCGCGTCGGTCGGACCGAGCCAGTTCGATTTGTAATCGGCAACGTAGTAGCGGCCCTGGTGCTCGAACACCAGATCGATGAACCCCTTGAGCATGCCGTTCAACTGGTTCGGCAGCAACGCCGGCCGGGACATGCCGCCCAGCGTTGCGCGGCTCACCAGCCGATCGAGCCGCCGGGTGTCGACCGCATGCACGCCGAACCAGAATTCCATTTCGACCTGGTAGATGCCCCCGCCGCCCAGATCCGCCAGCCGCACGGCGATGTCCGGCCCGAGGCGCAGCGGTTCGTCGAGCAGGTGCGCCAGCCAGGCCTGCAGCGGTTCGATCCAGCGGGTCCAGCCGCGCAGGCTGCAGCGCCGCGCGATCAGGTCGTCGAGATCCCGCGGATCGGCGCGCACCGCCGCGAATCCGGTCCGGGCCGCCCATTCGAGCAGGCCGTGCAGGAAGCTGCCGGGGTTCGGTCCGCGCGGAAACGCATGCAGCCCCTCGGCGCGCCCCCCCGGTGCCGGCGCATCCGTCCGCGGGAGATCCCGGTCCGCGCTTTCGGCGAACGTCTCCTGCGCGGCGGTGGCGGGGATGCCGGCGCCGAACGCGCTCGAACCCGCATCCCCGGCCAGGGGCGAATCACGGTCCGACACATGATCCAGGGCAGGCATCGAAGTGGACGTCGAAACAGGATCCCCGGCGGCGCCCGGGTCGGTACGCCGATCGTTGCCCGCGCCCTCCTCCGCGTCCGCCGGCAACGACGCATGCGCGCCGATCTGCAGCGACGAATAGCTGGCGATCCACCACGGCTCGCGCGGCGGCAGACGCAGGGGCCGCTCGTGGGCAAGCGGCATGTCGGCATGCGCCGGCCGGTAGCGGCGCGGCTCCGGCCGGGGCGCGGGCACGATGTCGATCGCGGCGCTGACGCCACTGCCACCGTCGCCGCGGCCCTTGAAGGCCTGCAGCACGGCCGCCAGCGTGCCGGGCGCGATCGACGCACCGCCACCCAGCAGGTAACCGAGCGCGCTGCGCTCCAGTTCCGCGAGCGGCGCGACGCCGATCCAGGTCGCGAAACGCGCGCGCGTCAGCGCCACGTACAGCTTGCGCAGATCCTCGCCCAGACGCTCCCGATCCGCCGCGGCGAGCGACGCGGCGTCCGCGCTGAGCGCGACATGCGGCCGATGCGCATCGTCGTGCCATTTGAGCGGCAGGTCGTCCGCCTTGACCGCCCGGAAGTTGCACGCGAACGGCAGGAACACCAACGGGTATTCGAGCCCCTTCGACTTGTGGACGGTGACCACCTTGACCAACGCCGCGTCGCTTTCGAGCCGCAGCTTGCGCGCGTCGTCCTCGTCGCCGGCGGCGTCGCGCTGCTCGGCCAGATAACGGATCAGCGCGTGCTCGCCGTCGAGCACGACGCTGGCCTGCTGCAGCAACTCGGCGAGGTGCAGCAGGTCGGTCAGGTCGCGGTCGTTGCCCGCGCCCAGCAGACGCCGCGGCACCGCGAAATCGTTGAGCAGCCGGCGCAGCATGGGCAGCACCCCCTGGCGACGCCAGCAGGTGCGGTAGTCCCGGAACTGGACGACCCGGTTCTCCCAGGCGATCTCGTCGTTGTTCAGGTGATCCAGCTCGCTCCAGCCCATGCCGAGCGTCGCGGTGCCGAGCGCGGCGCGCAGCAGCCGGTCGTCGTCGGGCTCGGCGCACGCGGCCAGCCACCGTTGCAGCTCGCCCGCGCTCGCGCTCTCGAACACCGACTCCTTGTCGGACAGGTAGACGCTGCGCACGCCGCCGCGCGCCAGCGCCTGACGCACCGCCTGCGCCTCCTTGCCGGTGTTCACCAGCACGGCGATGTCGCCGGGCTGCACGGGCACCAGCGCGCCGGAGTCGATGCCGGCGTCGGCGTCGGCGTCGACCTCCGAATCGAACCCGGCGCCGGCTTCGGCGCCGGGTTCGGCGTCGGCGTCGGCTTCAGGGCCGGCGCTTGCATCGGCGCTTGCATCGACATTCGCGTCGGTCATGAAACCCGCCCGGCCCTGCTGCCCGAGTTGCAGCAGCCGCACGATCTCGCCGGCGCAGACCTGCGCGAAATGCTGGACGTAATGCCCCCGCCCGGTGGTCTTGCCGCCCCCATTCCCGCCTTCGCCCGCATCGTGAAACCACACGGTCAGCGCCGCGCCGTCGGCGTCGTCGACGCGCCAGCGCGCCGCGCGGCCCTCGGCGGCGACCGGCAGGAAGGGCAACGGGTTCTCGTCCGCGCGCCGGAACAGGAACGCCCCGCTGCCGGTCTCGCGCCGCTCCGCCTGCAGGAAGCAATGATTGGTGGCGGCCACCAGCGCGCGGGTCGAGCGGAAGTTGCGCCCAAGCGTGTAGTGACGATCGGCGGTGTCGCGCCGCGCGCTCAGATAGGTGTGGATGTCCGCGCCGCGAAACGCATAGATCGCCTGTTTCGGGTCGCCGATCAGGATCAGCGCGAGATCGTCGGACGTCCGCGCGACATGATAGATCGCGTCGAAGATCCGGTATTGCAGCGGGTCCGTGTCCTGGAATTCGTCGATCAGCGCCACTGGAAACTGTTGCCGCATCAGTTCCGCGAGGCGCGCGCCGTTCGGCCCCCGCAGCGCGGCGTCGAGGCGCGTGAGCAGGTCGTCGAAACCCATCTGCGCGCGCCGCTCCTGTTCCGCGGCGAAGCGCTCGGCGACCCACGCCGCCGCATGGCACAGCACGTCGCGGCGCGCGTCGGGCAGGTTCGCCAGTTGCCCGCGCAAGGCCGCGATCGCGTCCAGCGCCGGATGCGCGGGCACGGCCATGCCCTCCTTGCAGACCTGCGCCAGCCCGTCGGGCGTGAGGCGTTCCCAGGCGGTGTCGCTGAGATCCGGGTCGACTTGCTCCGTCGTGTCGCGCCACGTCTGCAACGACGCCAGCCAGCCTTCGTAATACCGACGCTGCATTTTCCGGGCATCGACCTGCTTCGCGGCGACGGCCGCGTCGAACAGTGTGCGCAGCGCATCGATCCAGGCCGTCCACGGCGCCTTGAGCGCGGCCAGCGCGTCGGTTGTCGCGTCGCGCGCCTGCCGCAGGGCCTGCGCGGGCGCCATGCCCGCGCCCAGCAGCGCGCCGTGGCCGAGCAGATTGCGCAATTGCCCGCACAGCACGTCGGGCGTCTCCCACCACTGCAGTACCTCGGCCACATCCCCGCCATCGAGCGGATACAGGAAGGTGCGCCAGTAGTCGCGCACGACCTCGGCGAGCATCTCGCTCTGGTCGGTTTCGAGCGTCTGCGTGAACAGGCTGTCGCTGTCGAACGCGTGCTCGCGCAGCATCCGGTGGCACCAGCCGTGGATCGTCGACACCGCCGCCTCGTCCATCCACTCGGCGGCGAGCTGGAGCTTGCGCGCGCAGCCCTGCCAGGTCTCGGGCGGGTAGTCGTCGCGCAGGGCTGCCAGCAATGCGTCGCCCGCTACCGCCCGGCCGCCGGCACGCGCCGGATCGGCCACGCGCGCCAGGCGGGCGGCGGCGGGGAAATCGTCGTACCCATCGAAGTCCATGCCGGGCGGAAGATCGGCGTCCGCATCCGAGTCCTGATCGCTTTCCAGCCAGGCGTCCAGATCGAACGACGCGTGCGCACCGTCCTCCGGCGCGGACGCGTCGTCCTCCGGCGCGGCGACGCCCGCCAGGAAATACGCCGCGGCCTGCGCGAGGCGGGCGCGGATGCGATCCCGCAGCTCCTTGGTGGCGGCGTCCGTGAACGTGACGACGAGGATCTCGGGCGGCGTCAGCGCGCGCGCAAACGCGGCGTCGCCCCCATGGCCCAGAACCAGCCGCAGATACAGCGCCGCGATCGTGAAGGTCTTGCCGGTGCCGGCGCTGGCCTCGATCAGGCGGCTGCCGTGCAGCGGAAAACGCAACGGATCGAGCACCGCGGGCGGGACGTCCGTGACGAGCGGGAAAGGCGTGGCGGCGTTCATGGCGCAGCGTTCTCCTGCGTTGCCGTCGACGCGCGCTGACGCGCCGCGGCGCGGGCGCCGACATGGTCGAGGATGGGCCGCAGCAGACGCTCGGCGAGGGTGGCGAACTCGCCACCCGACCAGAGCGCATCGAAGCTCGGGTAGGCCCGCATCAGATAAGGATTGCTTTCGAGTTCGCCGAAGCGACCGTAATCGGGATCGTGCATTTCGTAGCAGTCGCGGGCCGCTTCGCGCGCGGCGGGGTGGGCACTCCCGGCGCCGGCATCGCGGGTGCCGGCGGTATCGGTGGCGACAGCATTGCCGTCGATGCCGGCGCCGCCGTCCGCCTGCGTCGTGCCGCCCTTTTCGAGCCAGACGAAGCCGGTCCTGACCGCCAGCGGCAGCGGCCGGGTCATGCCCTCGCGCCATGCCGCGAGCAACGCGTCCCAGTAGCACCGGACCTGCGGCTGCGTCAGGCGCGGCAGCGTGACGGTACCGGCCTTGCTGACGATGACGGTGGTCAACGGCTCGCCACACAGATGCCCGGCCAGATGCGTGATCCAGAACGGGATCAGCTTGTCGCGGCGATACGCGCCCTTGCGGACCAGGCCGCTGCTTTCGAGCAGGACACGGCCGCGCTCGCCGGCCGCGTTGCGTCGCCAGCCTCCCAGCCAGTCGGACAGGTGCAGCACCGGGACGGCGTCGGCGTCGGCGTCGGCGTCGGCGTCGGCGTCGGCGTCGGCGTCGGCGTCGGCGTCGGCGTCGGCGTCGGCGTCGGCGTCGGCGTCGGCGTCGGCATCGGCATCGGCATCGGCATTGGCGGCACCCGGCTCGATGTATTCGACCGGCTCGTCGGGCGCGAGGTCCGGCCAGTTCGCGAGCGCCTCCCGGTATTCGTCGAACAACTTGTCCATCGGCTCCATGAGCTTCGCGCCGACGGCCTGCGCGAAGTGCGCGGCCGGCAGCTGGCCGCGCAGTCCGATGCGTTCGAGCTGCGTGGCCAGCGCGGCCTCGCGCGGGGCGTCGTCTTCCAGCGCCGACACCTGCGCCTGGATCAGCTCGTCCTGGAGCCGCCAGTTTTCCAGCGCGTCGAGCGCGAACGGCTCCTGATCCTCGCTGACCGGGTCGACCGTCTCGAAGGACACGTTCAGGCGCAGGCGAAAGAACGCGCGCACCGGGTCCCCGACGAAGTCGGCGAGCTGCCGCAGCGTGACCGTCCCGTTCCATTCGAACGCCGGCAAGGGCGCGGCGTGCCGCGCCTGATGCGGCGCCTGGCCGGTCCTCTCCTGGCCGGTCCTCTCCTGGCCGGTCCTCTCCCGGCCGGGCATGCCGCCGTCGGCTGCTTCGGCGACCGCGAGCCCCTCCCGCCATTCGCGTGCGAAGCTGAACAGGCGCGGGTCCGCGGCCTCACTGAAATAATCGCGATTGAACGGTTGCAGCCGATGCGCGAGCGTCAGCGCGTCGAGCAGTCCGGTGGCCGCGCCGGGCGCGGCGGCGGCCCCCCCGGCAGACGTCTCCCCGCCGTCATCCGCCGTCCCGTGCGCGAGCCGCCATCCCGCCGCAAGGTGGTCGCGCAACTGCGCGACCAGCACCGACGGCGGCCGCTCGGTGTTGTCGTGAATGCTGTTGCCCACCCAGCTGATGTGCAGATGATCGCGCGCCGAGAGCAGCGCCTCGAGGAACAGGTAGCGGTCGTCCTCGCGCCGCGAGCGGTCGCCGGGACGATAATCGCGGCTCATCAGGTCGAAATCCATCGCGACGCGCGAGCGCGGATAATCGCCGTCGTTCATCCCGAGCAGGCACAGGTGCCGGAACGGAATCGCGCGCATCGGCATCAGCGTCGCGAACGTCACCGCGCCCGCGAAGAACGGCTGGCTCAGGCCGGTTTCGTCGATCTGCTGCAACCAGTGCTCGCGCACCACCGACAGCGGCAGCTCCTCTTCCAGCCCCCCGGCGACGCAGGCGTCCAGCCAGTCCTGCAGCGCGCCGTCGAGCCGCAGCAGCGTGAAACCGTCGTCGCCGTCGTCGGCGAGGAAGAACGCGTCGAGCAACCCGTGCAGGCGCCCATACCACGCGGCCGGCGTCGCCGACGTGCGCAGTTGCCGCCACTGCGCGTCGAGCGCGTCGAGCAGGCGCACCAGCGGGCCCAGCAGCACCGCGTCCAGGCCGCCGATCTCGTCGAGCGGTTCGATCGACCGCCACGCATCGCCCGCGCCCACCGCATACCCGAGCAGCATCCGCCGCACGCCGAAGAACCAGCTGTTCTGCTCGAGCGCGTCGGGCAGGTCGAGGCTGCGGCGCTGCTCGGCGTGCAGGCCCCAGCGGATGTTCGCCGCGGAGATCCAGCGGTGCAGCAGCGGCAGATCCGTTTCCTCGATGCCGAAGCGTCGGCGCAGCGCGGGCACTTCGAGCAGATCGAGCACGTCGCTGGCCGCCAGGCGCGACTGCGGCAGGCCGAGCAGCTTTTCCAGCGCGCCGACCAGCGGGTCGTGGTGCCGCTGCCCCTGGTCGGCGATGCGAAACGGCAGCGTGCGGCGGTCCCGCGCGTCGAGCAGGCCGAACACCGCCTGGATGTGCGGCGCGTACGCGTTGATGTCGGGCACCATCACGATGACGTCGCGCGGGCGCAGCGTCGGGTCCGCGCCGAACGCGGCCAGCAACTGGTCGTGCAGCACCTCGACCTCGCGCTGCGGGCTGTGCGCCACGTGGAAGCGGATCGAGCGGTCGCGCGCGGGGTCGATCGGCGGCCACAGCGCGCGCGTCTCGCCCAGCGGCCGCAGCGCGAGGATGTCGTCCTGCAACTGCTGCAACAGCGTGGCCGCGCCGTTCGATTCGAACAGGTCGATGCGCTGGCTGATCTCGATGAAACGCTGTTCGTAGCGCTCGCGCTCGTCGTGCGCGTCGAGCAGGCCGATGTAGTCGCGCCCCTGCTTGCCCCAGGCCGCGAGCAACGGGTGCGCGTACAGGTGCAGCTGTTCCTCGTCGATCTGCTCGGGCATGCCCCGCTTGCGCGACTGGCGCAGGCGCTCGCCGCGCAGCAGGTCCTTGTCGGCGATGATGTTCGCCCAGTAGTGTTCGCACGGGTTGTGCACGCACATCAGCACCTGCATCCAGTTCGCGAGCCCGGAGAGCACTTCGAGCGCCTGCTGCGGCAGCGACGAGATGCCGAAGACCAGCAGACGGCGCGGCAACGCCGGCGGGCGCGCCTCGCCCGCGCGCGCGGCGGCCACGTCGAGAAAGCGCTGATGCACCTCGGCGCGGCTGGTGCCCGACTGCGCGTCGCCCACGTCCTCGCGCAACGCGCGCCACAGCCGCGGCTGCCAGAGCAGCGTCTCGGGTATCGGCTGGCGGCCCTGGCGGCTGGTGACGATATCGTCCTCGCCGCGCGCCCAGCCCGCGAGCCAGTCGGCGCGGTACACCTGGTACTGGTCGAACAGGTCGGCGAGGCGCTCGGCGAGCTGATAGCGGCGGCGGCAATCGGTGTCGCGCTGCAGGAAGCGCTGCAACGGCGCGAACACCGCCTCTGCGGCCAGCGACGGCAGCAGCCGCATCAGCCGCCAGATCAGCAGCGATTTGTCGAACGCCGACGTCGGCGGCACCGCGGCGTCGCCGAGCACCGCGCGATACGCCTGCCAGATGAAGCGCTGCGGCAGCTGGGCGTCGAGCGCGGCGGCGATGCCGCAACCGCCGGCCCCGGCGTCGCGCGCGAGCGCCAGCTTCAACCACTGGGCGATGCCGTTGCTCTGCACCAGCACCACTTCGTTCTCGAGCGGCGCGAGCGGGTAGCGGTGCATCCAGTTCACGAGCAGTGCCCGCAGCGCGTCGGGCTGATTGCTGTGCACCACCATGAACCCGGCGCTCAAGTCGGTCGTCGCAGGGTGCGGATCGCGCTGCTCGTCGTGGCTCATGGATTCCTTCGCGCTCCCCTGTTCGGCTTGCCGGACATGGTAAACCACCCGGCGCGGAAACACCCGGGCGGATGACGCGATACGCGGACGGCACGCCGACGGCGGCGGCCGGCGGGATCGGCATTCGCGACGCCCCCGGATAAGGCATCGCCGCCCGCGCGCGCCGGCCGATCGGTGCGATCATCGGTCCATCCCACGGCCGAGCCCAGGTGGGCGCCGTGCCAGCGGACGCTGTCCGCCCGTCGACCAAGGAGGTAACGCCTTGTCCACGCAATTCTACGTGGCCCTGCCACCCTGTCCCGTCCCGCCCGACTCGCCGCCCCGGCCGCCGCGGCCGCCCTCGCCGCCGCCCCCACCGCCCCCACCCCCGCCCTCGCCCTCGCCCTCGCCATCGCCATCGCGCATGCCGCCGCGCCCCGCGCACAGCATCGCCTCGCTCAAGCAGGGAATCGACAATCTGCTGCGCGCGATGCCCGCCGCCCTGGCGCTGGCGCCGCACGGCGACGGCATGCCGGTGACATGGCGGTTCGACGCACAGCGCCACAGCGAGAAGCTCGATCATGCCACGCGCAAACTGTACGGCAGCAATCCGTGCGGGATCCGGATCAGCCACTTCTGGCGGCAGCGTCACGCCACGACCGGATTGCAGGGCGACGGTCACCGTCTGCACAGCGTGCTGCAGCATTACCACGCCGCGGTGGCCGACTTCTCGGCGCAGCTCGCCAGCACCCGATGCGCGCTGGACGCCCCCGATCCCAAACACCTGCTCGCGCACTATCACGCCATCATCGGCCACTGCATCACCTGCACCGAACGGCTCGCCGCGTGCCGCAGCGACATTCCCAACGTGAAGCGCCGTTCCTGCATGCGCCTCATCCTGCGCGTGTCGTTCTTCGTCGCGGGCGCGGTGCTGGCCAGCGTTTTCGCGCCCATGACGATGCTCGCCCCGATCGCCGGCCTGGTCCTGTCTTTCTGGGAATACTGGCGCGAGCGCAACAACTCCGGATGGAATTCGCTCGACGCGGCGGTCAAGGCGTTCGCCGACGAGGTGTTCACGGTGGAAAGGATCGTGCAGGCCCGCAGCGCCGGGGTCGCCGAAGCCCAGTTGCAGGCGCTGGACCGCCGCGAGGCACGCTGCGCGTCCCGGATCGGCGAAATCGCGATCGCCGAGATCCGCAACATGGCGCTGATCGACAGCCTGGGGCAGTCGGTGCGGCGCATCGGCGGCATCATCACGGACTTGCAGGACAGGGCGGACGGCGCCACCCCGCGTCGCACGCAGGACAGGTTGCACGCGGGGAGGCCCCCCCTGCGCTGTCTGCGCGACGCGCCCCGGGCGGGCGGGCGCCGGTTCGATGCGCAATGGCGTGACGCGACCTGGCCCGATGCGACCTGGCCCGATGCGACCTGGCCCGATGCGACCTGGCGGGCGGCGCCCCGGCGGGACGCGGATGGACCGGACCGCGCCGGGTTCGGCATGGTCTGGTCCGATGCAACCCGTGCCGCCGCGCTTCGTTCGGCCACGCGTCGGCGCCACCTGAGCCTGCCGGAACACGGCCCGCTGCAGATCGGCCACCCCGACGCCGCGCCGCGCCGCGCGTGGCGGCCGATGCTCGGCTGGCATCTCGCCGCGCCGTCCGCCGACGACGGGCCGGGGGATTCGCGCACCGTGACGCGCCCCGCGACACCCGTCGCGGCGATGCCGGGGGTCCGACCGTGATCAACTCCACCGCCCGCCTGCCGCCCGGCGCGGCCGGCGCCGCGATGCGCCAGCGCCTCGACGACTTCGCGCAACGCCAGGTGCAAAGGGAGCATGCGCTCGACACGCTGGCCCATCAGCAGCAGGCGCTGACGCACCATCTGCAGCACCTGGTCCGGGACGTCCACCAGCTGGGCGACGAGATGATGCGGCTGGAGGACCGGCTGTGCACGCCGCGGCTGCGTCGCGCAAGCGCGCCCGCCGCGCCCACGGGTATCGGCTCCTTGCGCCACGGACGCTGATTTAACTGGATTTTCGGGCGGCTTTTATCCAAAATACGCGTCCTTCGACCGCGAGAAGACGATGGGCATCATTCAAGGTATCGAACGCAGCGCGATCTTCGGAATCGCACGGGCGGTGGCGTGGGCCGGCATCGTTGCGGCCCTGGTCGCGTGCGTGGCCGGCCTGGTCTACGGCATCGTCGTATGGCGCGGGAACATGGTGCCGCGCGTGACGCCGCAAGACATCATCGCCCGGCTCGACGCCGCCTCGGCACCCGGCGCAACGTCCGACGCCACGGCGGGCGCCGTCATGCAGCCGAGCGCGCTGCAGGGTTACCGGATCCCGTTCCCGCTGCAGAAGTACATCTCGGGCGACAACGCGCAGGTGATCCGCACCCATCTCGACGATGGCGCCGCCGCCGATCATCAAGCCTATCTCGACGAACTCGGCGCCGTCGTGACGGCCGCCGAGGCCCGCCACCTGAACGCCGTCGATGCGATCAATCTGTATATGAAGACCCAGAGTGGCCGCTATGCCGAGCACGCCGCGCGCGAGGTCAGGAAATGGGAAACCCTGACCTGGATCGGCGAAGCGGTCGCAGCCGGCCTGCTGCTGCTTGCGCTGTTCAGCATGGTGCTGGCGCTGCTGGCGATCGAGCGCCACCTGCGCCTCGCCAGGACGACGCCCGCCGGCGGCGCGGCACGGACGGAGCCGACCCCATGACGACATTGTCCACAGGACCGGCGTCCGCTGCGCACCGGCGGCAGACGCTGCGCGCGCACCGCGACGGCATGCGCTGGCGGCGCGCCGTCGCCTGCATCGTCCCGGCGCTCTGCCTGACGGCCTGCCACGATGCCGCCGCGCCGCGTGCGGGCGCCGCATCGATGCGTCCCTATCCTGGCTTCGAACGGGTGGCGCAGGACGGGGAAGCCGCTGCATGGCGGTTCGATCCCACGCATATCGCGCAAGCGGACCAGCAGTACACGATCCATGTCATTCGTACGCTGGCGTCGGCCAGTTCGGCCAGTTCGGCCACTCCGGCTACCTTGGCCACGCCGGATTACGTGGCGTTCGACGTCGTCACCGACTGCCGGCAAGGCGCGCGGCGGCTGGCCGGCACGCGCTACCGCGACGACGGCATCGCCGGTGCGCTGTACCCCGGCGACACTGCGCCGCAGCGGGTGGATGGCGCATCGGCGATCGGGCAGTTGCTGGCCCGTGCCTGTCCCCTCGCCACGGCGTCCGTTTCGTCCGCCGCCGTTCCGGCCGCGCGCCCCGCCGTTACCGTCGCGCCGGCATCCGGCGCCGCACCCGGCCTGATCCGGGGGCCGTTCTCCTCTCCCGCGGCGCTCGAACTGCTGTACGGCAAATACGACGTCAACACCGAATCGGCCGCCTGGCTGACGCCCGCCATTCCCGCGACGCTCGCCGCACGGGACACGCTGCAATACACACCCGGCGATCCGCTGATCGTCAGGAGCGTCGCCGCCATCGATTTCACCGAGGGCGGCCACGCGAAGAAACTGTTCGTGACGAGCGGCATGCCGGTGAGCGGCGGCTGCGACGCCTGCACGGGTTTGCTGGGTCTGGCGGTTTTCGTGCAGACCGACGCCGGCTGGCAGGTGGAATCGAACGCGCCCTATGTCGCGTCGCTCGGCACCGAAGGCGCGATCGGGAAGCGTGTCGCATGGACCGGATCGGACACGCAGGGTTTCGTTCTGGTGATCGAGGAAAACCCGTCCGCGACGCCGGGAAGCGCCGCGCCGCGCGTGGCCTTCGCCCGCCGGGACGGTCGCTTCGTCCGGGTCGCCGCGGACGCGACGGGCATGACCGCGACGGGCGTCCCGACGGACGCTGCCCCCGACACGACCCACGCCACGAACGCGGCGGCAGGCGCTGCGTTCGCCGGCAACGCCCTTGCGCCGCGCGACGGCGCCGCATCGACATCGCCGGCCTCCGGCATGCCGACGGCGGCATCGACGGCGTCGCCGCCCCTCGCAGCCACAACGGCGTCGCCATCGCTGGCCGCCGCGATGGCACCGGCGGCAGCGGCGGCAGGCGCGCTCGGGATTGCGACGGTGGCGACGCGGCACCACGCGGCATCGCCCCGCAAGCCGATACGGCGGGATCATGTCGACCCTGCGCTCCGGCCCCATGCCGGCCCGCATCGCGAACCGGCCGCCGCGCGGCCCCATGACGCCAAAGCCGACCGGCGTGCGGAAAAACCGCCGCATGCGGACGCGCCCGGTCGCCCGTCCCCGCGTCATGTTTCCCATGGTGCCGTCAAGCCATAGCGGCGGTTCCGCGCTTTTACCGCCCCCGTTGCCTGGGACGAACGT
>JBPBQT010000304.1:0-13362 GCA_050955065.1 Janthinobacterium lividum | reverse complement strand
GGCGATGTGACGGTCCTCGACGCGGCCTACTGGGTCAAGGGCTGCAGTTCGCTCGGCCGGCTGCGCTACGCGGTGCTGCTGGATGTCGACGGCGGCACGGTGGAGGGCGAAGACCTGTGCCTGGTGGATATCAAGGAGGGCACGACCGCGGCTGCGCCGCGCTATACGAAGGCGGCGATGCCGCGCGATAACGCCGAGCGGGTCGTCGAGGGGGCGCGGCATCTGTCGCCGTACCTGGGTAATCGAATGCGCGCGGCGCGCCTGCAGGGGCGCTCGGTCATCATCCGCGAACTGCTGCCGCAGGACATCAAGCTCGAAATCGAGGAAATCGGGCAGGCCGAGGCCATGAATGTCGCCCACTTCCTGGCGCAGGTGGTGGGCAAGGCGCACGCCCGGCAGATGGACGAGGTGACGCGGCGTGGCTGGCATGCCGAATTGAAACGCAACCGGTCGAAGACGCTCGATGCGCCTTCGTGGCTCTGGAACAGCATCGTCGATCTGGTCAGCAGCCATGAAGGCGGCTATCTCGAACATTGCCGGCGTTACGCGAAGTCCGCCGCATGAGAGGGGAACCGCTCGCGCGGCGCGCGGGACGCGCGTTCGTCTTCCTGTGGTTCTTTCTTGGCGGCATCGGACATTTCGCGATGACGCAGGCGTTCGCGACGATCGTGCCGCCGTGGATACCGCACCCCGTCGCGATGGTGTATCTGAGCGGGGTCTTCGAACTGCTCGGCGCGTTCGGCATTCTGCTTGAACCGATGCGGCGGCCGGCAGGATGGGGCCTGCTGTTGCTGACCGTCGCCGTGACGCCGGCGAACGTGTACATGTGGCGGCACGCCGCGCAGTTTCCCATCGTGCCGCCCTGGCTGCTGCTGCTGCGTCTGCCGGTTCAGGTCGCGTTATTGGCATGCATCTGGTGGAGCACCCGGCAATACGAGCGTCGACGTGACTAGCGCGACATCCGTGATTTAACGTGTCGGAGCCCATGGCGCATGCGCCATGGGCTCCGACACGAAATGTTCCAGGCATGGCGGCACCGCGCCCGACGTCGGGCGTGGTGCCGGCGCCATGATTACGGCTTGGTGACCGACTGCCAGTTTGCGCCGCCCATCGAGCTGCCGCGCGTACCGGAGTACGAACTGCCCGAAGCCGAGCCGCCGTACGACTGGTCGTTGCCGGCAACGCGTGCTTCCGCCGTCAGCATGTTGTTCGGATACTGGGTCTGGTCGCCGACGCGGGTATAACCAGCGTGCGTGACTTGCACCAGATCCGCATTGACCTGCGAACGCGTGGTCGCGCTATTATTGTCCTGAGCGGACGCAACGCCCGACAGCGAAAAAGCGGCGATGGCAAAGGCAGCGGGAATCAGAATCTTTTTCATGATGAGTCTCAATTTCGAACAGTAGGGAAAATCGACGAAAGGCTGGTGAAAAACCCTTCATCTAACCAGTGTCTTGCGTGATGGGAAGGGTTTGAGGAAGAACCCGCGCCATCAATGAAAAGAATTATAGTCCTAAACTATCAAAACTTTATGATGATAGTTGGCAATTGATTATTCTCTTGACGACAATAATACAAAGCTTACACAGGCAGTTTTATTTTTGGCCCTTCTTTACGGAGACATACTTCCATGTTAGCAATCCCTGTTCCAGAAGGCCGGATTCCGGCAGAGAAGTTGCGTGCATACGTCCGGCAGATCTTCGAAAGCGCCGGCAGCATGACGCGCGAGGCGGAACTCGTAGCGGATCATCTGGTGGCCGCGAATCTTGCCGGGCACGATTCGCATGGGGTCGGCATGATTCCCCGGTACATAGCGGCGCTCGGCGAGCAGAAATTGCAACTCAATGCGCATGCACAGGTCGTTCGCGACTTCGGGGCGGTGCTGACGATCGACGGCGGGCGCGGACTGGGTCAGGTGGTGGCCTACGAGGCGATGGAGCACGGTATCGAACGGGCGCGCACGCTGGGTATCGCCGCCGTCGGATTGCGGGCCGCGCATCATATCGGGCGGATCGGCCATTGGGCCGAGCAGTGCGCGCGCGCCGGCCTGGCGTCGTTTCATTTCGTCAATGTGGCGGGCGACGTGTTCGTCGCGCCGTTTGGCGGCATGGACCGGCGCTTCGGCACCAATCCCTTCTGCGCGGCGTTTCCCCGTGCGGGACAACCGCCGCTGGTGCTCGACTTCGCGACGTCCGGAATCGCTTTCGGCAAAACCCGGGTCGCCTACAACAAGGGCGTGAGCGTGGGGCCCGGCAACCTGATCGACCATGAAGGCCGTCCGACGACCGACCCGAAGGTCATGCACGAGCCGCCGTTCGGCGCCCTGGTGCCTTTTGGCGGGCACAAGGGGTCGGGATTGGCGGTGATGTGCGAGATCCTGGCGGGCGCGATGTCGGGGGGTGTCACGACGCACGCACGCACTTTGGCGACGGGCAGCGGCATCATCAACGACATGATGTCGATCATTGTCGATCCGCGGGCGTTCGATGCGCCCGATGCCGCAGCCGAAACCGAGGCATTCGTCGCGTGGGTGCGATCCGCGCGGCTGGCGCCGGAAATGGCGCCGATCCAGCTGCCGGGCGAGCCCGAGCAGCAACAGCGGGCCGAGCGCGCCGCGCACGGCATTCCGATCGACGCGACCACCTGGGAACAGATCCGCGAGGCGGCGCTGACGGCCGGCATGCCGGCAGCCGAGGTCGAACGGCATGCCTCGGCATATGGGAACTGACGCGCGTCGGGCCAGAACGACGGCGGGGCGGTAACCGCGGGGCGGTCCCGCGGCCGCGCTGCGGCACGGTACGTGCGTCCGATTCCGGTTTTATTCCGAAGGGAGCATCGCATGCTGACCGTCCACCATCTGAACAATTCGCGCTCGCAGCGCATCCTCTGGTTGCTGGAGGAACTGGCGGTACCGTACGACATCAAGCATTACAAACGCGACCCGAAGACCAATCTGGCACCTCCGGAGCTGAAGCAGGTCAATGCGCTGGGCAAGTCGCCGGTTCTGCAGGACGACGAACGGATCATCATCGAGTCCGGCGCGATCATCGATTACATCATCCGGCGTCATGCCGCGGGACGCCTGCAACCCGATCCGGCGAGCGACGTGTACGACGACTATGTGCAGTGGCTCCACTTCGCGGAAGGCTCGGCGATGCTGCCGCTGATGCTCGACCTGATGATCGGCCGCCTCGGCGACGCCGGGGCGCCGTTGCGCCCGCGTATCGACGATCAGCTCACCACCTACCTCGCCTATATCGACAAGGCGCTCGCAGGACGCGACTATCTGCTGGGGACCGAGCTCAGCGGCGCCGATATCCAGATGAGCTTCGTCGCCGAACTGGCGCACGCGCAGGGCAGGCTCGATGCCTATCCGAACCTGACCGCCTGGCTGAAACGCTTTCAGGCGCGGCCCGCGTATCAGGCGGCGCTGGTGAAAGGGGGTGAGGATTACAATTGCATCTTCCGTTGAGCCAGGTCGTCTGCCGTGCCGCGAATTGCGCAGTCCCGCAGGTGACATCACGCGGCGTGCTGCAACGCAATGCAACGGTGGCGTGACGCCACGGGAGCGGTCTGCACCGCGCGCCATGCAGGAGAGGATTTTGGAACAAGCGATTCTTGCTAGGCCCGTGGAAAGACGGGATCAGGCGGCATGGCGGGTGTTGTGGGACGGGTATAACGCTTTCTACGGCCGCAGCGGCGCCACGGCGCTGTCCGAGGAAACCGTGCTGACGACCTGGGCGCGTTTCTTCGACGGCAATGAACCGGTTCATTGCCTGATCGCCGAATCCGCCGGCTGCGTCGTCGGATTCGCGCACTACCTGTTTCATCGCAGCACGATCCGCATCGGACCGAGCTGCTACCTCCAGGACCTGTTCGTCGCCGAGACGGCGCGCGGGCTTGGCGCGGGCCGTGCGTTGCTGGAGGCCGCCGGCGTGCAGGCGAAGGCAGGCGGGGCCGTGCGGCTGTACTGGCAGACCCAGAGTTCCAATGCGGCCGCGATGCGGCTTTATGCGTCAGTGGCGGACGCGTCCGACGCGGTGACCTACCGGCGGACTCTTTAGCGTATCGATCGAGCGCGTCCATCAAGCGTGCCGATCAAGCGCGCCGATCAAGCATCGCGGCTAGGCCGCCGGGAGTGCGGCGAAAAATTCGCCGGTCACTTCCAGCGCGGCGTGCACCGCGGCCGCGTCGACGTCGAGATGCGTGACCCAGCGTTGCTGCGTGGCGCCGTAGGCGGACGAAACCGCCACGCCGTGCCGCGCCAGATGCTCGGCGAGCGGTACGGCGATATCGGCCGCCACATTCACGAAGACGATGTTCGTGTCGGGTGCGATGACCGACAGACCGGGGAACGCCGTCAGGCCCCGGGCCAGCGCCCGGGCGTTCGTGTGATCCTGCGCGAGCCGCTCGACGTGGTGATCGAGCGCATAGAGGCCGGCGGCGGCGAGAATGCCCGCCTGACGCATGCCGCCGCCCAGCATCTTGCGCAGGCGCCGCGCTTTCGCCATCAGCGGCGCGGCGCCGACGAGCACGGAACCGACCGGCGCGCCCAGCCCCTTGGACAGGCAGATCGACACGGTGTCGAAAGGCCGCGCCACGGTCTCGATGGGGACCCCGAGCGCCACCGCCGCGTTGAACGCCCGGGCGCCGTCCAGATGGCAGGCGAGACCGTGGCGGCGCGCGAGCGCCGTCGCCGCGTCCACGTAGGCAAGCGGCAGGACGCGGCCGCCGATCGTGTTCTCCAGCGCCAGCAGACGGGTGCGGGCGAAGTGCGGATCGTCCGGCTTGACCGCGGCGTCGATGTCGGCGAGACGCAGGGTGCCGTCGGGCTCGTGCGCGAGCGGTTGCGGCTGGATGCTGCCGAGCACCGCCGCGCCGCCCGCTTCCCAGCGATAGCAATGGGCGTTCTGACCGACGATGTATTCGTCGCCGCGCTCGCAATGGCTCATCAGCGCGATCAGATTGGACTGGGTGCCCGACGGCATGAAGACGGCGGCCTCCTTGCCGAGCATGCCGGCCAGCCGTTCCTGCAAGTGGTTGACGCTCGGGTCGTCGCCATAGACATCGTCGCCGACCGTCGCGCGCTGCATCGCCTCGCGCATGGCCGGAACGGGGCGGGTCACGGTGTCGCTACGGAAGTCGTGGCGGATTGCGGCGTGCATGACGTTTCCTTGGAAAGGGAACGCGCTGTGAAAGCGCGGTTATGAAAGGGCGCCGCGCTCCGCGCGCAGGCCCGCCTGGAAGCTGATCTGGCCGACGATGGCCGCGCCGCTCAACACCAGCGCGGCGGCCAGTACCGGGTTGCTGCCGAGACCGGCGAGAAAGGTGCACAGCGCGCCGACCGCCATCTGCGAGAAACCATACAGGCCCGCGGCGGAACCGACGATGGTCGCGTCCACCCCCAGCGCCTTGCTCAACGCGGCCGGGCTGGACATGCCGGCGCCCAGCGCGAACAGAAACATGCAGCCGACCATGGCCGCCACCGTCAACTGGCCGAGGAGCACGATCAGCAGCAGCGTCAGGCCGCTGACGACGCTGATGGCGATGCCCGTGCGCAACAGCTTCTCGATGCCGACCGGCCGTACCAGACGGCGTGTCAGCGCGTTGCCCGCCGACATGCCGGCGATCAGCAGTCCCAGATAAACGCCCACTTCGTGCAACGGACGATGCAGCTGCGTGGTGACGATGAAGGGCGCCGCGGCGATGAAGGCGTAGATCGAAGTCGTCGCGCAGCCGCCGCCCAGCGCATATCCCAGAAAGGCGCGCGAGCGCAGCAGCAGGCTGTAATCGCGCAGCAGCACGGCCATGCTGAGGGTCCCGGTGGGCTTGCCGGTTTCCGGGATCAACCGCCACGTGCAGGCCAGCGTCACCGCGCCCAGCAGCGTGAGCAGCACGAAGATCGCGCGCCAGCCGGAGAGCGCGACCAGACCGGAGCCGAGCAGCGGCGCGAGTCCGGGACCGATCATCATCATCAGGTTCATCAGCGCGAGCGCCCGGACGGCTTCGTCCGGTGGCGCGGTGTCGCGCACGATGGCCCGCCCGAGCGCCAGCCCCGCGCAGCCGCCCAGTGCCTGGAACAGGCGCGCGGCGATCAGCGTATGGATGCCGGACGCACAGGCGGCCACCAGGCCGGCGACCGTGTACAGCGTCAGGCCGACGAGCAGCATGGGCCGTCGCCCCAGACTGTCGGAAAGGGGGCCGTAGACGAGTTGTCCGCCGGCGAGCCCCATGATGTAGACGCTGATCGTCATCTGCATCGTGCCGCCGCCCACGCCCAGGGCCTGGGCGGCTTCCGGGAGCGCGGGCACGAACATGTGCATCGCCAGCGTGCCGCTGATGGTGATCATGACCAGCAGCCACAGCGGCGCGTGGGGTCTGGCGAGGCCGTGCGGGGTCGACGGGAAGGCGTTCATTCGGGGTGACTCATGCGTAGGTGCGCAGGCGCAGGCGCGCGTGCGGAAATCGTCGTCCGGGAGCGCTCATGCGGGAGGGTCCCGTTCCGCGTCGGCCAGCGCTGCCGCGAGTTTGCCGAGCACCTGGAACGCGCGCTCGAGCGCCGGCGCGGGCACGCAGGACAACAGCGCCTCGCGACCGGCGCCGATGCGCTCCTCGACCTGCGCCACCGTCGCCTGGCCCAGTGCCGTCAACTGGATCGTCTTGGCGCGCCGGTCGGCGTTTTCCGCCCGTTCGACGAAGTGGGCGGCCTCCAGTCCGTCGAGCAGGCGCACCACCGAGGAACTGTCGAGCGACAACGAGGCCGCCAGGTCCTTCTGCCGCATCGGCTGCGATGCGCGCGCCAGATGCAGCAGGGGCAGCCACATGGCTTCGGTGAGACCCAGGGGGCGCAGTTGCCGGTCGATATTGCGTCGCCACTGGCGGTTGATCTGCGCCATCAGCGACATGAAGTCCCGGCGGGCCAGGGCGGTGCGCGAAGTCACGGGCGAGGAAGAATCCATCGGGAGTGTCTGACGGCATGATTGAATGATATGTCAATTATATGCCTATCATGAAAAAATTCCCGGTGAAATGACTCCCGTCAACCGCATGCAGTCGACAAGCCCTGCTTTGCGACTTGTTGCCTGGCCGCACCGGTTGGTCGTCCCGGGCGTTTTTAATTCTCAAAACCCCGTCGTGATTGTTGCTATCATCTCGACCGTTGAAAGTACCGCACGCTGTTCTGTCGGCGTCCTGTCGGCGTCCTGTCGATGATCTGCCGGTGTCCTGACGTTCCCGGGCACATCGGGCGGGCGCCGATCCGCGTGGTACGCGCGTTCCGAAAAACAAGCCTGCCGCATCGACCCCACCTATCGTGTCCGCCCATACCAACGAAAAACGCCGGAACTTTCTCCGGCAGTCCGCCGCATTCATCCCCATCGTCAGTCTTGGCGGAACAGTGCTGCACTCGGCTTTTGCCGATCAACCCGGCGCGCCGCCGCTGGAAAACCACGTACCGGTTTTCTTCGACGCGTCCGAATGGACGTTCATCAAGGCGGCATGCGACCGGCTGATTCCCGCCAGCGGCGAGGGTCCCGGCGCGCTGGAAACCAATGTGCCGGTGTTCATCGATCTGGAGCTGAAGGGCAGCTTCGGCGGCGCGGAGGACTGGTACATGGAAGGGCCGTTCGATACCCACGCGCCGTCCGCGGCCGGGTACCAGCTGCCTTTCACCCCGCGCGAGGTGTATCGCAGGGGCATCGCCGCGACGGCGAAATACTGTCAGCAGTCCCAGCAGAGAGCGTTCGACGCGCTCGACGCGGCAACGCGCGACCAGGTGCTGACGGCGCTCGAGCACGACAAGATCGATTTCGCGCAATTCGGCGAGCCGCAGATGCCGGCGTCGGCATTCTTCTCGTTCCTGCTGCAGAACACCAAGGAAGGCTATCTCGCCGATCCGATGCATGGCGGCAACCGCGCGATGGGCTCGTGGAAGATGATCGGGTTTCCCGGCGCGCGCGCGAGCTATACCGAATGGATCGACCAGCACAACGTGCCCTATCCGCTCGGACCGGTGGATCTCGCCGGCCGGCGGGGCTGATCCCGCCCTGACGTTGCAAGCGGATGTTGCAAGCGGACGTTCCAGGTGGACGTTCCAGGCGGATCGCATGAACGGGAATCGCATGACCGGCGCCGGCCGGCGCGCCCGGTCCGTTCAACAGGGTCCGGTTCCGTTTTTTTCGACATTCTCCCGATGAATCGGTAGCGGGCATCACGGAGCGGCGGGGACGCATTTCGCGTTCTGCGTCATGCATTGTGCAGGTCGCGGTCCATGCCGGTCCGTCTACCGCGGCAACAGGAAACATGATGGCTATCAACAAGGATCCGGTCGACGTCGTGATCGTCGGGCTCGGCTGGACCGGTTCGATCATGAGCATCGAACTGGCGAAAGCGGGTCTGAAGGTCGTGGCGCTGGAGCGCGGCGACGATCGCACCAACGTGGATTTCGCCTATCCGAAGGCGGCCGACGAGCTGCGGTTCGGCGTGCGGCACAAACTGATGCAGCGGCCGAAGCAGTCGGCGGTGACGGTGCGGCAGAACATCGCGCAGGTGGCGTTGCCGACCCGGGTGCTGGGCGCCTTCCTGCCGGGCGACGGCGTCGGCGGCGCGGGCCTGCACTGGACCGGACAACTGATGCGCCCCCGGCCGACCGATCTGACGCTCGGCACGTTCGCGCGCGAGCACTACGGCAAGGGACAACTGCCGGAGGACATGCGGATCCAGGATTTCGGCGTCACGTACGACGAGCTCGAACCGCATTTCGACTTTTTCGAGAAAGTCTGCGGACTCTCGGGGCAGGCCGGCAACGTGCGCGGCAGGATCATCGACGGCGGCGACCCGTTCGAGGGCGCGCGCTCCAACCCGTATCCGCTGCCGCCGCTGGAGGACAGCCTCAGCAGTTCGATGTTCGAGAAGGCGGCCCGCAACCTCGGCTACCATCCGTTTCCGAACCCGTCGGCGGCGGTGTCGCGACCCTGGACGAATCCGTACGGCATGCAGCTCGGACCCTGCAACTACTGCGGCTTCTGCAGCTTCTACGCCTGCGTGAATTTCTCGAAGGCCACGCCGCAGACGACCATCCTCGATGCGGTCAAGCTGCTGCCGAACTACGAGTACCGCGTCAACAGCAACGTGATCCGCGTCGATCTGCACGACGACAAAAAGACGGCCAAGGGCGTGACGTACATCGACGCCGCCGGCCAGGAAGTGTTCCAGCCCGCGAGGATCGTCGTGCTGGCGTCGTTCTCGCTGAACAATGTGCGGCTGATGCTGCTCTCGGGCATCGGCAAGCCCTACGACCCGGTGACGGACACGGGCGTGGTCGGCCGCAACTACGCGTGGCAGATGGGCAGCGGCATGCATCTGTATTTCAAGAATCTCGAATTCAATCCGTTCGCGTCCGCGGGGACGACCGGCAAGATGTTCAACGATTTCTCGCCGGGAACGTTCGACAGCACCGCGCTGGGCTTCATCGGCGGCGCCAAGCTGCACGGCTCGCAGCCCACCGGCTCGCCGATGAAACACCCGCTGCCCAGCGGCACGCCGAAGTGGGGCGAGGGCTGGAAGGCGTCGTTGAAGCAGAACTACGGCCATCACATGGCGCTGTCGATGAGCCTGACGAACATGTCGTATCGCGGCGTCTTTCTCGATCTCGATCCCACGTACAAGGACCCGTACGGGCAGCCGCTGCTGCGCATGACCTACGACTGGCAGCCGAACGAGTTGAAGGCCGCGCAGTTCATGGGCGAGAAGCTGAAGACGATCGCCAGGGAATTGAAGCCGGACGTGATCGACGACACGGTGATCAGGCCGGATGCGCATTTCAAGACGACGGCCTATGTCTCGACGCACAACGTCGGCGGGGCGGTCATGGGGACCGACCCGGCGACGTCGGCGCTGAACCGCTATCTGCAGAGCTGGGACGTGCACAACGTCTTCGTGCCGGGTGGCAACGCGTTTCCGCAGAACTTCCAGAACAATCCGACCGGTACGATCGGCGCGCTGACCTATTGGTCGGCGAAGGCGATTCTCGAACAGTATCTGCAGAACCCCGGACCGCTGGTCCGGGTATAGGCGAGGGATCACATGAAGAATAAAATGAAGATGTGGTCCTGGGCGGGCACGGCCGGCGGGGCACTGCTGGGCGCGGTGCTGAGTGTCTCCACGGCGGGCGCGGCCGACGCCGCGAAGGCAGCGGACGCGACACCGGTGGCATCGATGCCGGCATCGGTTGCCTCGGCGCCGGCATCGAGGCCGGTTTCAGCATCGTCATCCATTGCCGCGCCGGCCCCCATTCCGGTACCGGCACCGGTACCGGCGGTCGCCATCGCCGGCGGCGAGCAGGCGGCCGTCGCGCGCGGCGCGTATCTGGCGCGCGCGGGCGACTGCATCGCCTGCCATACCGCCGTGCACGGCAAGCCGTTCGCCGGCGGACTGGCGATCGAGAGCCCGCTGGGCACGATCTGGTCGACGAACATCACGCCGGATGCGCAGAACGGCATCGGCGCCTATAGCGAGGCGCAGTTCGGCGCGGCGCTGCGTCATGGCAAGCGCGCCGACGGCAGCAATCTGTATCCGGCGATGCCGTATCCGTCGTACGGCAGGCTCACCGACGCGGACGTGCACGACCTGTACGTCTATTTCATGAGGGGCGTGGCGCCGGTCGCGCTGCGGCCGACGCAGACCCGCCTGACCTTCCCGTTCAACATGCGTTTCGGTCTGGGCGTGTGGAACTGGGCGTTCATGCATCCGGGCGCGTTCCAGCCCGATCCGGCGCGCAGCGCCGAGGTGAACCGGGGCGCCTATCTGGTCGAGGGTCTCGGGCATTGCGGCAGCTGCCATACCGCCCGCGGCATCGCGATGCAGGAAAAGGCGCTCGACGATGGCGGCGCCGGCTATCTGGGCGGCACGAACCTGAACGACTGGTGGGCACCGCAGCTGCGCGGCGCCACCGGCGGGACGGCGAGCGGCGGCGTGGCCAGCTGGTCCGCCGACGAGATCGTCGACTACCTGGGGTCGGGCCGCAACGCGCATACCGCCGTCAACGGCGAAATGACCGCGGTCGTGCAGAACAGCACGTCGCACATGACGCCGGCGGACCGGCACGCCATCGCGGCCTATTTGAAATCGCTGCAGGTCGATGCCGCGACGGCGACGCCGGCAGTCGATGCCGCCGCACGCGAGGCGACGCGCAGGACGTTGACGGCGGCGACCTCCCTGACGCTGGGGCAGCGCCTGTACCTCGACCATTGCGCGGGCTGCCATACGGTGACCGGCAATGGCGCGCCGCGCGTGTTCCCGGCAACGGCGGGCAATTCGCTGATCAACGCGCAGGACCCGACCGGGCTGATCCGCACCCTCCTCGGCGGCGCGGTGACGCCGTCGACGCCGCTCGGTCCGGAACATCTGCCGATGCCGGGCTTCGCGTACCGCCTCTCGGATGACGAGGCCGCGCAACTCGCGACCTTCGTGCGCGCGGGCTGGGGCAACCGGGGCGGCGCGGTGACGGCCGCCCAGGTCGCCAAGGTGCGCGCGATGCTGCCGGCGCGGCAGGGGGGCGACGCGCGGCATCACGCGGCGCAGAAGACCACGGGCGAGTGAGCCGCGGTGAGCCGGTATCGGCCGGTATCGGCTGATATCGGCCGGTGTCGCCCCGGCGCCGGCATGTGCCGGCCGGTCCGGTCGGCCCGAACGTCGACGGCTAGCCGTCGCGTGCGAGCCGGCCGAGACGGCGCAGCGCGTCGTCGATGTCGCGGTCGAAGGGCTTGGGGCAGCTCAGCCGCAGAAACGCGTCGAACCGTCCCGAGTTCGAGAAGATCGCACCGGGGGCGATGCGGATGCCTTCGCGCAGCGCGGCGTGAAACAGTCGCTCCGAGGACTGTCCCTGCGCGAGCTCGATCCAGAGCAACAATCCTCCCGGCGGCAAACCGAGCCGCGTGCCGGCCGGGAAATGGCGCGCGATCGCGTCGGCGGTGGTCTCGCGCTGGATGCGCAGGTGCGCGCGCAGGCGATGCAGATGCCGGTCGTACGCGCCCGAGCCGATGAACTCGGCGGCGACACGCTGCGGCAGCACGCCGCTTTGCCGGTTCTGCGCGAATTTCAGCATCCTGACGCGCGCGCTCCAGCGTCCCGCGTCCATCCAGCCCAGACGCATGCCGGGCGCGAGAATCTTGTTCAGCGAGACGCAATGGATCACGTTGCCGTCGCGGTCCCACGCCTTGACGGGTTTGACCTGTTCCGCGTGATCGAGCAATTCCCGGTACGGCTCGTCCTCGACGATGGCAACGCCGTGACGTCGGCACAGCGCGACGAGCCCGGCCTTGCGTGCATCGGGCATGACGCTGCCCAGCGGATTCTGCAGATGCGGCACGACCACCACGGCCTTGACGCGTTCGTACGCCGAGAGGGCCGTATCGAGCGCTTCCAGGGAGATCCCGGTGGTGGGGCTGGTGGGAATCTCCAGCGCGCGCATTCCCAGGCTCTCCAGCATCTGCAGCAGGCCGAAAAACGCCGGCGACTCGATCGCGACCGTGTCGCCCGGCTGCGCCACCGCGCGCAGCGCGAGATTCATCGCCTCGACCGCGCCATTGGTCACGATGATGTCCTGCGGCACGACCACCACGCCGCAGGACATCGCCCGCTGCGCCAGCGCCTGGCGGAATTCGGCGCCGCCGTTTTCGTTGTCGGTCTCGGTCAGCAGCGTGGGATGACGGCGCAGCATCCTGATCGCGAGTGCCTGCAGCGCGGCGCCGGGGTAGAGACTGGCCGCCGCGGTCGCGCCACCGAAATTCAGCGCGTCGGGCACGGCGTGGGCCTGTTCGATCACCCCGGAGATCCGCTCGTGCAGACCGACGTAACGCGCCGCGGCCGGAACGGCATGGGTATCCGGCTCGCTCGCGCTGGCCAGACGGGACGTCGGCGCCGGCCGCACGAAGTAACCCGAGCGCGGCCGGGCCTCGAGCCAGCCCGCGTCCTCGAGATGCCGGAATGTCTGCAGCGCCGTCGACAGACTGACGCGATGCTGGCGCACCAGCGCCCGCACCGAGGGCATGCGCTCGCCCGGCACGAGCGTTCCCGCCCGGATGACGCGGCGATAATGCTCGGCGAGCCGCCGGTACAGCGGCTCGCCCGTCATCGGCAGGCTGGGGTGGGGATCGTTTTCTGCGGCGGGCATGATGCGGGTCATGCCCGCATCATGCCCCTATTGCACGTTGCGCACCAGATACAGATACCTCCGGATGGAGCCGGAACAGCGTTCGAAAAAACGCGCTGTTGCGTCATGAAACGACGCGATGTGTGTCTGTTGCGCCGTGGCGGGCGTCCTTATTCTAGAGTGCCGGGCACGATGTGAAAGACGCCAGGTAC
>JBPBQT010000303.1:0-14052 GCA_050955065.1 Janthinobacterium lividum | reverse complement strand
TCCTTCGATCGTCGACACCAGGCTGGTGGGCTTGACGCCGGCGACGAGCGCGACGACGATGCTCACGAGCATCAGCGCGACGAACGGCTGGAATTTGTACTTCAGCACCAGGACCAGGAGCGCCAGGATGCCGGCAACGGCGACGGTCATCAACAGGAAGGGCGTCATGGCGTAGCGCTCTCGTGCAAGCTGGGCGGAACGCGCACAGTGCGAAGTGCAGCGTTGAGGGTATGCGACTGCATCATGCAATTGTCTCGTGTCGTTATCGTTCTCACCGCATGCGCGGGAGCACCGGGCCTGTCGGCGGGCGCGATACGCGCCGCCGACAGGCCTACCGGAAAATGGGTTACCAGCGCACGCCGAAGGTGTCGTGCAGCTCGTCGAGTGCCGTCTGGGCGAGGGGCGCGGGTTTGGGGTCGCTCATCAACCACAGCCGTGCCGTCTCCTCGAGCTCTTCGAGCGCGTAGGATGCTTTCGCGACGGAGCTCTCCCAGATCACCGGACCCAGGCGTTCGAGCATCACGCCCCGCACGCTGTTGGCGAGTTGCGCGACCTGCTCGGCGACCTTGGGGGAACCCGGGCGTTCGTAGGGGATCAGCGGAATGTGTCCGACCTTCATCACCTGATACGGCGTCAGTGGCGGCAGAATGTCGTCCGGTTGCCAGACGCCGGCAAGCGTCAGGGCCACCAGATGCGTCGAGTGCGTGTGCACGACGCCTCCCACCCCCGGGTTGCGGTCATAGACCTGACGGTGCAGCGCCAGGGTCTTCGACGGCTTGTCGCCGGACACCCACTCGCCGGCCAGATTGACCTTGGCGATCGACGCCGGGTCGAGCCGGCCCAGGCACGCGTCGGTCGGCGTGATCAGCCAGCCGTCGTCCAGGCGCGCGCTGATGTTGCCGGCGCTGCCCACGGTGTAGCCGCGGCCGTAGAGCAGGCGGCCGACGTCGCAGATTTCCTCGCGCAGCGTGTTTTCGCTGCGGGTGTTCGTGTCAACCATGCCGGACCTCGCTTCGTGGGCCCTGGGCCAGCTGCGCCAGCGCCTTCGCGAAAAAATCGCGGCCGCCGAAGTTGCCGGATTTCAGCGCGAGCGCGAGCGTCTCGGCGCCGCCGCTGCTGACGGTGGCGGGCACGCCGGGGTCGATCTGCGCGCCGATCTGCAGCATGCGGACATCCAGCGCCTGCACCACGGAACCCGATGTTTCCCCGCCAGCCACCACAAAGCGGCGTATACCCGCCTCGCGCAGGCCGACGGCAATCTCGCCGAGCGCCTGCTCGACCAGCGCGCCGGCGCGTTCAACGCCGAGCTGGCGTTGCACGGCCTTGACTTCCTCGGGGCTGCTGGTCGCATAGATCAGCACGGTCTCGCCGGCTTCCCGCGCGAACGTCAGCGCCTGTTCGACGACGGGTTCACCGGCGGCGAGCGCGAGCGGATCGATGCGCAGCGCGGGACGCCCGGCTTCGCGCCAGGCCGCGACCTGGCCGTTCGTCGCGACCGACGCACTGCCGGCCAGGACCACTTCGCCGCCGCTCACCGCGGGCAATTCCGCGACCTCGGCCGCATCGCCTTGCCGCAGCGTGCCGGCGCGGCGGAAATTCTCCGGCAGACCCAGCGCCAGACCCGAGCCGCCCGTCAGCAGCGGCATGCCGGCGCAGGCTTCGCCCAGCGTGTACAGGTCCGCATCCGACAGCGCATCGGCGATCGCCATGCCGACGCCTTCGGCGCGCAGCGCGGCGATTCGGGCACGAACCGCATCGGCGCCCTGCGCGATGGTGTCGTAACGCAGCAGGCCGACCTTCTTCGTGGTCTGGGACTGCAGCACGCGCACGAGATTGGCGTCGGTCATCGGCGTGAGCGGATGATTCTGCATCCCCGATTCGTTCAACGGCACGTCCTGCACGAACAGGTGGCCGCGGAAGATCGTGCGGCCGTTCTCCGGAAACGCCGGGCAGGCGATCGTGAAATCGCTGTCCAGCGCGCCCAGCAGCGCCTCGCTCACCTGGCCGATATTGCCCGCCGGCGTCGAATCGAAGGTCGAGCAGTATTTGAAGAAAATCTGTTCGCAGCCGCGCTCGCGCAGCCATGCCAGCGCGGCGAGGGATTCGGCGACCGCCTCGGCGGCGGGCGTCGTGCGCGACTTCAGCGCGATGACGATCGCGTCGGCGTTCAGTCCCGCGGCCAGTTCCGGGCCGGGAATGCCGATGCTCTGCACGGTGCGCATGCCGCTTCTGACCAGCATGTTGGCGAGATCCGTCGCGCCGGTGAAGTCGTCGGCGATACAGCCCAGCAAGGGGCGCGGGGGTGCCGCGTTCGTGGCAGCGTTCGCTGCGGTGTGTGTCGTGGCGTTCATGGCGCGATCCTTACGCTTCGTTCTTGCCGGCGGGCAGCGTGATGCCCGGGAAGATCTTGATCACGGCGGAATCGTCCTCGCGCCCGAAACCGGCGCTCGACGCCTGCATGAACATCTGGTGCGCGGTGGCCGAGAGCGGCAGCGGGAACTTGCTGGTGCGCGCGGTATCGAGCACCAGTCCCAGGTCCTTGACGAAGATGTCCACGGCCGACAACGGCGTGTAGTCGGCGTTCAGGATGTGCGGCACGCGGTTCTCGAACATCCACGAGTTGCCGGCGCTGTGCGTGATGACCTCGTACAGGGCAGCCGCGTCGACGCCTTCGCGCAGACCCAGCGCCATCGCCTCGGCGCTCGCCGCGATGTGCACGCCGGCCAGCAACTGATTGATGATCTTGACCTTGGAGCCGATGCCGTGGACGTCGCCCAGGCGGTAGACCTTGCCGGCCATGCCGTCGAGGACCGGCTGCGCCTTCGCGTACGAGGTGGCGGGACCGGATGTCATCATCGTCATCTCGCCGGACGCGGCTTTCGCGGCGCCGCCGGAGATCGGCGCGTCCAGGTACAGCAGGCCCTTTTCCTCCAGACGCTTGCCGAGTTCGACGGCGAACGCGGGCGCCACGGTCGCGCAGCCGATCACCAGGCTGCCGGGGCGCAACGCGGCGACGGCACCCTGCTCGCCGAACAGCACCGTCTCGGTCTGCTCGGCGTTCACCACCACCGTCACGATCACGTCGCACGCCGCTGCCAGCGCTGCGGGCGAGGCGCACGCCACACCGCCTTCGCCGGCGAACTGCTCGGTCACGCTGGCGCGTACGTCACAGGCGTGCACGTTGAAACCGGAGCGCAACAACGAGCGGGCGATGCCCAGGCCCATTGCACCCAGACCGATGACGCCTACGTTTTTGTCGTTCATTTGCATTTCCCTGGATTGCTGCGGGCGGGCTGTCCGTTCACTCGGCCGACTGGCAGCTGGGTGGAGCATGAGGACAGCGCGACGTGAGCGAGTGTTGTTAAGTATTTTCAAATATTAACAAAAATTCACATCATCGTATGTGTTTTCACGTACAGAACTGCACAAATGGGTAGGCGGATCGGGGCGCTATGCGGAAAAATGCAGGCATGGCCGGACGCCCTGACTCACGCAGGATGGTGCGCGTCGTCTGACGACATTGACAGCCTGTGGAAGCCTTGGGTCGGTAGAAATTCTGGAGGGCGGCCAAGGAACAGCTTGGCGTCACATGGGTCAGACCTGTAACGACCAGTAGAATCCATCCTGGTGGAACGACAACGTACTAGACGCTGGAGTGCTCGAATAGCACCCCAGGAATCCCACAGCACACGTTTGAATTCGCAGCCAGCGTGCACCATGATGTGGAACACATGACCGGGAGACTTTCGTGAGACCGTCCATTGCATTAAACCTGCACCGTGCCGAGGTTCGTCGCATCATCGGCGCCAATCGGGCATCGAATGCCCGGGTGTTTGGATCTGTCCTGCGTGGGGAAGATACCGAGAAAAGCGATCTGGATATTCTGGTCGAGCCTGACGCGGATATGAACACTCCTCAACGTCGGGACCATAAGGCATAAACTGTCCAAACCGCTCGGAGTGAAAGTCGACGTGCTCACGCCGAAGGCGTTGCCGGAGAGATTTCGAGCGATCGTCGTGGCGGAGGCCCAGCCTGTATGAGAGGTAGAGAGCAGCGCTTGCCCGATCGCCCCGCCCATGCAAACGAAGCTTCCAGACGCCCCGCTGCCGCACATACCGGATTTATCTTGTCACTGGGAAGCGATGGCGTGCGGCGCCAGCATCAACTCCATCCCCTGCTTGCGAATCCCGTCGGCGGCGGACACGCCAAGGCCGGCGTCGCTGACGATCGTGTCGAACTGGTCGAGCCCGGCGATACGGTACATGCTGAACGTACCGTACTTGCTGCTGCTGGCGATCAGCACGGTCTGCGAGGCCGATTGCATCGCCACCTGCTTCACCTCCACCTTGAGCGCCGACGGCGTGGTGATGCCGCGATGCAGATCCCACGAACTGGTCGACATGAACGCGATGTCGGTCGCGATCTGGCGCAGTGTGGCGACGGCCAGCCCGCCCACGCATGAGCGGTTCGGGTGGTCGAGCAGGCCCCCGGTGTGAATGACGTTCACGTGCGTCGCATCGGCCAGCGCCTGGACGATTCCGAAATCATTGGTCACCACGGTCATGCCCGGGAGCGCCGCGATATGGCACACGATTTCGAGCGTGCTGGTGCCCGCGTCCAGATACACGGTCATGTCGGGCCGCAGCAGTCCGGCGGCAAGGCGCGCCATCGCCTGTTTCTGCGGCATTTCCGCCACCGCCTTGAGCTGGTGGCTGGGTTCGCTGTGCACCTGGCTGGCGATGCGCACCCCGCCCGTCACCGAATAGGCCCGTCCTTCCTGTTCGAGCAACGCGATATCGCGCCGCACGGTCATGTGCGAACACCGGAACATCTCCACCAGCTGGTGCACGCTCAACACCTGATGCTTGCGCAACTGGCGCAGCATCATCTCGCGGCGCTGGTCCGGGATCATCGGCGTATCGCCGATCGTGGCGACGTCCTCTTCGTTAGACATTCGGGTTCCTGGCCATCCGTTGTTCGATCTGCGTGCACGCTGGAGACGCCCCCTGCCACACGCTTCGGGGACGGCGATCCATCCCGCATCGCGGGCAGATAGTACATCTTAAACAAAGGCACCGGGAAGGCTGACGCAGCGCACGGGTAGCCGGCGCCGCGTGTGCGTCGCGCTCAGGCGTCGCGCTCAGGCATCGCGCTTAGGCATCGAGTTCAGACCCGCAACCGCCGCGCGCTCGCCGCCACGCCCAACAGCAGCAGCGCGACGCCGAGCAGCGCGATCGACAAACCGGTGCCATGCGCCACGAAACCGATGAGGGCCGGCCCGACGAGGATGCCGGCGTAGCCCAGCGTACTGATCGCGGGCACCGCGATGTGCTCCGGCATCGCGGTCTGGCGACCGCACAACGAGTACATGACCGGCACGATATTCGCGCAGCCGGCGCCAACCAGCGCATAGCCCGCCAGCGCGGCGGGCCAGGCCGGCACCATGGTCGCGAGCGCCAGCCCCGCCGCGGCCAGCAGCGCGCCGCCGGTCACGACCGTCTGCCTGCCGAGACGACCGACGACCGCATCGCCGGTCAGACGCCCCACGGTCATGGTTGCCGCGAAAGCGACGTATCCCAGGCCCGCGTAGATCGATGGAACCTGGCGGACGCTGCTCAGGAACACGGCGCTCCAGTCCAGCATCGCCCCCTCCGCAAGAAAGACGATGAAACAGAACAGGCCGATGAGCAGAACGATGCCGCGCGGCATCGCGAAGGCGGGGCCGCTGCGCTCGCTGCCGTAGCCCAGTGCCCGCGGCGTGGCGTATGCCGTGGCGATCAGCGCCAGGCAGCTCACGCACAGCGCGGCGCGCCAGGGCGATACCCCCACGCTGAGCAGGCCCGTCATGCCCGCGGCGCCGGCAATCCCGCCCAGGCTGTACAGCCCGTGAAAGCCCGACATCATGGCCTTGCCGCTGGCACGCTCGACGATCACCGCCTGGATGTTCACCGTACAGTCCAGGCAACCGATCGCGGCGCCGGAAAGAAACAGCGCGACGACCAGCACGGGCAACGATGTGACGGTGGCGAGCAGCGGCAGCATCGCGCACATCGCGACCGCCGCGCAGGCGATCACGCGACGGCAGCCGAAGCGTGTCGCGAGACCGCCGGCCACCGGCATCGCCAGAATCGAGCCCACGCCGAGGCACAGCAGCAGCAGACCCAGGGCGCCGTCATCCAGCCCGATGCGGGTCTTGACGAACGGCACCAGCGGCGCCCAGGCGGAGACACCGAAGCCGGCGATGAAAAACGCGACGCGCGTCGAGACCTGCGCGGCGTGGCCGGGGGAGGCTCGAAGGGAAGAGGAATCCGAAAGCTGGTGCGACACCGTTCTACCCGCCTTTGTACGCATGAGTGACAGGCATTATTGTAACCACGCGGTGGAAAGGCTCGTAAGAAAACGACGCAGGCGAGCGGTCGGATGCCGGTCGTTTCGGCAAACCGTACCGCGTCTTCGCCTGCCCGCCGGGGCGCCTACTTTGCCGGAGCCTGTTGCCAGCCGGCGCGGCGCGCCGGAACGGCATCCACTTCCTTGCGCGGCGTCGCCTCGCGCTCCGGCGGCGCCATGACGCGCTCCAGTACATTGGCCTCCAGCGCTGCCAGAGCCGCCGAGCCGCGCGGGCGCGGACGGGGCAGATCGACCAGCAGGTCGAGTCCCACCCGGCCCTCTTCCACCAGGATCACCCGGTCTGCGATGGCGACCGCTTCGCTCACGTCGTGTGTGACGAGCAATACCGTGAAACCCTGTTCGCGCCAGAGCCGCTCGATCAATTGTTGCATTTCGATGCGTGTCAGCGCGTCGAGCGCGCCGAGCGGCTCGTCGAGCAGCAGCAGGCGCGGCCGGTGGACCAGCGCACGCGCCAGCGCGACGCGCTGCTTCTGTCCGCCGGAGAGCGCCGCCGGCCATTCGTCGGCGCGGTCCGCCAGGCCCACCGCCTCCAGCGCCCGCAGCGCTGCGTCCCGCCAGTTTCCCGACAGACCCAGCCCGACATTGGCGATGACGCGTTTCCATGGCAGCAGCCGCGCGTCCTGGAACATCAGGCGGCTGTCCTGCCGCGCGTCGACGAGTGCCGCCCCGTCGGCGAGCAGCCGCCCGCCGTAGGACGCGTCCAGGCCGGCCAGCAGGCGCAGCAGCGTACTCTTGCCGCACCCGCTGCGCCCGACGATGGCGACAAACTGCCCGGCGGGTACCTGCAGATCGATATCGCGCAGCACGTGTCGTGCGCCGAAGCGCTTGTCGACCGTCTCCAGCGTCAGCGCGATGCCGCGCCCTGCGTTGGCGTTGGCGTTGGCGTTGGCGCCGGATTCGCGCATGTCTGCCTTCTGATGAACGAATGTCATGCCAGCTCCAGTCGCTTTTGGTAGGCCGGATGCCAGCGCAGGCATACCCGCTCCAGCAGCCGCGCGGCGAGATCGGCCAGTTTGCCGAGGACGGCGTAGAGCAGGATCGCCAGCACCACGACATCGGTCTGCAGGAACTCGCGCGCGTTCATCGCGAGATAGCCGATGCCGGAATTCGCGGAAATGGTTTCGGCGACGATCAGCGTGAGCCACATCAGCCCGAGCGCGAAGCGCACGCCGACGAGGATCGACGGCAACGCACCCGGCAGGATCACCTGGACGAACAGCGGCAGACCCGACAAGCCGTAGCTGCGCGCCATCTCGACGAGGTTCGCGTCGACGTTGCGGATGCCGTGATAGGTGTTGAGATAGATCGGAAACACCGTGCCCAGCGCCACCAGGAAGATCTTGGCGCTCTCGTCGATGCCGAACCACAGGATGACCAGCGGAATGAGCGCCAGATGCGGCACGTTGCGGATCATCTGCATCGAACTGTCCAGAAAACGTTCGCCCCACCGCGACAGCCCGGTGATGAAGCCCAGCAGCAGACCGATCCCGCCGCCGATCGCGAAACCCACCGCGGCACGCCAGGTGCTGATCGCCAGATGCTGCCAGATCTCGCCGCTGCGCACGAGCGTGACGCCCGCGGTCACCACCGCGCCGGGCGCGGGCAGAATGCGGCTCGACAGCCAGCCGACCTGCACGGCCAGTTGCCAGACAAGCAGGAGGCCGACCGGCAGCACCCAGGGGGCGACGCGGTAGGCGATGTCGTGCAACGTCTTTTTCATGTTCGGGTGCCTGTTATTTGGCGGCGGCGACGGTGCCGTTCGCGGCCGGATGCCAGACCACGTCGTTGACATCGAGCTTCTTCGGCACCAGCTTGAGCGCCGTGAACGTGTCGGCGATGGTCTGCTGCGCCGCGACCACCTGCGGCGACAGCGGCGCCGCGCCATACCCCTGACGCTGCACCGCGAGCAGCGTGATGTCCTCGGACAATCCCAGCAGCGGCGCGACCTGCTTTGTCACGGCCTCGGGATGGGCGTGGACATCGACGTCCACCTTGCGGATCTCGTCGATGATGGCGTCGAGCACCTGGGGATGCCGCTTCGCGTAGTCGCCGGTGGCGAGATAGAACTGGTGGTTGTCCACCAGACCGGTGCCGTCGCGCAGCACACGGGCGTGCAACTGCTTTTCCGCGGCGGCCTGGAACGGGTCCCAGATCACCCAGGCGGCGACGCTGCCGCGCTCGAACGCGGCACGGGCATCCGCGGGCGCGAGATAGACCGGCTGGATGTCGCCCACGTCGAGCCCGGCTTCGCGCAATGCGCGCACCAGCAGGTAATGCACGTTGGAGCCCTTGTTCAAGGCCACCTTTCTGCCCTTCAGTTCCTTGACGGAACGGATCGCCGAATCGTGCTGGACCAGGATCGCCTCGCTCGTGGGCGCGGGCGGTTCATAGGCCACGTAGCGCAGGTCCGCGCCCGCCGCCTGCGCGAACACCGGCGGCGTCTCGCCGGTCACGCCGAAATCGACCGAGCCGACGTTGAGCCCTTCGAGCAGCTGCGGCCCGCCCGGAAACTCGGTCCACTGCACGGCGACGTGCTCCGGCGCGAGCCGCTTTTCCAGCGTGCCGCGCGCCTTGAGCAGCACCATCGTCCCGTACTTCTGATACCCGATACGCAGCGTGTCGGCATGTGCCGGAGCGGCTGCGACGAGGGTCGCGGCCATTGCGAGCAGCGCGGCGAACCCACGCAATGCGATGCGAGCCATGCAACTTCTCCTCCTGGATTGCGGAATGCCGATACATGGCGCGACACTCCCGACATTGTGGAAAGCGACGACCGCACGGGCGACCGTTCGCAGGCAGCCACTATGCGCAATCGGCTGGAAAAACGGAAAGAAGCATTCGCGCTTAACTCATTCCATTTCGAGAGAAGCCGATGCGCCGCGGCGACGGCGAGGCATCGCGGGCATCGACACCATCGCCATGCGGCAGAAACGACGCGATCTTCGCGACGGCCTGGCAGCAATGTGATGCAAACGCATAAGCAAATCGCGAATCGTCGTTTCGCTACCGTGCGGCACGGCCCTACAGTGGCGCTTTCCTGTCGAACTTCTGGAGCGCGTCTTGCCGTTTCGTTTTTTCCGGGTCCTGTGCGGACTCTTGTGGGTTTTCCTGTGCGGCATGGCGGTCGCCGCGCCGCTGACATTGCGCATCGCCGACCAGAAAGGCAACATGCGCGCGCAGCTCGAAGCCGCGAATGCGCTGCAGAACCTGCCGTACAAGATCGAGTGGTCGGAGTTTCCGGCGGCGGCGCCGCTCGCGGAAGCGCTGAACGCCGGCGCCGTGGACGCCGGCATCATCGGCGACGCGCCATTGCTGTTCTCGGTCGCGGCCGGCTCGCGGGTCAAGGCCATCGCCGTCGACCGTTCGGACCCGTATGGCACCGCGGTGCTCGTCAAACAGGGGTCGCCGCTGAAGCGCGCCGCCGACCTGAAAGGCCGCAGCATCGCCACCGGCAAAGGCTCGATCGGGCATTACGTCGTGTTGAAGGCCTTGCAGTCGGCGGGATTGCGCAGCGAGGACGTGCGCCTGCGTTTCCTCGCCCCTGCCGACGCGCGCATGGCACTGGCAAACGGCGACGTCGATGCCTGGGCGACCTGGGAGCCCTACACCGCGCTGGCGGAAACCGTGGATCACGCGCGGGTGCTCGTCAACGGTCGGGGCTTGTGGGCCGGCAATTCGTTTCTGGCCGCCACCGATGGAGCATTGGCCGATCCGGCACGGCGGCGCGCGTTGCAGGACTACCTGAACCGGCTGGCGGCGTCGCAGATCTGGGCATACCAGCATCTGGACGACTACTCACGCCATCTCGCGAAGATCATGGGTTTCCCGGAAAACGTCGCGCGACTGCAGTTCGAACGGCGACACCTGCGCTGGCAGGCGTTGTCGGACCAGACCGTGGTGGAACAGCAGGATACGGCGGATTTCTATCGGCGCAGCGGCCTGCTGCCGCATGCGCTGGATGTGAAGCCAACTTTCGACCGCGCGTTCACGGTGCAATAGACGCGGGGTGTCGGGCACACCGACAGGGTATGGATCATCAGCAGGCTCAGGCTCAGAAGCAGGATCATTGCGGCGGCAGACCCGTATTCGATTTCCCGAGGGGCATCGACATGCTGCGCCGCAGCACGCGACGGTCTCTCGCGGCAGCACGCCCGCGTGGCGTCATCATCGACAGCGCGAAGTAACCAAGTGCACCGATGCACACCGCGCCGCCGATGACCAGCGCATACGCGCACGCCCATTCCAGAGTTTCTCGCATGATTCTTATAGTTGTTTGTTGAACCCGAAGTTTCGGGTACGCGCCCGTCGCGTGAACACACTATAGGTCAGGTATATTCGGCGGTTCCGTGCGGTGACGCGCGTTGTCACGCAATACAACACTGTTGCCGGCGCGTGGTACGTTGGTTGCTGTTCAACCCACGCCCCTTCCCTTCACGGAGACAGCCATGCCCAAGATCGACATCGATGCAGCAGGAAAGGAAACCGTCCGGATTCACTATGAGGATTACGGCAGCGGCAAGCCGGTGGTATTGATTCATGGCTGGCCGCTGAGCGGCCGTTCATGGGAAGCACAAGTGCCCGCCCTCGTGAACGCCGGTCACCGTGTGATCACCTACGATCGACGCGGCTTCGGCGCGTCGTCGCAACCCTGGACCGGCTACGACTACGACACTTTCGCCGCCGATCTGCATGCGGTATTGACCCATCTCGATCTGCGCGAGGCGACACTGGTCGGTTTTTCGATGGGTGGCGGGGAGGTCGCGCGTTATATCGGCACCTACGGCACCGAGCGGGTCGCGAAGGCGGTCTTCGCCGCAGCCGTTCCCCCTTATCTCTACAAGAGCGCGGACAACCCCGACGGTGGCCTGGACGACGCCACCATCGCGCAGTTCGAAGGCGGCGTGAAAGGCGATCGACTGGCGTTCCTGGAAGAGTTCAGCAAGGCCTTCTTCGGCGTGAACGGCAAGGTGCTGGTGAGCGAGGCCCAGCGGACGTATGCGGTTCAGATCGCGGCGTTCGCGTCGCCCAAGGGCACGCTGGACTGCATCGGCGCGTTCGCCCGCACCGATTTCCGCCAGGACCTCGCCAAGATCACGATCCCCACGCTCATCATCCACGGCGACTCGGACGGCACGGTGCCCCTGGAAGTGAGCGGCGCGCGCACGCACAAGGCGATCCTCGGCAGCAAGCTGGCGGTGATCGCGGGTGCGCCCCACGGTCTGAACCTGTCGCATGCGGCGGAGTTCAACGAACACCTGCTGGCGTTCCTCGCAACCTGAGTCGCGTTCCCTGCTGGCGTCTGGCGGCTGGTGGGCGAATGCTCACCACTCGGCGAAGCTGCCGTCCCGATGCCGCCAGACGGGATTGCGCCAGCGATGCCCGATCGCGGCCTGCTCGCGCACGTACGCCTCGTTGATCTCGACACCCAGACCCGGCCCTTTCGGGATCTGCACGAAGCCTTCGCGATATTCGAAGACGCTCGGATCCACAAGATAATCCAGCAAATCGTTGCGTTCGTTGTAGTGAATGCCCAGGCTCTGCTCCTGGATGAACGCGTTGTACGCCACCGCGTCGACCTGCAGGCAGGCGGCCAGCGCGATCGGCCCCAGCGGACAATGCAGCGCCAGCGCGACATCGTACGCCTCGGCCATCGCCGCGATCTTCACCACCTCGGTGATGCCGCCCGCGTGGGAAACGTCCGGCTGGATGATGTCGACATAGCCCTCGGACAGGATGCGCTTGAAATCCCACCGGGAATACAGCCGCTCGCCCAGCGCGATCGGTGCCGAACTCAACGGCGCGAGTTCCTTCAGCGCCTCGTAGTGCTCGCTGAGCACCGGCTCCTCGATGAACATCGGCTTGAACGGCTCCAGTTCCTTGATCAGGATCTTGGCCATCGGCTTGTGCACCCGGCCGTGGAAATCGACGCCGATGCCGATATCCGGGCCGACCGCGTCGCGTACCGCCGCGACGTTCTCCAGCACGCGCGTCACCTTCTCGTGGCTGTCGACGAACTGCATTTCGTCGCTGCCGTTCATCTTGATCGCCGTGAAACCCCGGGCCACCGCCGCGAGCGCCCCGGCGGCGGTATCGGCCGGACGGTCTCCGCCGATCCACGAGTAGACGCGGATGCGTTCGCGCAGCGGGCCGCCCAGCAGCTCGTGCACCGGCACGCCAAGCGCCCGGCCCTTGATATCCCACAATGCCTGGTCGATGCCGGCGAGCGCGCTCATGTGCACGGCGCCCCCCCGATAGAAACCGCCACGGTACAGCACCGTCCAGTGATCCTGGACATGGCGTGGATCCTTGCCGATCAGATAGTCGGCGAGTTCGTCGACGGCCGCGGCCACGGTATGCGCGCGGCCCTCGACGATCGGCTCGCCCCATCCGCTGATGCCTTCGTCGGTCTCCACCTTGACGAACAACCAGCGCGGCGGGACGATGAAGGTGGTCAGTTTCGTGATTTTCATAGCGATCTGGAAGAGGGGGTGCTTTTACGGATGGGCGTCTAGTCGTGGTAAAGCGCCGAGCGGCCGCCATCCACGGTGATGCAGCTCGCGTTGATGAAAGGCGCCTCGTCGGACGCCAGGAACACCGCGGTCATCGCGACTTCCTCCGGCTGGCCGATGCGCTTCATCGGCGACAGTGCCAGCGTCGCCTGCCGGGCGACGGCCGGATCGGCCGCGCGGTTCCATTCGTCGTGCGCCAGCTGTGTCTCGATATAGCCGGGTGCGATGGCGTTGACCCGGATATTGTGCGCCGCGTACTCGACGCCGAGCGCCCGGGTGAGGCCGATGACGCCGTGCTTGGCGACCGGATACGGAAAACAACCGGGAATGATCTTGAAGCTGTGCGTGGAGGCGATGTTCACGATGCTGCCGCGTCCTCGCGCCACCATCTCGGGCAGCACCGCCCGGCAGCCGTGCCAGACGCCGTCGAGATCCACCGCGAAGCAGGCGCGCCAGTCGTCCTCGCTCATCGCCAGCGGGTCGCGGAACACGTTGATGCCCGCGTTGTTGACCAGGATGTCGATCGGGCCGAACGCCGAACGGGCAGTCGCGATGGCCGCGTGCACCGATTCGACACGGGTGACGTCGGTCTCCACCGCGAGCACTCGCGCCACGTCGGGATCGATGGAAGAAGGGGAATCGCCTGAACCGCGTTTCGGGGAATCGACGGCAAAAGCGGACGGCGCGGCGGTATCGGCTGATGAAGCGCCGACGGCGAGTCCGGCGACAATCTGCGCCGCCGTGGCACGTGCGGCGGCGATATCCCGCTCCGCCAGCACGACGCACGCGCCCTCCCGGGCAAACGCGCGGGCGATAGCCGCGCCGATGCCCCGCCCGGCGCCGGTGACCACGGCGACCTTGTTGTCCAGCCGGCCCATCGTTGCTCCTTGGTGGCGGTGAGCGCCTATCCTACCTGGATAGGGTGGCCGCCGGCAACGAGGGCATTCCACGAGACGGGCGGCCACGGCCACGCTGGCGGCTCCGGAAATGTGCGCGGCGGCCGAATGCTGCCGCCATCAGCAGCGACCCGAATTGCCGCGCCGCTTTCAACTCTGCGAGGCCCGCGGCAGATAGGATGTTCCAACGACCTCGCCGAACGGACCCGACAAGGGCCCGGTCGCCCCCGCGCGTTGTG
>JBPBQT010000302.1:0-15100 GCA_050955065.1 Janthinobacterium lividum | reverse complement strand
CACGCCGAAACACAGGAACATCGTCAGCACGAAGCTGAGGTAGTTGTCGATGTCGGTGTTCATCTCGGCGCCCAGCGGCGCGTTGTAATGCACCATCACCCGGAAGATCGTCGGGAACACGACGAAGTAGGCGAACGCCATCCCGCACAGGAACAGGACGTAGCTGCTGCCCACCAGCGGCGTGACCAGCTTCTTCTCGTGCTGGTACAGGCCGGGCGCGATGAAGGCCCAGAGCTGGTACAGAACGACCGGCAACGCGATGACGAGGGCGACCATCATCGTGACCTTCATCGGCACGAAGAACGAGCCGGTGACGTCGGTGACGATCATCTTGCCGCCGGCGGGCAGGTTCTGCAGCAGGGGCCGGGCGAGCAGGCGGAAAATGTCCGGCGCCCAGTAGACCAGGCCGACGAAGACGACGAGGACGGCGGCGCCGGCACGGATGATCCGGTCGCGCAGCTCGATCAGGTGCGAGATGAAAGTGTCCTCGCCCGCAGCGGCGGCGCCGGCCGCAGCGGCCGCGTCGGCATGGGCTTGGTTCGGATCGTTGGGCTGGGTCGTCATCAAAGAAAGCGGGTGGGTTGCCTGAGGCTGTCCGGACGGTGCCGGGCGACACGTGCGGCGCCGGATTGCAGCCGCGTGCGCACCAGCTGGGTGCGCTTGAACCAGGCCGGCGGCGCCGCCTGCTTGACGCGCCAGTTGCGTCGGCGCTGCGCGGCGCCGCCGTCGTTCGCCGGGGTGTGGGTGCCGTAACCGGCGGGCGTGGCCGCGGTGCGAGCGCCCGTGCCGTACGCCGTCCCCGACGACGTCCCTTCATAGACCGGATAGCCGGACGGGTTGTCGCCGGTGCCGGCATTGGATTCGATCGCGGGGGGCGCGTTCGCCGCCTCGCTGCCGGGTACGGGATCGGGCGACAGCGTGCGCCAGGTTTCGTTGAGATGGTCCTCGGTCTGCCGGAGATGGTCCTGCACCGACGATTGCGTGCTGCGCGCGGCGTCCTCGAACGCGGTTTTCGCGCTCTTCAGGTCGCCCATGTCCATCTCGCGGGAGACCTCGGACTTCACGTCGTTGATGTAGCGTTGCGCGCGGCCCAGCAGTGCGCCCGCGGTACGGGCGACGCGGGGCAGCTTTTCAGGGCCGATCACGACCAGCGCGACGACCCCGATGATGGCAAGTTTCGATAAACCCAGATCGAGCATGTAGTAGACCGGAAGGAAAGCGCAACGGATACGACGGCGACAGTCCGGACGCGGACCGGACGGGGGTTTCAAACCGTTCTGGCGGTCCGGACCGGCGCGCCGCGGTTACCTTCCGGACATGATCCGCCTCCCCCGCCGCACGGCCGGCAGCCAGCGACCGGCGGTCTGCTGGCGGGTGCGGTACCGCAAGGACAGGCAACACGACACGTGGGAAATCAGCGCAGGTTGCTGCGGTCCCGCGTCTCGACGTCGACGGTTTCCTTCGTGCGCGGCAGCGACTCGCCCGGCACGCCGGTCGACGGCGGCATGCCGCTGCGCGACGTCTCGCCCGGCACGCCGCCGGGGGGAATCTCGCCTTCGCGCATGCCGTCCTTGAAGCCGCGCACCGCGCCGCCCAGATCCGAACCCATGTTGCGCAGTTTCTTCGTGCCGAACACCAGCGCGACGATCACCAGCACGATCAGCCAATGCCAAATACTTAGGGAACCCATTACGTTTCTCCGATTCGTTCGCGGCCGCGCCGCGACACCTCTAGCCTACAGGGCAACGCCCGGACTATGCCACAGGTGGAACATTCATGTGTACTTCGCGTTCCCGCCCTACGGCACGGGGAAGGGCGCCGTCGCCCACTGCGCCACGGCCCCTGCTACAGCCTACTCCATCCGTGACCACGGACGCGGTCCGCCGAGAATGTGCGCATGCAGATGATAAACCTCCTGCCCGCCGTTCGGACCGACGTTGATGACGGTACGAAAACCCGTTTCGCCGCCCGTGTAGGCGCAGCCAAGCTGTTCCGCGAGCCTGGCCGTCAACACCATCATTTTACCCAGCAAAGGCGCGTCGTTGTCGCCACAGGCGGACAAGGTCTCGATATGCCGTTTCGGGATCACCAGCGCATGCACCGGCGCCGCCGGATGGATGTCGTGGAATGCATAGAAATCCTCGTCTTCGTGGATTTTCCGGCTGGGAATCTCTCCTTTGACGATCTTGCAGAAAATGCAGTTGTGTTCGCTCATGGGGGTCTCCGGTATTTTTCGTGAATCGATGAGGGACGGCGACGCCTCCCGTGTCTCAGGGAACCGGTCGCAGTTCGAGCAGCCGCAGCCAGCCCTTGATCACACGATACGCGCCCCAGATCCAGATGACGGCGAAAAACAGCAAACCGATGTGGATCAGCACGAAAGGAAGCGCCAGCACGAACCAGAACAGGCTCCACCAGAACGTGCGGATCCGCCAGCGCGCATGGGATGCATACAGGCTCCCGCCGGCATCGCCGCGTTTCACGTAATCGATGATGAGACCGACGATGCCGCTGAGGCCGCCGGTGAACCAGGCGACCGCGTACAGACCGTAAAGAATGTGCGACAGAATCCGCAGACGCCGCGCCTGTGCGGCGTTAAGGTGCAGATCGGCGACCTCGGTGGCGTCGATCGTCTCGACATCCTCGGCCCGGGCCTTCCTGCGCTGGAATTCGTTCATGCTGCCTCCGGGTGTGCTGGCGCCTGGCTTGGCGCCCGAGCTGGCACCCCATCCGCGCAACCTGATGGACCCGGCCGCGTGCAAAGGGTTCGCCCGCCCTTGCGCTTGCCGGGGACGTTTCTCGCGTCCGCTTTTCAGATCCGGTGCTCGGAGCCGTTTCCCGGATCCCCTTCTCAGGTCCGTTTTTCAGATCCGCTGCCCGGATTCGTCAGGCGTCCCGCGCTTCGCCCTGCTCGCGTTCGCGGACCTTGCGCAACGCCTTCTCGTCGATGCCCGACAGTCCTTCGCGCCGTCCGAGCTCGGCGATCACGTCGGCGGGCGACAGGTCGAAGCGCGACAGCGCGATCAGGCAATGGAACCAGAGGTCGGCGACCTCGCCCACCAGCCCGGCCCGGTCGCCGCCGTGACGCGCGTCCTTGGCGGCCATCACGACTTCGGTGGCTTCCTCGCCGATCTTCTTCAGGATCGCGTCGTCGCCCTTGTGAAACAGACGGGCGACATAGGAGGTCTCCGGGTCGCCGCCCTTGCGGCCGTCGATCAGACCGGCCAGGCGGGTGAGCGTGTCGCCCGGGGGCGGGGACGCGGGCGGGGATGCAGACGGGAAAGCGGCCGGGGAAACGGCCGTGCCAGCAGCGGCAGTCGCCGACGGAGGGGGTGAAATCGGGCCTTCGGTCATTTGTAGATGTGCTCCGGATCCTTGAGGACAGGCTCGACGCTGACCCAGTCGCCCGCGTCGGCGTCGCCTTCGAATTTCTGGAAAAAGCAGGAATGCCGGCCGGTGTGGCAGGCAATGCCGCCCACCTGCTCGATCTTCAGCAGGACGACATCCGCGTCGCAGTCCAGCCGTACCTCGTGCACGCGCTGGATGTGACCGGATTCCTCGCCCTTGAACCAGAGCCGCTGGCGCGAACGCGACCAGTACACGGCGCGGCGCAGCGCGAGGGTCTGCCGCAATGCGTCGCGGTTCATCCACGCGAACATCACGACGTCGTTGCTGCCGGACTCCTGGGCGATGACGGGCACCAGGCCGGCCTCGTCCCACTTCACTTTGTCGAGCCACGTGTCTGTCATGGAAACCTGCTGGTATGCGGTGAAAATAGCCCCTACAGCCGCACCGGAATGCCGCGCGAGGCCATGAACCGCTTCGCCTCGCCGACCGTGTGCTCGCCGTAATGGAAGATGCTGGCGGCCAGCACCGCGTCGGCGTGGCCGAGCGAGATGCCTTCGGCGAGATGCGCGAGACCGCCGACGCCGCCCGAGGCGATCACCGGCACCGACACGGCGTCGGACACGGCGCGCGTCAGCGCCAGGTCGAAGCCGCTCTTCGTGCCGTCGCGGTCCATGCTGGTCAGCAGGATCTCGCCCGCGCCCAGCGCGGCCATGCGCTGCGCCCACTCGACCGCGTCGAGCCCGGTGCCGCGCCGCCCGCCGTGCGTGAAGACCTCCCAGCGCCCGGCGCCGCCCGCCGCATCGTCCGCGGCGCCCGCGACGCCCGCGACGCGTTTCGCGTCGATCGCGACGACGACGCATTGCGAGCCGTACTTGTTCGCGGCGTCGGCGATCAGCTGCGGGTTCGCCACGGCCGCGGAGTTGACGCTGATCTTGTCGGCGCCCGCGTTCAGCAGGCGCCGGTAGTCCGCGACCGCGCGCACGCCGCCGCCCACCGTCAGCGGGATGAAGACCTGCGAGGCGACCGCCTCGATGATCGGCAGGATCAGGTCGCGCTCGTCGGCGGTGGCCGTGATGTCGAGAAAGGTCAGCTCGTCGGCGCCTTCGCCGTCATACCGGCGCGCGACCTCGACCGGGTCGCCGGCGTCGCGCAGTTCGAGGAAGTTGATCCCCTTGACGACGCGCCCGGCGTTGACGTCGAGGCAGGGAATGATGCGTTTTGCGAGAGCCATGGTGGGTCCGGGCGCGCTGGGCGCACCCTGTAGAGGTTCACGGAGGAGACGACGTCGCGGCGTGTCAGGCGGCGACGTCGCCACCCGACAGCGAGTCGGCGCGGCCCTGCGCCGCGGCGAAGTCGAGATCGCCGGAATAGATCGCGCGCCCGCAGATGACGCCCTCGATGCCTTCGGCCGCGACCGCGCACAGCGCGTCGATGTCCGCCATGTTCGACAATCCGCCGCTGGCGATCACCGGGATCTTGACCGCTTTCGCGAGGCGCACCGTGGCCTCGATATTGATGCCGTGCAGCATGCCGTCGCGGCCGATATCCGTATAGATGATCGACTCGACGCCGTAATCCTCGAACTTGCGCGCGAGATCGAGGACTTCGTGCCCGGTCAGCTTGCTCCAGCCGTCGGTCGCCACCTTGCCGTCGCGCGCGTCCAGCCCGACGATCACGTGCCCGGCGAACGCGGTGCACGCATCCTTGAGCAGGCCGGGGTTCTTCACCGCGGCGGTGCCGATGATGACGTACGACAGCCCGTCGTCGAGATAACGCTCGATCGTGTTCAGGTCGCGGATGCCGCCGCCGAGCTGGACGGGGATCTCGCTGCCGACCTCCGCGATGATCGCGCGGATCGCGGCTTCGTTGCGCGGTTTGCCGGCGAACGCGCCGTTGAGGTCGACCAGATGCAGGCGGCGCGCGCCCTGGTCGACCCAGTGACGGGCGGCGGCGGCGGGGTCCTCGGCGAACACGGTCGCCTGGTCCATGTCGCCCTGCTTGAGGCGGACGCACTGACCGTCCTTGAGATCGATGGCCGGAATGAGCAGCATAAAATCGGTGTAGTGGTCGGTTCGGGTCGAGGGATGCCCGCAGGAACCCTGCGGGCCGGACGGCGGCGTGAATGCCCGGCCGTCCGTCGTCGGTAGGGCGTCGGTATGATGCCGGGGACGCCACGGTTGCTTCGTAGTGTATTACAGATGGATTGGCGCCTGACGCACGCGCTTACTCATTTTTGCGTGCCGCCGCCGCCGCCCGCCGGTATTGCCCATCGTCAGGAGCCGCCATCAAGGGCCGCCATCAGGGTTTGCCTTTAGGGCGCGCCGTGACGGCCCGCCCGGACAGGTCACCGGCCAGGCGTCCAGTCGACGAAGTTGCGATACAGGCGCAATCCCGCCGCCGCGCTCTTCTCCGGATGGAACTGCGTGGCGAAGATATTGTCGCGCGCCACCGCCGACGTAAACGGCGCCCCATAGGTGGTGACCCCCACGGTATCGGCCGGATCCGTCGGCGCCACGTAATAGCTGTGCACGAAATAGAAGAACGCGTCGTCGGGAATGCCCTCCCACAACGGATGCGCGCGCGCGTGCCGGACCTGGTTCCAGCCCATCTGCGGCGTCTTGAACCGGGAACCGTCGTCCTGCGTCTGCCCGTCGAGCTGGAAACGCAGCACCTTGCCGGGCAGCAGCCCAAGGCCGGGTGTGTCGCCTTCCTCGCTGACGTCGAACAGCATCTGCTCGCCGACGCACACGCCGAGCAGCGGCTTGCTGCGCGAGGCGGCGACGACGGCTTCCCGCAGCCCCGATTCGCGCAGCGCGCGCATGCAGTCCGGCATCGCGCCCTGGCCGGGCAGGACGATCCGGTCCGCCGTGGCGATGCGCGCCGGATCGGCGACGATCTCGACCTGCGCCTCGGGCGCGGCGTGCTTGAGCGCCTGCGCGACCGAGCGCAGATTGCCCATGCCGTAGTCGACGATGGCGATCGAATTGGTCATGTCAGAGACTGCCCTTGGTCGACGGGATCTGCCCGGCGGCCCGTTCGTCCATTTCGACGGCCATGCGCAGCGCACGGCCGAAGGCCTTGAAGACCGTCTCGACCTGATGGTGCGCGTTGACGCCGCGCAGATTGTCGATATGCAGCGTCACGCCCGCATGATTGACGAAGCCGCGGAAGAATTCGATCGTCAGGTCCACGTCGAACGTGCCGACGCGCTCGCGCGTGAACGGCACGTGGAATTCGAGTCCCGGACGGCCGGAGAAATCGATGACGACGCGCGACAGGCACTCGTCCAGCGGCACGTAGGCGTGGCCGTAGCGGCGGATGCCCTTGCGGTCGCCGATCGCCTTGGCGACCGCCTGGCCGAGCGTGATGCCGACATCCTCGACGGTGTGATGGTCGTCGATATGGGTGTCGCCCTTCGCCTCCACTTCGAGGTCGATCAGCCCGTGGCGGGCGATCTGGTCGAGCATGTGGTCGAGAAAGGGCACGCCCGAGGCCAGCGCGGGGCGACCCGTGCCGTCGAGGTCGAGCTTCACCCGGATTTGCGTTTCGCTGGTGTCGCGAATGACTTCCGCTGGTCGCATGGTCTTGATGTCGGGCAGGTTGAATGCCGGTGGCCGAGTGTGACGTCGGCCCGGCAGGTTGATCGGATGCTAGTTTAACCGGGTTCGCGCCAGTCCACCGGTCGGGCCGGCGGCAACGACGTGCGGCGCCGACGTGCCGGCCGGCGTCCGCGTTCAAGCGGCCGGGTCGGACGCCGCCAGGCTTCGCAGGTTTTCCATCCGCAGCTCCGCGCTGCGCGCGTGGGCCTGCAGCCCCTCGCCGTAGGCCAGTTCGGCGGCGACGCGGCCGAGCGTCACCGCGCCCGCCTCGCTCACCTGGATCAGGCTCGAGCGCTTGATGAAGTCGTAGACGCCGAGCGGCGACGAAAAGCGCGCGGTGCGGGACGTCGGCAGCACGTGGTTCGGGCCGGCGCAGTAGTCGCCCAGGCTCTCGCTGCTGAAGCGTCCGAGGAAGATCGCGCCGGCATGGCGGATCTGCTCGGCCCATTGCGCGGGCGCGGCGGCGGAGATTTCGAGATGCTCGGGGGCGATCCGGTTCGCGATCGCGCAGGCTTCGGCCATGTCGCGGACCTTGATCAGCGCGCCCCGCCCCTCGAGCGACGCCTGGATCACCGCCTTGCGCGGCATCTCCGGCAGCAGCGCATCGGCGGCGGCCTGCACGGCGTCCAGATAGGCGGCGTCCGGGCACAGCAGGATCGATTGCGCGAGTTCGTCGTGCTCGGCCTGCGAGAACAGGTCCATCGCGACCCAGCGCGGGTCCGTCGTGCCGTCGCAGATCACCAGGATCTCGGACGGGCCGGCGATCATGTCGATGCCGACGGTGCCGAAGACGCGGCGCTTCGCGCACGCGACGTACGCATTGCCGGGGCCGACGATCTTGTCGACCGCGGGCACGGTGCGCGTGCCGTAGGCGAGCGCGCCGACGGCCTGCGCGCCGCCGATCGTGAAGACCCGGTCGACGCGCCCCAGACGGGCCGCCGCCAGCACCAGATCGTTGCGCACGCCACCGGGCGTGGGCACGACCATGACGATCTCGCGCACGCCGGCGACCGATGCCGGAATCGCGTTCATCAGCACCGACGACGGGTACGCGGCCTTGCCGCCGGGCACGTAAATGCCCACGCGGTCCAGCGGCGTGACCTTCTGCCCGAGCATCGTGCCGTCGGCTTCGGTGTACTGCCAGCTGTGCGTGCCGGATTCCCGCGCCTGCTTCTCGTGGAACGCGCGCACGCGCGCGGCGGCGGTCTCGAGCGCGGCGCGGCGCGCGGGCTCCAGGCCGGCGAGCGCGCGGTCGAGCTCGTCCGCGGACAGTTCGAGCGCCTCGACGTCCGGGGCGGTCTGCGCGTCGAGCCGGTCGAAACGGCGGGTGTACTCGAGCACGGCGTCGTCGCCGCGCGTCCTGACGTCGGCGAGGATGCCGGCCACCGCCTGATCGATCGCGGCGTCTTCGCCCGCCTCGAACGCGAGCACCGCGGCCAGCGTCGCGTCGAAACCGTCGTCGCGGGAATCGAGTCTACGAATGTTGAGTGCCATGGAATGCTCCGTTTTCAGGCGGGCGCGTTCGCGCGCGTCGCCCGCTCGAACGCGTCGAGCAGCGGCGCGAGCGCCGCGCGTTTGAGTTTCAGCGCCGCCTGGTTGACCACCAGCCGCGACGAGATCTGCATGACTTCCTCGACCTCCACCAGCTGGTTCGCGCGCAGCGTGCCGCCCGAGCTGACCAGATCGACGATCGCGTCGGCCAGGCCCACCAGCGGCGCGAGTTCCATCGAACCGTAGAGCTTGATGAGGTCGACGTGCATGCCTTTGGCCGCGAAATGCTCGCGCGCGACCTGCACGTATTTGGTGGCGACGCGCAGCCGCGCGCCCTGGCGCACCGCGCTCGCGTAATCGAAGCCGGCATGCACGGCGACCGCCATCCGGCACCGCGCGATGTCGAGATCGAGCGGCTGGTACAGGCCCGCGCCGCCATGTTCGAGCAGCACGTCCTTGCCGGCGACGCCGAAGTCGGCCGCGCCGTACTGCACATAGGTGGGAACGTCGGTGGCGCGCACGACGATGACGCGCAGGTTCGGATTCGTGGTCGGCAGGATCAGCTTGCGCGAGGTTTCCGGGTCCTCGGTGATCTCGACGCCGGCCAGGGCCAGCATCGGCCGCGTTTCCTCGAAGATCCGGCCCTTGGACAACGCCAGCGTCAACGGCACGTTCATGCCGTGCGCGGCGTTCGCCTGGTTCGATTCGCGCAATTCGTTCAATTCGTTGACTTCGTTGACTTCGTTGACGGCCGGGTTCATGCGGCGCTCCCGGCGCCGTGGATGCGGCGCACCGAGGCGCCGAGCCCGCACAGCTTTTCCTCCATCCGGTCGTAACCGCGATCCAGATGATAGATGCGGTCGATCGTCGTGCTGCCCTCGGCGACCAGCCCGGCGATCACCAGCGACGCCGACGCGCGCAGGTCCGTCGCCATCACCGTGGCGCCGGAGAGCTGCCGGCTGCCGGTGATCAGCGCGGTATTGCCCTCGATCGTGATGTTCGCGCCCAGGCGGTTGAGTTCCTGCACATGCATGAAACGGTTCTCGAAAATCGTCTCGACGATCTGCGCGGCGCCGTCGGCGACGCAGTTGAGCGCCATGAACTGCGCCTGCATGTCGGTCGGGAACGCCGGGTATTCCGACGTGCGAAAACCGATCGCCTTCGGGCGGTGGTCCATGCGCACGCGGATCCAGTCCTCGCCGGTGTCGATGTCGACGCCCGCTTCGCGCAGCTTTTCGAGCACCGCGTCGAGCAGGCCCGGTGTGACATGGCGCAACGTGACGTCGCCGCCGGCCGCCGCGACCGCGCACAGGAAGGTGCCCGCCTCGATCCGGTCGGGGATCACCCGGTGCCGCGCGCCGTGCAGCCGCGCGACGCCCTGGATCACCAGACGGTCCGAGCCGATGCCGTCGATCTTCGCGCCCATCGCCACCAGCAGGTTCGCCAGGTCGCTGACCTCCGGTTCGCGGGCGGCGTTTTCCAGCACCGTCTCGCCATCGGCCAGCGTGGCGGCCATCAGCAGGTTCTCGGTGCCGGTGACGGTGATCATGTCGGTGACGACCAGCGCGCCCTTCAGACGCGTCGCCCGGGCTTCCACGTAGCCGTGCTCGATCGAGATCTCCGCGCCCATCGCCTGCAGGCCCTTGATGTGCTGGTCGACCGGCCGCGCGCCGATCGCGCAACCGCCCGGCAGCGACACGCGCGCGTGCCCGAAGCGCGCGAGCAGCGGACCGAGCACGAGAATCGACGCGCGCATCGTCTTGACCAGCTCGTACGGCGCGACCGGGTGGTCGACGCGACTGCCGTCGAGCGTGACGCGATGGCCCTCGACCTCGGCGCGCACGCCCATCTGGCGCAGCAGCGCGAGCATCGTGCCGACGTCCTTGAGGTCCGGAACGTTGTCGAGTTCGAGCGGTTCCGCGCTCAGCAGACTGGCGCACAGGATCGGCAGCGCGGCGTTCTTCGCCCCCGACACGGCGACGTCGCCCGCGAGCCGTCGGCCGCCCTCGATACAGATTTTATCCATCGGGGAAGTCTCCCGCGCTTCATTGCACTCGGCCGCGGAAACGCCCGCGCCCGGATTGTCTTCGATCCGCACTGTCTTTCTTTTCCTGGCTTGCTGGTAAGGCTGGCCTGCCGCCGTCATCGCGCGCCATGCTGCGCGGTGACGGTGCGAAGCCCTCTGTTCGTGTTCAGGCCGCCGCGGCCGCGGCCTGCCATTCCACCGGCGTCAGGGTTTTCATGCTGAGCGCATGGATCTCCTCGCGCATCCGGTCGCCCAGCACGGCGTAGACGAGCTGGTGCCGCGCGATCGGGCGCTTGCCCTCGAACGACGCGCTGACGATCGTCGCGAAGAAATGCTGGCCGTCGCCTTCGACGGCGATATGTTCGCAGGTCAGGCCATCGGTGATGTAGGCGCGGATCTGCTCGGGAGTCGGCAACATGGAGAAGCTCCTAAAAAACGCGCGGTGCCAGAGGCTAGTGACGCAGCTTGAATCCGGTCGCGAGCAACCGGAGGGCGATGCCCGCGAGGACGACGAAGAAGCATGCCACAACCGCCAGGCTCTGCCAGGGCGGAACGTCGGACATGCCGAAGAAACCGTAGCGAAAGCCGTCGATCATGTAAAAGAACGGATTGAACCACGAGACCGTGCGCCACACGGGCGACAGCGAATGCGTCGAATAGAACACGCCCGAGAGGAAGGTCAGCGGCATGATCAGGAAGTTCTGGAACGCCGCCAGCTGGTCGAACTTGTCCGCCCAGACCCCGGCGATCAATCCGAGCGTGCCGAGGATGCCCGCCCCCAGAACCGCGAACAGCACGATGTAGAGCGGCGCGGCGAACGTCATCGGCACGAACCAGATCGTGACCAGGAACACGCCCAGCCCGACCACCAGCCCCCGCACCATCGAGGCGAGCACGTACGCGCAGAACATTTCCCAATGCGCGAGCGGCGGCAGCAGCATGAAGATCAGGTTGCCGGTGATCTTCGACTGGATCAGCGACGACGAACTGTTCGAGAACGCGTTCTGCAGCACGCTCATCATCACCAGACCGGGCACCAGGAAGCTGACGTAGGCGACGCCGTCGTAGACCTGCGTGTTCGCGCGCATCGCATGGCCGAAGACCGCGAGATAGAGCAACGCGGTGATGACCGGGGCGGCGACGGTCTGGAAGGCAACCTTCCAGAAACGCAGCATCTCTTTATAGAACAGCGTGCGAAAGCCGATCATGACAGCCCCTCCACGGTTTCAGGTTCGCGGGTGAGCTGGAGAAACACGTCTTCGAGGTCCGCCTTGCGGATCTCGATATCGTCGAAGCCGCAACCGGCCTCGCGGCATTGCGCCAGGATCGGCTCGACATCGTCGTAGCTGCCCAGGCGCAGCACGTACTGGCGCGCGTTGGCGTCGCCCGGCTGCGCGCCGGGAAGCAGGGTCGATGCGCCGTTCGACCGCACCGCCGGCAGGATGCTCGCGGCCACCGGCGCGCCGGGTACCTCGGCCTCGAGTGGGCGCAGCGCCGCCGGCAGCTCGCGCCCGCTCAGGCGCAGCACCAGCTGCAGTCCGGCGAAACGGCGCAGCAGCGTATCGGTGCGTTCGAGCGCGACGACCTCGCCCCGGCGCAGCATCGCGATCCGGTTGCAGAGGTTCTGCGCCTCTTCGAGATAGTGCGTGGTCAGCACGATCGTGTGCCCTTCCCGGTTCAGGCGGGAGATGAACTGCCACAGCGTCTGACGCAGCTCGACGTCGACGCCGGCGGTCGGTTCGTCGAGGACGATCACCGGCGGCCGGTGCACCAGCGCCTGCGCGACCAGCACCCGCCGCTTCATCCCGCCGGACAGCGCGCGCGTGTTGACGTCGGCCTTGTCGCTCAGGCCCAGGTGGTGCAGGATTTCGTCGATCCACGCGTCATTGCGGGCAAGACCGTAATACCCGGACTGGATCCGCAGCATCTCGCGCACCGTGAAGAACGGATCGAACACCAGTTCCTGGGGCACGACGCCCAGCGAGCGGCGCGCCTCCCGGAAATCGGTGACGACGTCGTGCCCCAGCACCTCGATGGTGCCGCTGTCGGCCCGCGCGAGGCCGGCCAGGATGCTGATCAGGGTGGTCTTGCCGGCGCCGTTCGGGCCGAGCAGGCCGAAGAACTCGCCTTGCTCGATCGACAGATTGACGCCCTTGAGCGCTTGCAGCGTGTGGTAGCGCTTCTTGACGCTGCGAATTTCGATAGCCGAAGGCTGACTGCTGGGCATGGTTATACGGGGTCTGGTCGGCCTGCGGGGCCGCGCGAGGGGGCGCTTGCGCGCTTTCGCCGGACCGGCCATGGACGCGGGCGGCCATGGAAAGCTTTGTATTATAGGGGATAAGCGCAAGGGGGTTGGTGGATAAGCACCTTCCCGCCCGGCACGCGGGTACGTCGTGGCCGGGGCGCCCGGCCTTGCGGCGGGCGGGTGGCAGACGTGCGGCCTGTCGAGGCGTTTATGCCTCGCCGAACGCCAGCGTGTCGATACCGTACGCGCGCGCCAGGCTGGCGAGCGCCGGAGGCGCGCGCAATACCTTCAAGTCCCGACCCCGCGCCAGCGTGGCGCGACGCCATGCCAGCAGCACGGCCAGCGCCGACGAATCGAAATGCACCAGCGCCAGGCAATCCAGCTGCGTCTCGCCCTCGGCGATCCGCTTCAGACCGGCCTTGAGCACCTTTCTGGCCGTGTCATGCGTGATCTCGGCACCCGTTTCGAGCATGGTCGCCGCTCCTCAGCTCTTGCCTTGCGCCAGTTGCTGGTTGCGATCCGTCAGGAACTGCACGAGACCCTGCACGCCGTTCTTCTGGATCTGCTCGGCGAACTGCTGCTGGTATGCCTGAATCAGCCATGCGCCCAGCACGTTCAGGTCGTACACCTTCCAGCCCGAACCCGTCTTTTCGAGACGGTAGTCGAGCTCCATCTGGTTGCCCTGGTTCATCACCTGGGTGCGCACGACCACGTCGGTCGCATCCGCTGCCGCGCGGAACGGCAGATAATTGATCTGCTGGTTGCGAACCTGCGCAATGGCACCGGAATAGGTGCGAATCAGCAACAGCTTGAACTGCTCGGCGATCTGCTGGCGCTGCTCGGGCGTGGCTTGACGCCAGTAACGGCCCATGACGAGTTGCGTCGTACGCTGGAAGTCCGTGTACGGCAGGATCTTCTGGTTGACCAGCTTGATGATCTGGTTGGTGTCGCCGGACTGCAGGGTGGGATCCGACTTCACCGTGTTCATCACATCCGTCGTGATCGTGCGGATCAGGGCGTCAGGCGTCGCGGTATCCACGGCGGCCCGTGCCTGGGACATGCCCGCGAATCCCACGGCGAGGGCCAGAATCGGGGCACACAGAAACTTACGCATTGCTATATCTCCTAATATTGCGGTGACAGCGAGGGGCGTCGACCATGACGCGGCCCGGATCATGCGATCGTCGGGGCCCTGCGTCGCGGCTCGCCTCTTCGGATTTCCTTACCAGAATCTCACATTTGGCAGATAACCGCCGCGCGGCAGCGTTTGCCCGGGCGTATCGAGATCCGTCGGTTTCGGGCGCTGGCGGCGCGTCGTATTCTTCGTGCCCGAGGCCGCCGAAGCGCCACTGGCCGAAGCGGCCGAAGCGGCCGAAGCATCGGCCGCCGCGGCGGAGGTCGCGTTGCCCGCGGCCGACGTATCGGACATCGGGGTGTTCAGTTTGGTTGCGGGACCGGACGTGCCGCCGATGCCGGCATCGGCGTCCGCATCGCCGTAATCGGGCAGCGCGGTATCGTCGTCCTGGCCCAACAGATAGTGACGCCGTTGCAGATACCCATTGCGGATGAACGAGTACTTGTCCAGCGCGGCGTCGGCGACCAGATCGGTGGCGTTGAGCAGCGACGCGCGCAGGCTGATGGCGCGCACGCCATACAGCGTGTACGCGGCCCACGTCGGCTCGATGTAGCTGCTCGGGTCCACGTAGCGGTCGACGACGAAGCCGGCGGCATCGCGTACCGTGCTCGGGCCCAGCAGCGGCAGCACCAGATACGGGCCGGCCGGCACGCCGTAGTGACCCAGCGTCAGACCGAAGTCGGCCTGGTATTTCGGCAGCTTCGCCTGGGTCGCGACGTCGAACAGGCCGCCCAGACCGAAGATCGTGTTGATCACGACCCGCATCACCGTCTCGGTTCCCGCCGTGATGTCGCCTTGCGCGTACTTGTTCGCCGCCACCGTGACGTCGCCGATGTTCGAGAAGAAATTCGAGACGCTGGTACGGACCGGCTGCGGCAGAACGGCGTTGTAGGCCTTCGCGACCGGCCGGATCGCCACCTGGTCGATCTTGTCGTTGACCTTGAATACCGTGCGGTTGAAACCCTCGAACGGGTCTTCCTTGCTCGGCGTCTGCACCGTCGAGCAACCGGCGAGGAGCGTTCCCGCCGTCACCACCGCCCACGCGGCCCGTGTTGTGTTCATCTTTGATCTCGTCTTGTGATTAGCGTTTTATCTTGTGGTTCATTGCGCGGCGCTGGCCGGCTGGACGGTACCCGCGCCCGTGCCCATCGCGGCGCCCGCGCCTGGAGAAGCCGGCGTATGTGCCGCTCCGCCCGCCGCTCCGCCCGCCGCGCCACCGGCCGCGTTGCCGCCCGCATCGGCCGCCTTGCTATACA
>JBPBQT010000301.1:0-19581 GCA_050955065.1 Janthinobacterium lividum | reverse complement strand
ACCGGCTTGATCGTCGGGTTCGGCTGCAACGCGCTCGGCGTGCCTGCGGTGGTGACACCGCCCACCGTCGCACCCGCTACGCCAGCAGTACCCGTCGTGTTCAGATCGACCTTGTTGATGCCCGTCGTACCGCCAACCAGCTTTTCACCTTCGATGCGCTCTACTTCGACTTCCGTGCCGTGCAACGTTTCGTTGATCGTCTCGGTGTGCTCGGTTGCGGTCTTGCCGACCACGACTTCCTCTACCACGCGCGAGGTTTTGCCAACGACGGCTTCTTCCGCGGTTTCGCGGATTTCCACCGAGCCGTCACGCAGGTCGGCAGCGGTTACCGCGCGATCCACGGGACGACGCTCGATCGAAGCATGTTCTTCGCGCAGCGTCACCGATTCCGTCACCGGGGTCGACGTGGCACGCGAATAGACGCGAAAGCCGCCCGTTTCAACGGCGCGCTTGCCCACAACCAGATCTTCCTTCACGACGGCGAACGACTTGCGCTCGGCGTCGACTTCTTCCGGGGTGTACGGCTTGGCAGTGGCTTCATAGCCCTTGTAGCCCGTCGTTTCCCAATGTGCGACACGCGAGTCGATGTCGACCGCGCCCGTGCTTTCCAGCACACCGCGAACGGCCGACAGCTTCGAATCGTCACGTACGTCGACCGACAGCAGCACACCGCCACGACGCACTGCTTCGTGATAGTGACCCACTTCATCCGGATGGTCGTCGCTGCCGAACAGATTGGCGAAGAAGCGCTCGACACCGCCCATCATGCCGTGACCCGTATCGCTCGTATGATCCGGCGTCGTCACGATGCGTCCGTCGTTCCCCGCCAGCGATGCGTCCGCACCGCGGTCGTCTTCATGCGTCTGGATGTCCGAACGGGAAATACCGCTTTCTACCAGGCGTTCCTTCGCAACATCAGCGTCAGCGAACGAGTCAAAAATTCCAACGATGGTTTGTGCCATGATAATGTTTTCCTGTTAGGTATTAAGCCATGAACATCGGTTTGTCGAAATACTATCTGCTGCCTATTCAGGCAACGGGACACGGCGGGGTGAGTCCTGCTCCACCCATTCGCCTGTCGTACCCTCACGCCGCTCGACAAGCAGCTTTTCCTGACGCACCGTCATCTGCCGCGCAACCGTCTCGGCCGTAACGGTTCTGGTGATACGCACTTCTTCCTTCAACACCAACCGCATTTCCACCACCGGTTGAAACTCAAACACCGGTATAACGAGCGTATCGCCTTCCTGGCGAGGTTCGAATTCCGCCTCGACCACGCGATTGATCGCCACGCGCTCCACATTCACGCTTTCAGTGCGCAGGGTCACGGGGATTTCCTGCGTTTCCTCGTAGTCCACCTTGCGCACGCGAACCGTACCGGTTTCGCGTTTTGCGATATCGACAACCATTTGCTCGGCAACGACGGCAAAGGTCATCTCATCCGTATTACTCAACTGCGCGGTATTACCTTGCTCGATGGTCAATTTCGCCTCTCCTGCAGCCATCCGGATTTCGGTCACCGCAATGCCTAAGCTAACGCAATCATCGTGCCCGATTGGACACACAACCGAAAATTGGTCGGGTGAAGCGCCTTACCAAGCATTCGCCTGCTGCCAACGCGCCCATCCGGCGGGGTTGCGCAGGTTTGACCGGTCATGAAAGAAGACGCTGAATCGCCCGAGATCGGGGACAGGCACGAACAGATGCGGCTGACCGGCAGTCGAGCCGGCTGGCTTCGTACCGAATTTCAAGAAAAATTTGTACAAACTTCCCGGCCGTGGGACGGCTGCAACGGTGCGCCTCTGGAAGACCTCCAGCCAAAACGATAAAACGCCCCGCCAGCAAAGGCTGGCAGAGCGTTTTTCATGCAGAAGGCATGTCGGCCTGGCGTCAGTCGGGCACGCCGGCAAGCGACGCCGGCTCGACCACCGCCACGCCGTTGCGTTGCCGACGGAAAGCCACCAACGCCTGGTAGGTCTTCAACCGGGCCCGCATGATGGAACCCAATGGCCGATGCGCAAGCAGGCTGTGTGCCGGGCGGAACGACAGCGTGTCGTCGAAGTACGCAGCACGTGCCTCACTGTGCGAATTCTGCGTCGGCAGGATCAGACGTGCCACGGCGATGTAGGGACTATCCGCCTCGGACCATTCCTTCGATGCATCCTCGATCGGCATCGTTTCGGGATCGACGCACAGCTGCACGCGCACTTCGAATTCCGCGCCTTGCGCGGCAAAGAATTCGCTGACGGCATGCCGGAACACGTCCGGATCATCGACGTCCAGCGGCCCGTCACCCAGGGCGACGGCTTCCGCGGACACCGGGAACACGGCGACTTTCGCGACATAATCGCCAAAGCGCAGCGGCGCCTGACTGTAATACGGCTCGGACAGCGGGTGCCGGGGCGGATGCCCGAAGAAATCGAGCATCGCGCTGTCGGCTCCGACCGCATGCAGGACCTTGTTTGCGACCTGCGCCGTCACCGACACGGCGTGTTTCAGCGCTTCGGGCTGCGAGGTGCCTTTTTCCAGACCCTTCATGCTGCGCAGAAAAGCCGCCGCGTCCGGGTTTGGAAACACCGGGCCGGACGCGAGCACGAAGTCCTGGGTATCGTCGTTGTGACCAGCGAGCTTTTCACCCTGCACGCCGAATACCTTGATCGCCAGCCCGCGATGCGTCGAGACATTGTCCTTGAGAAGTTCCCCCGGACCTTGCGCCAGACGCACTACCACGGGATAGCTTTCCGGCGTGGCGAACAGCCCCTGGCGCAAGGCCTCGGGAAGGTTGTCGAGCACGCGCAGTTCGCCTTTCAACAGACCGGTGCTCTTTGCATGCGATGCCCGGACCGCATGGTTGTACCGGTCTGCAGTGATGTCGCTTTCATGCGTCATCGAAGCGATGATCTTGTCGATCGTTTCCGCCTCGTCGGGCTTCGGCTGTTCCAGATCGTCGCGGTACCGAAGATACGTATGCGCGTTTTCTGACATGTTCTTTTCTCGAGAATGGCGCTGGAGGATACCGTTCAGGCGGCGGGCTTCAAAAGGACCTTCGTCCAGCCATCCTTGCGCGCGTCGAAATTCTCATACGCGCCCGGTGCCTCTTCCAGCGGCAGTTCGTGGGAGACGATCTGCGAGGGCGACGCCTTGCCGGCTGCGATCAGATCGCGCAGTTTGCGGTTGTAGGCCTTGACGTTCGCCTGACCGGTGGCGATATGCTGGCCCTTCATCCACATCGAACCGAAGTCGAAGGCGATCTTGCCTTCCTTCATCAAGGCGTCCGGTGACTTCGGGTCCTCGGCAACGAACACACCCACTACGCCGATGCCGCCCGTGGGCTTCACGGCCTTGACCAGATTGTTCATCGTCAGGTTGGGCACTTCATGACCCTTGCAGCTGCATTGGTAGCCCACGCACTCACAACCGCGATCGGCGCCCTTGCCCTTGGTCATTTCCAGAATCTGCTCGGCGGAGTTGCCTTCCGAGTCATCGATCGGAATGGCACCCATCTTTTCCGCCAGTGCCAGGCGGTCCTTGTGGGTATCGACCACCATGACCTTGCTTGCGCCCTTCAGGTTGGCGGACAGCGCCGCCATCAGGCCGACCGGGCCTGCGCCGTAGATTGCGACCGTATCGCCCGGTTCGACGCCTGCCAGCACCGTGGCGTGATATCCCGTCGGGAAAATGTCCGAGAGCATCACATAGTCGTTTTCCTTTTCTTCGGCATCTTCCGGCAACAGCAGGCAGTTGAAATCGCCGAACGGCACGCGCAGGTATTCGGCCTGGCCACCGCTGTAAGGACCCATGCCCGCGAATCCATAGGCCGCCCCGGCCGTGCCGGGGTTCGCCGTCAGGCAGAAACCGGTCAGACCCTTTTCACAGTTTTCGCAGAATCCACAGCCGATATTGAACGGCAGACAGACCCGGTCGCCCACCTTGATGCGCTGAACCCCCAGGCCCACCTCGACGACGACTCCCAGGTTTTCATGACCGAGGATCCGGCCGGTTTCCATGTTGGTACGGCCCTCATACATGTGGAGGTCCGAACCGCAGATATTCGTGGTGGTGATTTTTACCAGGACATCCGTGGCTTTTTCGATCTTCGCGTCCGGCATTTCCTTGACGGTGACCTTACGCGGGCCTTCGTATACGAGTGCTTTCATCATTTGTTCCTGAGGCAGTAGAGAGTGCCGTCGCAGAACACGGCGACGACGAGTACCTGTCTCACTGCAAGCGGCGTTCCTGCCTCGCTGCAACCCGACTCAATGACCCGTGGAAAAAATTGGTGGGTCCGTGACGATCGAACCAAGCGCCGGGACCGGATGCGACAATATGGACAAATCCGGGCAAGGTCGTTTCAATGAGGCATCGTTTTCCCATGCCGACTCGAGCGCCTGCGCGATATCGAGCAGGCGCCGGTCGCCGCGAAAACGGCCGATGAGCTGCAGACCGAACGGCATGCCTGCGTAATCCGTTCCACAGGGCAGGGACAAAGCCGGGTTGGTCGACAGCGTCACAACGTAAGTCAGGCCGAGCCACCGGTAATAGTTCTCGAGCGGCAGGCCATCCATTTCCGTGAGAGACGATTGCGACCAGGGAAATGGCGAAATCGAGCATGTCGGCGACACGATCAGATCGTAATGGTCGAAAGCCTTCTGGAAACGCCGGAACAGACGCGTCTGCTCGGCGTGCGCCCAGACCGCGTCGGCCAGCGACATGGCCTGTCCCATCTCAGAATTGGTGCGCGTGTTGGGGCCGAGCAGTCCCGGATCGCGTTCGTAGATTTCCTGGAAGCTCGCAATGAAATTCTGCGCGCGGATGACGTCGAAGCACCGGTGCGCCTCGCCGAGATCGAACGCGACCGGCTCGCAGGTTTTCACATAGGGCGACAAGGCGGCGATCTTCTTGCGAAAGGTTTCGCGCATCGCGCCAGCGACCGCGCAGACGCCGAAGTCCTCGGTATAGCCGATCCGCAATGACGCTGGATCGACTTCCCGCGCATGCAGCAGCGCAAGCGGATCGAGATCGGGGCCAAGCGGTTCGCTGTCGTGCAGTCCCGCATTCGCGGCCAGTTGCAGACGCGTATCGGCGACGGTTCGCCCCATTGGACCGGACACGGTCAGCGGCGACCAGCCCAACGGGCGGGTGTCGCCCGGCACCACGCCGGGCGACGGTCGAAAACCCACGACGCCGCACAGCGCTGCGGGAATGCGCAACGAACCGCCGGTGTCCGAGCCCGTGCATACCGGCAACATCCCGGTGGCCAGTGCGACCGCCGAACCGCCGGAGGACCCGCCGGCGTTCAACATCGGATCGAAGGGATTGCCCGTGGCGCCCCAGACGGCGTTGCGGGTATTCGCGCCCGCACCCATTTCGGGCGTATTGGTCTTGGCCGTTAGAACAGCGCCCGCGGCCCGCAGCCGCGCCACCATGGCGTTATCGTGTTGCGGAACGTGCGCACGATAGATCGGCGAACCGTATGTGGTCAACACGCCGGCGGTTTCCTCCAGATCCTTGACGCCCAGCGGCAGGCCGTGCAGCAGACCGAGTGTGTCGCCACGCAGCACGGCCTGCTCGGCCAGCCGTGCCTCAACGCGTGCGCGATCGAAGCAGGTCGCGGCGATCGCGTTGACCGCCGGGTTGAGCGCCTCGATCTGCGCGATGCATGCATCCAGCAATTCGACCGGCGACAGGCGGCGGCTGCCGATCAGACGCCGTGCCGCCACCGCCGAAAGAGAAGTAAGCGATGTATCCATATCCGACCTTGTACGTTCGATTGAAGAACCGGGCGCGGGCACCGGGCGCGGGCACCGGGCGCGGGCACCAGGCGCGGGCACCGGGCGCGGGCAGAATGCGCGGCTATCGGGCGCGGCGGATTGCGCCTGCCGTGCGGGCGCTCAGCGAACAACGGCGTGCGTTGCCATCCAGTGATCGACACACGCCACCAGCGCGTCCCGGGTATTTTCCAGATGAACCCGCGTCTGCGTCTGCACGGCCTGCGCATTCCTGACGCGATAGGCCGCTAGCAACGCCGCGTGTTCGCGGTTGTTGCTTTGCATGATCTCCTGATCGACATGCATCGATAACGCCACATACGGCCGTGCCACGCGCGACAGCGACGCGACGATCTCGAAAAGGCGCGTGTGCGCCTGACTGGCGACGAAATGATCGTGAAACGTCTCGTTCACGATCGACCATTGCTCCGGCGACGCGGTCGCGCTCATTGCTTCATGACACTGCTGCGCGGCCGCCAGGTCCGCGTCCGTCATCTGCAGGCAGGCGCGTCCGGCAAGCATCGGCTCCAGCGTCATCCGCAATTCGTAGATTTCCGTCACATCGTCGATCGTCAGGCTGCGCGTCACGACGCCCTTGTTGGGGTCGATCGAAACCAGGCCTTCGGCACGCAGGTCGCGAAACGCTTCACGCACCGGCGTCGTACTGACGTTCAGACGCCGGGCGACCTCTTCCTGTCGCAGATGGGTATTTTCAGGATAACGGCCCGTGAGGATTTCCGTGCGCAGCGTCGTCAACACGTATTGCTGTGCCGTCTGGAATGGTCTGCTCAATTGCTATCTCACAATGCCTTCGACCCAGGCGGCGATGCGCAACAGGGACAGATCCGCGTCCATCCCGCCCACCAACTGCAGTCCCAGGGGCAATCCCGCCGCGCCCCATCCGGACGTAACCGATGGTATCGATACGGCCGGCACGCCGAGGAAGCTCCAGGCCGCGCAGAATGTCGCGTCGCCGGTATCGCTCAAACCCTCGGGCGCCGCGCCGGCCGCCGGGATCGTCACGATCGCGTCGCATCCGTCGAGAAAACCGGCGAAGGCGCCACGCAGCCGCCGCTGCAGGGCGAGCGCCGCCCGATACGTCTGCGGCGGCACCGCCGCGCCGGCGGCGGTCAACACTTTCGTATGGTCACTGAGCAGATCCGGATGCGACACGGCAAGCGGTCCGATGCCGGCAAAGGCCTCGACCCGCAATACCGTCTGCAGCGCATCCAGGATCGCCGGCATGTCATCGAAAGGATCGCGCTCGACCAGCGTCACGCCGGCCGTGCGCAGGCGCGCGAGCGCCTGTTCGAAGTTGGCCCGTTGCGCGTCGCTGGCACGGTCCCAGAAAGGCGTGCGCACCACGCCGAGCCGTTGCGGGCGCGTGGCGGTGAAATAGGTCTGCCATGCAGCGGCGTCGCGCAGCACGTTCGTCCCGGAACGGGCATCGGCATCGACGAACAGCGCGTGCGCGAGCGCCACGTCCTCGACGGTTTTCGCGAAAAACCCGACATGGTCCAGCGACGGCGCCAGCGGATGCACACCGTCGGTCGGCACCTTGCCATGACTGGGCTTGTAACCGACCACGCCGCAAAACGCCGCGGGCCGCAGCACCGATCCGACTGTCTGCGTACCCAACGCGAGCGGCACGATGCCCGCCGCCACCGCCGCAGCCGAACCGCTCGACGATCCGCCCGGCGTATGCAGCCGGTTCCAGGGATTGACCGTCGGCCCGGGATGACGCCAGGCGAATTCGGTGGTCACGGTCTTGCCGAACACGACGCCGCCGAACGCCCGGATCCGGGCGACGATCCACGCATCCGCCGCGGGCTGAAAGTCCGCGTAGATCGGCGACCCATAGGTGGTGGGCATGTCCGCGGTGGCGATCAGATCCTTCACGCCGATCGGCACGCCGGCGAGCGGCAATTGCGCGAGCCTGCGCGGATCCTGCGACGCGTAATCTCCGGGCCGGTAGTAGAACGCGTTGAGCCAGGGCTCGACGGCGGCGGCGCGCGCCTGTGCGACGGCCAGCCGCGCCTGGCACGCCGCCTCGTCGCCACGCGTGGCGATCAACGTGGCGGCAAGCGCGGGTATCGGGCCGGCCGCGGGAGACGGATTTTCGAGATTCATGACGAGGCTCCTGTTGTCGCTGTTGCCACGGCGGCTGCGGTTGTCGGTACTGCCCCTACCATTCCCGTTGCCGTCGCTACTGCCGGCCCCTTCACTTCTTCGCCGCCTGGGCGAAGGAATTGTCGACGGCGCTGGCGTACGTCACGCTGCCGACCGGGATGTTGCCGATGGATTCCTGCAAGTCGAGCGCATTGCGAAACGCCTGTTCCGAAATCTCGGGCGTCGCCGCGTAGATCTTCTGCCCGATCAGCCGGTCCACCGCGCTGTCGACGATCTTCCGGTCGAGCGTCGGAAACTCTTTCTCCGCGACCTCCCGGGCGGTCTGCGGCGACTGCTGGATCAGCGCTTCGGCTTCGGCCAGCGCCTTGACGAACGCCGCGACCATCTGCGGGCGGGTCTTGATCGTCGCGGCCAGCGTATCCATCGTCGAGAACGCATACCCGCCCGGATAGGCTTTCGGGAACGCATAGAGAATCTTGTATCCCGACGCGATGCCCTGATCGACCTGCGGCTCGTACAAGGTGGCGGCCACCGCGCGGCCGGCGCTCACCGGCGCGAGCTCGGTGCCAAGCTGCACGGTGTTGAGGTTCACGTTCGCCAGCTTTTCCTGCTTGATCAGCCGCTGCAGCAGATACGTGCTGGTCGACGGCGGCAACGCGGTCGACACCGTCTTGCCCCCGAGGTCCGCGACCTGTTTCAGGCCGGAATCGGGCGGCGTGAGGATCCACACCGGCACGCCCGCGACGACGTTCGCGACATTGACCAGGGTCGCGCCCTTGAGGTTCGCGAGCACCGCCGTCATCGGGTCCTGCAACGAAAAGTCCGCGTGACCGCCAATGACCGCGGCGACACCCGACGCGCCGCTGCCGGCGGTGACTTTTTGCACATCGAGTCCGTTCTTCGCGAAAAGGCCCTTGTCCATCGCCATGTACAGCGGCAGATACTGGATCGACTGAAACGCCTGATAAACGACCACTTTTTCGGGCGCGGCGGCACGGGCGGCCGGCATGCCGGCCGCAGCGATCAATGGCACGGCGCAGCAGACCCGCAACAGCTTCAACGTTGTGTTTTCCATGAGACGATCCTTGCTTCGGCGAGTTGAACGATCCAGGTAAGCAGCGTGGCCATCAGGGTCAGGATGATGATGCCCAGCCATACCGTATTGAGGTCAAACAGGGAACCGGCGACGAACACCTCGTGACCAAGGCCCGCCTGCGAGGCGATGTATTCTCCGACCACCGCGCCGATCAGCGCGAAACCGATGTTCACCCGCAGCGTCGAGAAGATCCAGGGCAGCGCGCCCGGCACGATCAGCTTGCGAAAGATCATCCCGGGTTTCGCGTTGAACGACAGAAACAGGTTCAACAGATCGCGATCCACTTCCCGCGCCGCCGCGCACGACGAGATCATCGCCACGGCGAACGTGGAAATACCCGCCAGCCAGACCTTCGAAGTCATGTCCGAACCGAACCAGATGATGATCAGCGGGCCCAGTGCGATCTTCGGGATGCTGTTGAGAATCACCGAGAATCCCTCGGCCACGCCGGCGACGCGCGGCACGAACCAGAGCAACAGACCCAGGCCGATGCCCAGCCCGCTGCCGATCAACAATCCCATCACCGTCTCGTAAAGGGTCGTCAGCGTATCGGTTATCAGCGTGCCCTGCGTCAGGCCGATCCGCGCGGCCGTGTAGATGCCGGCCGGCGAGCCGAACAGTTGTCCGTTGATCCAGCCGCGTGCGGCGGCCACCTGCCAGAGCGCGACCAGCGCGACCATGACGAGCGTCACGATGCCCGCCGCCCCCGCGCCCTTGAAGCGCCGCGCGCGCGCGCGCCGTCTGAGCGTGCTTGCTGCAATCGCCGCTTCGCTCATGCCGTCGCTCCCGCGTGCTGGATCGTGTTGCTGCGCAGTCCACCCCAGATGCGGGCGTGATAGGTGCGGAACTCGGGCGCCTCGCGCGCCGATACCGCCGTACGCGGCCCGTGCGTCGACAGTACGACGTCGATCTCGTCCTCGATGCGGGCCGGGCGGCCACCAAGCAGAATGACGCGATCGCTCATGGCAATCGCTTCCTCGATATCGTGGGTCACCAGCACGACGCTCGTGCCGCTGCCGGCGCGCAAGGCCATCACGTCGTCCTCGAGCGCGAGTCGGGTTTCGTAGTCGAGCGCCGAGAAGGGTTCGTCGAGCAGCACCAGGGTCGGCTCGACCAGCAGGGTGCGCGTGAGCGCCGCACGTTGCCGCATGCCGCCCGACAGCGAATGCGGGTACGCGTCGACGACCGAACCCAGACCGTAGCGCGCGAGCATTTCCCGCGCACGCGCGACATCGGCCGGCGTGACCTTCCGATACAGTTCGATGCCGAGCAGCGCGTTCTGCAGAATCGAGCGCCACGGCATCAACAGATCCTTCTGCAGCATGTAGGCGATCCGGCCCGCACTGCCATCCGCACGGGAACCGATCGCCACCTTGCCCGCCTGCGGACGCAGCAACCCGGATATCAGATTGAACAGCGTGCTCTTGCCCGCGCCGCTGCGCCCGACGATCGAAACGATCTCGCCGCTCCCAACGTGAAAGTCGAGCTTGTCGAAGATGCTGACGCGCGTGCCGTCCTCCGCCTCGAACGCGTGGCTGAGCTGCACGACGCGCAGACGCGCGTCTTCTTGCGCCACGGCGCTGACGAGCGGGGCTGCCCCATGGACGGGCGATGACATCGTGTTCGATGGGTGTGTTGGCAGCGTCATGGAAGGCGACCATCCTGGCGATTGATTGCGTTGTGCACAATGCACAATGCAATCGCAACAAAAGGTTGGCAAGTCGCCATAAATGCCATGCGTCCGCTGCGTCAGTATGACGCGCGCCGTCATTCACATCCCCGGGCCGCCCGAACGCCAGGCGGTGACGGTCAGTCGGGAGACAGGAACGGGTGATGTCGATGCCAGTGCCGCGCGATGTCGATGCGGCGCGTCACCCAGACACGATCGTGCTTTTCAAGATGATCGAGAAAGCGCTGCAACGCGCGGAACCGCCCGGGCCGGCCAAGCAGACGGCAATGCATGCCAATCGACAGCATCTTCGGCAGCGTCTCTCCTTCCGCATACAGCACGTCGAACGCGTCGCGCAGATAGACGAAGAAGTCGTCGGCATTGATGAAGCCGGGGCTGACCGCGAAGCGCATGTCGTTGGTGTCGAGGGTGTACGGGACGATCAGATGCGGCACACGGGTTCCGGCGGCGGTCGCGACTTCCGTCCAGAACGGCAAGTCATCGCCGTAGGAATCAGCATCGTAGGCAAAACCGCCCTGTTCGACCACCAGACGGCGCGTGTTGACGCTGTCGCGCCCGGTGTACCAGCCGAGCGGACGCACGCCACACAGTTTTTCGATCGCCGCGATGCCGCGTTCCATGTGCTCGCGTTCGATCTCCTCCGGCACGTTCTGATAGTGAATCCAGCGATGGCCATGGCAGGCGATTTCATGACCGAGATCGACGAACGCGCGGGCGAGATCGGGATGACGTTCGAGCGCCATTCCCACGGCGAACACCGTGAGCGGCAGGCCGCGCCGCTCGAATTCCCGCAGGATGCGCCAGACCCCGGCGCGCGACCCGTATTCGTACAGCGATTCCATGCTCATGTGGCGCGCCGGGTAGGACGCCGCGCCGGGGATGTCCGACAGAAACTGCTCGGAGCCGGCATCGCCATGCAGCACGCTGTTCTCGCCGCCCTCCTCGTAGTTCAGGACGAATTGCACGGCAATGCGCGCGCGACCCGGCCAGTGAGGATGTACGGGCTTGCCGCCATAGCCGATCAGATCGCGCGGGTAAGTGGAGTCCATGCTCATCGTGACACTCTCATCGGGAGAGTCAGTGCCGTTGCGTATCGGTCACCAGGTTTTGCAGCCGGGACAATACCCGGTCCAGTTTCGCGAGATCGACGGGTTTGGCGAAGTGCGCGCGGAATCCCGCCAGCGTGGCCGCTGCCTTGTCCTTTTCGCTCGCATATCCGGTGATGGCGATGAAGGCCGTGCTCGCGGAAGGATTCATCGCCCTAAGCTTCTGCACCAGCGCATAGCCGTCGGTATCGGGCAAACCGATGTCGCTGAGCACGACATCGGGCTGGCGTTCGGCCAGTCGCTCGATCGCGTCGCTCGCGCGATTCGCCACGCGCACGCGATGGCCGGACATCTCGTAATACAGCGCCAGCGCATCGGCGGTATCGGCGTTGTCCTCGACGATCAGGATGTCGAGCGGGCGCATGGTCCTCTGTCCCACGACACTGGCCGGCACCGCCGCCTCGCCTGGCGCCGCGCGCCGCAGCGTCAGCAGAAACTCGCTGCCGCAACCGGGCCCCGCGCTGCTGGCCGTCAGCGACCCGCCATGCCACTCGGCAAGACGGCGCGCGAGCGGCAGGCCCAGACCCATGCCTCCCCTGGCGCGATCGAGCGGCTGCTTCGACTGACCGAAGATCTGGAAGATCTCGTCCATGTCGGCCGCTTCGATGCCGATGCCGGTATCCCGTACCCGTACCGTCACCGCTCTGTCGCCGGCATCCGCCACGATATCGATGCGCCCGCCGTTCGCCGTGTACTGGGATGCGTTCATCAACAGGTTCGATATCACCAGCGGACACTGGGTCCGATCGGCGGCGACCCAGGGGTCCCCGTTGATCTCGCAATGCAGGATCTGCTGTCGCTCGTCCAGAGTCGCCTGGTGCATTTCCACCGCCTGCTCGATCAACCGCGTCAGGGACGTGGGTTCGAGGTGGAGCTCGACCGAACCGAAGGACACCAGCGACGCCGACAGCAGATGATCGACGATTTCGCTCATGTGGCCGACGTGGCGATGGATCAACTTCTTCGCCCACGCCCGCTGGTCATCGGTCACCTCGGTGTGATGAAGTATGCGCACCCCCGTCAGGATGGGCGCCAGCGGCGCGCGCAACTCGTGCGCCAACATGGCGAGAAATTGATCGCGATGCCGCTGCGCGGCTTCCAGTTGCGCCTCCAGATCGACGACACGCGCGTTGACGCATCGCGCTTCGAGATGCTTCATGACCTGCTGTGCGACGAGTCGCAATGCCTGCAGGTCCTTCTCCTGCATTTCACGTGCGTGCTGGTCCGCGACGCACAACGTGCCAAGCGGTATCCCGTCATCGGTCTTCAGGATAACGGCGGCGTACGAGACGACTTTCAGGCTCCCGACATTACACGGATGCGCCTTGAAATGGACATCTTCCCGCAGGTCTGGAAAAACCAGGGCGTCGCCGAGCGCCAAGGCGCTCGCACACAGGGACTGGTCGCGTGCAATGCTCTTGCGTTCACAACCCCACGCCGCCTTGCACCAGGTACGCGCCTCGTCGACGAAATTGATGAGCGCGACAGGCATGCGCACCAGATGCGCAGCCATCTGTGCCAGCGCATCGAAGTGCGATTCGGCCAGTGTGTCGAGGATGCCGAAAGCACGCAGGCGTTCCAGCCGGATCGGATCGTCGAGAAGGGCGACGGCTGACATTCGAAAAGCTCACAGTGATGAAAGACAAAGTTGTGTGAGCAAAAACCATTCCTCGTCATTTCCGAAAGATATCCTCTTATTTACGGCGATCCGAGGAAAATCCACCCGTCATCCGCGCTACAGTATCCAGATGCCGCAATGCTCCACCGATATCCCGGATCCTCCGGACCAGAACCAGGAAAACCCGCCATGCCCATCACCGACCGCAGCGAAGTCACGAAATTGATCGTTTCCGCGAAAATCCGCAAGGGCCTGAAATGGGTGGACATCGCCAGCCGGCTCGGCGCGAGCAAGGAATGGGCGACGGCGGCCTGTCTCGGCCAGATGCGGTTCAGCAAGCAGCAGGCAGAGACCGCCGCGGACCTGTTCGACCTCGATGACGAAGCCTGCGCATGGCTGCAGATCGTCCCGTACAAGGGTTCGCTGCCAAGCGCCGTGCCCACCGATCCGCTGATCTACCGCTGGTATGAAATCGTCAGCGTCTATGGCACGACGATCAAGGAACTGATCCACGAGGAATTTGGCGACGGCATCATGAGCGCGATCGATTTCTCGATGGATATCCAGCGCCAGGCCGATCCGAAAGGCGATCGCGTGAATGTGGTGCTGTCGGGGAAATTCCTGCCGTACAAGGAATATTGAACGGGGAATGTCGCGGCGGACGCAAGCAAGCGCAAGCTGGCCCGCCGACCCCGGGCGACGAGGTCATTTCACCGTCTCAGAATTTCGCGATCAAGAACAGTCCGATGATCATGCAGACGCCCCCGGCCAGGCGGCCGATGCCTGCCTTGTGAACTTCAAATCCCATCCAGCCATAATGGTCCATCGCGAGCGAGGTCACGATCGCAGCGGTGACCGTCAATGCCTGGAAGATGGCGGCTCCCAGCTTGTCGGCCATCATGAGCATCGTGAAAATATAAAAAGCCCCGAAAGCGCCGCCCAGCCAGGCCCACCACGGCACATGCGACACCGCGCCGGGCGCCGGCATGCGTACGCCGATGAAAGGCGCGGCGACGGCGATGGCGAGCAAGCCGACGACATAGACGACCACCGCGGCCCAGACGGGCTGTCCCAATATTTTGTGGAGCGTGACGTTGCTGCCGGATTGCACGGTATTCAAGACGCCGGCTACCAGCGCAAACAGAACAGCCATCCATTGCATGACATTCTCTCGGAAAGTTCAGGGATGCGGACGGATGGCCAGGCCGGAAACAAAGGCGCGGGGACGGACATCCCGTTTCAAGCATGCCGCAATTCCGCGCGCCCTGCACGCCGAAGGCCGGCAGCGCACGATGCCTGCCGCATCAGGAAATACGTCCGAAAAACCCGCCTCCCCCCGCGGCCGTCACGCGAAATGACACGCTGCGGCGTCGTCCGGCGCGACCTGGCGCAGCAGCGGCACCTCGACCGAACATCGGGCCTCGGCACGCGGGCAACGCGTATGGAACACGCAGCCGCTCGGCGGATTGATCGGACTCGGAATGTCGTTGCCGAGGATCTGCACGACCTTGTTGCGCTCGATCGCGGGGTCCGGGATGGGCACCGCCGAGAGCAGCGCGCGCGTGTACGGGTGACGGGGATCCGCGTACAACGCGTGCTTGCCGGCCAGTTCCATCACGTGGCCGAGATACATCACCATGACACGGTCGGCGATGTGCTTCACCACTGCCAGGTCGTGCGCGATGAAGATCACCGCCAGTTGCATCTCCTGCTGCAGCGATTTCAACAGATTGACGATCTGCGCCTGGATCGAGACATCGAGCGCCGAGACCGGCTCGTCGCAGACGATCAGCTTCGGCTCGATGATCAACGCGCGGGCGATGCCGATGCGCTGGCATTGGCCACCCGAGAACTCGTGCGCGTAGCGGTTGATCATCTGCTCGCGCAGTCCCACCTTCGCCATCATCGCGCGCACCCGACGCGACGTCTCCTCCTTCGACAATTCGCGCCGGTGCTCGCGCAGCGGCTCGGCGATGATCTGGCCGACGGTCATGCGCGGATCGAGCGAGGCCAGCGGATCCTGAAAGATCATCTGCACGTCGCGCCGCACCGCATGCCAGTCGCGCGCGGACGCGTTGGCGAGCGACCGGCCCATCCAGACGATCTCGCCGTGCGTGGCCGGAATCAGGTTCAGGATCGCGCGCGAAAGTGTCGACTTGCCGCAACCGGATTCGCCGACGACGCCAAGCGTCTCTCCCGCACGCAGGTCGAAACTGACGCCGTCGACGGCCTTCAGGGTGCGCGCCGGCGTCCACGGCAACCGGCTTTTCCCCTTGACCTTGAAATGCACCTGGATATCGCGCACCGAAAGAATGGGCGCCTCGCCCGGCATCTTGTGCGACCCATCGGGCGATCCATCCGTCGCGGCGCCCGGCAACCCGTTGTGCGATCCCGCCGGCACCGCTTCCATGAGGGCGTCACGCATGGCTGGTCTCCCGAAGGTCGCCCGTGTTTCCGGATGTGCGTCCGGTGTATTCGCGCATGTCGTACACCGGACGGTAGCAGGCGCGCAGCCAGTCCGGCTTCTCGCCGAACGGGAGCAACGGCGGCGGGCCGTCGCCGCAATGGTCGGCGGCGTCGATGCAGCGTTCCTGGAACGGACAGCCCGACGGCGGGCGCGCCATGTTCGGCGGATTGCCCGGGATGCCGACCAGCGGCGCGTCGGATCGATCGAGCCGCGGCAACGCGCGCAGCAGACCGATCGTATAGGGGTGCGACGGCCGCGCGAACAGATCGTCCGCGTCGCAATGCTCCATCACGCGGCCACCGTACATGACCATCACCTTCTCGCACAGGCCGGCGACCACGCCCAGGTCGTGCGTGATGAGCACGATCGCCGTGCCGAAATCGTGCTGCAGATTGCGCAGCAGTTGCAGGATCTGCGCCTGTACCGTCACGTCGAGCGCCGTGGTCGGCTCGTCGGCGAACAGCACCTGCGGTTCGCACAGCAACGCCATAGCGATCATCACGCGCTGCCGCATGCCGCCGGAAAGTTCATGCGGATATTGATCGATGCGATGCGCGGCCTCGGGAATGCGCACCGCTTCGAGCATCTCGATCGCGCGCTTGCGCGCCGCGCGCCGCGTCAGGTTCTTGTGCAGCTGCAGCACCTCGGTCATCTGGCGTTCGATCGTCAGATACGGGTTCAGCGACGTCATCGGATCCTGGAAGATCATCGACAGCCGATTGCCGCGAATCCTGTTCAGGGCCTGCGCCGGCATGCGCAGCAGATCCTGCCCCTGATAGAGCGCGGAACCGCTCACGGTGCCATTGGCCGCCAGCAGGCCCATCATCGCCAGCACGCTCTGGCTCTTGCCCGAACCCGATTCACCGACGATCCCCAGCGTGCTGCCCTCCTCCAGCGCGAAACTCACGCCGTTGACCGCGCGCACCGTCGCGTCGGGCGTGGCGAAGGCCACTTCGAGATTGTTCACTTGCAACAAAGGCATCGCCATCACCGGTCCTTCGGGTCGAGAGCGTCACGCATCCCGTCGCCGACGAAATTGATACAGTACAGGGTCATCGACAGCAGCGCCGCCGGAAACAGCAGGATCCACGGCGCGGCCTCCATATTGCCCACGCCGTCCTGGATCAGCACGCCCCAGCTCGTCATCGGCTCCTGCACGCCGAGCCCCAGGAAGGACAGCACCGATTCGGTCAGGATCACGCCGGGCACGGTCACCGTCGTATAGATCGCGACGATGCCCAGCAGGTTCGGCACGACATGGCGCAGGATGATGCCGCCGGACGATACGCCGATCGCGTGCGCGGCCTCGATGTACTCGCGCGAGCGGATCGCCAGCGTCTGACCACGCACCACGCGGGCCATGTCCATCCAGGAAAAGACCGTGATCGTCAGCACCACCAGATAGAACTCGCGCCCCAACAGGGTCACCATCAGGATGGCGATCAGCAGATAGGGAATCGCGTACATCATGTCGACGACGCGCATCATCAGGTTGTCCACCTGGCCGCCGACGAAACCGGCGACCGCGCCCCAGACGATGCCCAGCGTCACCGACGTGAGCGTCGCGAGCGCGCCGACCAGCAGCGAGATGCGCCCGCCGATCAGGCAGCGCACCAGCAGGTCGCGGCCGTTCTGGTCGGTGCCGAACAGGTGCCAGTTCATCCAGGTCGGCGGCGTGTTGATCGCGCTCCAGTCCGACGTCTCGAAATCATTGGGCAGGACGAACGGCCCGATGATGCAGACCAGCGTGATCAGGGCCAGCAGCACCAGACTGGCGACCGCCGCCTTGTTGCGCACGAAGCGTGCGCGCGCGTCCTGCCAGGGGCTGCGCCCCGCGACCGGCGGCGCCGTGACCGCCGCGCCGAGTGCGGGCGCCAATGCGCGTCGTTTCATGTGGACCTCGTGCTCGAAAGCAGGATTCGGAATGTGATTCGCGATGTCATGGTTGACCACTGCGCCGTGAGCGGCATCAGTAGCGAATTTTGGGATCGAGCCATGCATACGCGAGATCGACCAGCAGATTGAGCAGCACGGCGAAGATCGTCACCAGCACGACCAGCCCGAGCACCAGGGTATAGTCGCGGTTCGCGGCGCCGTTGACGATCAGCTTGCCCAGGCCCGGCAGCGCGAACACCGATTCGGTCACCACCGCGGCGGTGATCGAGCTGATCGCGAGCGGCCCGAGCACCGATACCACCGGAATCAGCGTGGGACGCAGCGCATGGCGCAGCACGATGGTGCGGCGCGACAGACCCTTCGCGTAGGCGGTGCGGATGTAGTTGGTGTTCATCACCTCGATCAGCCCGGCGCGCGACAGCCGTCCGATCGTCGCGACGTTGACGATCGTCAGCAGCACGATCGGCAGCACCATGAAGCGCACCTCGTAGTTGTTCCAGCCGCCGGCCGGCAGCCACTTGAGCATGATCGAGAAGATCAGGATCAGCACCGGACCGATGACGAAGGACGGGAACGCGCTGCCGGCGTTGCCGATCAGCATCAGCAGATAATCCGCCGGGCTGTTGCGATACAGCGCCGCGACCATGCCGAGCGCGATGCCGATGATGATCGACAGCACCATCGCCACGCCGCCGATCAGCAGCGACACCGGCAACGCCTGCCGCACCAGGGAATTGACGCTCCAGTCCGCATAGCGGAACGAGGCGCCCAGGTCGCCATGCAGCAGGCTGTTCAGATAGAGCAGGTACTGTTTCCAGAGCGGCTCGTTGAGGTGGTATTTCTGCTGCAGGTTGGCCAGCACCGCCGCGGAAACCTGTCGATCGCTGTCGAACGGGCCGCCCGGGGTGAGGTGCAACAGCAGATAGCAGACCGTGATGACGATCAGCAGCGTCGGCAGCGTGAACAGCACGCGCCGCAAGGTATAGGACCACATGAAACGCCTCCCGCGACGCGCGGGGGCGAAACCCCGCACGTCGCATCAGAACCAGAAATCGCGTTGAATGGACTGCTTCATCAATGCTTGATGATGTACAGGTCCTTGCCGCGGAAGCGGTCCAGCGGATTGTCGTTGGCGTAGCCCCCCACATAAGACTTCACAAGGCGCGTTGCCGTGTACTGCATCAATGGGAGAATCGGATAGTTGGCCATCGCCAGCTGGGCGGCCTGCGTCTGCAGTTTCTGCCGCAACGCCGGGTCATTCGACTGCGATGCCTGCAGCATCAGTGCATCCGCCTTCGGATCGCAGCCGTGGCTGTCGTTCTGGTCGGAACCGCAACTCACCAGCGTCAGGAACGCGCTGGCATCGTTGTAGTCGGCGATCCAGCCATTGCGGGCCAACTGGAACTGACCGGTATGGCGCTGGCGCAGCAGCACCTTGAATTCCATCGAATCGATCTGCGCGTCCAGTCCGAGCTTCGACTTCCATTCAGAGGCAAGGAAGATCGACGTGCGCTTGTTGTAGTCGCTGGTGTTCATCGCGATATGCAACTGGGTGCCGGGCTTCACACCCGCGGCAGCCAGCAGTTGCTTCGCGGTCGCGACCCGTTTCGCCATCGGCCAGCTGGCCCAGTCGTAATTGCTGATGTCGGCGCCCTTCATGCCCTTGACGATCAACCCGTAGGCTGGAATCTCGCCGCCCGCGGTCACGTGTTGCGCGAGTACATCGCGATCGATCACCATCGACAGCGCCTGCCGCACCCGCACGTCCTTGAGCAGCGCGTCCTTCATGTTGAACGTGAAATAACGCAGA
>JBPBQT010000300.1:0-22345 GCA_050955065.1 Janthinobacterium lividum | reverse complement strand
CGCGATCTGCGCGAGCGACTCCCCGTCGACGATCCGCCGGTAGACGTCGAGCTCCCGGTCGGACAGCGATTCCGGGCGCGCCCCATCCTCGCCGGCCGGACGCGTAAGCGCCCGCGCCAGGTTCTCGGCCATCGACGTGCTGACGTACACATGCCCCCCGGCGATCCGGCTCACCGCGTTGACGAGTTCGGCCGAGGCGCTTTCCTTGGTCAGATAGCCGGACGCCCCCGCCTTGAAGGCGCGCACCGCGTATTGCTGCTCGGCATGCATCGTCAGGACCAGCACCTTGAGCCCGGGGCGCAGCACCGTGATCTTGCGGATCAGGTCGAGGCCGTTGCCGCCCGGCATCGACAGATCGAGCAGCAGCACGTCCGCATGCTCGCGCTCCACCAGCGCCATCACGCCGGCGGCGTCGGCCGCCTCGCCGACGACATCGAAGCCCTGGGCCTTGCGCAGGATGTGATGCAGGCCGTCGCGCACCAGCGCATGGTCGTCGGCGATCAGGATGCGCACCATGCTAATTCCTCGTTTCGTCTGGGGTGGGCGGCGCTTCGGTGCGCGCGATCATGGCGACCGGCAGTGTCGCCGTGACGACGAAGCCTCCGTGCGCGGGGCTGTCGAGCGCGATTTCCCCACCCAGCAGGCGGGCACGCTCGCGCATGCCGATCAACCCGAACGATTGCCGCGGGGCGGACGCGGCGGATGCGGCGGACGCCGACGCGGGAGACGCCGCATCCGCCGCCGCGCGTCCCACGCCGTTATCCGCGATCCGTACGATGTACGCCTCGCCCTCACGGATCAGGCTGACGGTGACGCGCGTGGCGTTCGCATGCCGCACGACATTCGTCAGCGCTTCCTGCACGATCCGGTAGATCACCGTGGCGGCGTCGAGCGCCACCTGCATGGCGACCTCGTTGCCTTCCAGCCGCACGACGATGCCGTGCCGCGTGCGCCATTCGTGCGCCAGCCATTCGACGGCCGCGACCAGTCCCAGATCGTCGAGCATGACCGGGCGCAGATCCGCGGCGATGCTCCGCACGGCCACCACCGTATCGTCGATCAGGCGCTGCATCGCCCGCGTGCGTTCGCGCCAGTCCCCGCTCACGTCGCGCTCGTCGAGCTCGCACTCCAGCCGCGAGACGTCCATCTTCAACGCGGTCAGACGCTGCCCCAGATCGTCGTGCAGTTCGCGGGCGATATGCGCTTTTTCCGCCTCGCGCGCGGTCTGGATGCTGGCCGACAATTCCCGCAGTTCGTTGCGCGAGGCCTTCAGTTCCGCCTCCGCCCGCAGCCGGGCGCCGATGTCGCGCATCATCACCGTGTACAGGCGCGAATCGCCATCGACGAATTGCGAGATCGACGCCTCGATCGGAAACTCGACCCCGTCGGCGCGCAGGCCGAACAGCGGCCGCTGCGGTCCCATCTGCCGCTCGGAAATGCCGGTGACGCCGAACTGCCGGACCTGCTGCGCATGCGCGGCGCGGTAACGTGCCGGAACGAAGCGATCGAGCGACGTGCCGATCGCCTCGCTCGCCGCGCAGCGCAGCAGCTTCTCCGCCATCGGGTTGAACAGCAGGATGGTCTGCGCGTCGTCCACCGTGATGATGGCCTCGGTGGCGAAGCGGATGATGCCCTCGAGCCGGCGCTGCTCGGCGACGCCCGTGACCGATGCCGCCGCATCCGCCGCATCCGACGCGGCAGCGGCTTCATATCTCGAAATTTCTGGCATGGATGCGGTCGGCGGAATGTAGGCAGACCGATGATAGCAGCAGCGCTTGCGCGCCGAGGTGCGTCACGTGCGCTGTAGGCGAACCCTGACGGACAGGGCCGCGCTTTCCTTACCGCAAATCCGTCCGACCCTGATTGGCGTCGCGCGCGCGCACGCGGATACTGCGGGCATGAGCTCTTCGACCCTATCCCTTCAGGACGCCGGCGTCGCATGCGCGGGCGCCGCACACACCGACGCCGCCGCCGACATGCCGACCGAGCAGTCCGGCCGTTGCTCCAGCTGCGCGATGCGCAACATCTGCATGCCCGTCGGACTCGACGCGCAGGCCTATGCCCGGCTCGACGAAGTGATCTGCACCTCGCGGCGCGTCGCGCGCGGCGACTCGCTGTTTCGCGCCGGCACGCCGTTTCACAGCATCTACGCGGTGCGCCTCGGCTCGTTCAAGACCGTCGTCGCGCATCCGGACGGCCGGCAGCAGGTCACGCGCTTCGATCTCGCCGGCGATGCGCTCGGCCTCGACGGCATCCATGACGACCGCCACACGTGCGACGCGATCGCCCTCGAGGACAGCGTCGTGTGCATCATCCCGTTTCACCGGCTCGAAAACCTGTGCAGCGAGGTGCGGCCGCTGCAGCGCCACCTGCACAAGATGATGAGCGGCGAAATCGTCCGCGAGTCCGGCCTGATGATGCAGCTGGGCAACATGCGCGCCGACGAGCGCGTCGCCGCGTTCCTGCTCAACATCTCGCAGCGCATGAAGGCGCGCGGCTACTCGGCCACCGAATTCAACCTGCGGATGACGCGCGACGAACTCGGCAGCTATCTGGGCATGAAGCTCGAAACGGTGAGCCGGATGTTCTCCCGCTTCCAGCGCGAAGCGTTGATCGACGCCCGCGGCCGGCTGGTGCGCATTCTGGACCTGGAGCGGTTGAAAGCGGTCTGAAGGGCGTTTTGTTGATCCTGATCAATACGGCGCCGCCGCCCTTGCCCGATGATGATCTCGTTTTAGACAATCGAGAATGTCTCGTTCGAGGGCAAAAAAATGAAGCAGTTCAAAATTGCCGTGGCCGCGCTGGCTCTGCTGGCAAGCTCGGTCGCCATGGCGGCGCAAGGCGACATCATCGCGCGCGTGCGCGCCCTCAGCATCCAGCCTGACGTATCGACGAGCAACACGCTGTCCACGCTGGGCGTCGACGTGAATCCGGCGATCGTTCCGGAAGTCGATTTCACCTACATGATCCGCGATCATATCGGCATCGAGCTGATCGCCGGCACCGCGCGTCACACGGTGACCTCCAACATCGGCGAGCTGGGCCGCATCAGCCACCTGCCGCCCACGCTGACGCTGCAATACCATTTCATGCCGGCCGCGAAGCTGCGTCCCTACGTGGGCGCCGGCATCAACTACACGCTGTTCTACGACGACAAGCTATCCGCGGGCGGCGCCGACATCGCCGTGAAGAACCACAGCTTCGGCCCGGCCCTGCAGATCGGCGCCGATTACCAGATCAGCAAGCGGATCTTCGTCAACGTCGACCTGAAGAAACTCTGGATCAAGACCGATGCGACGATGAATGGCGCGTCGCTCGGCACGCTGAAGATCAACCCGTGGATCATCGGCGTGGGCATCGGCACCACGTTCTGAGCGCGACGCGCGCGGCTTGCCGCCACCCGGGCGGCCGATGCGCGTGATCCGACGTTCGTGCCGAGCCCTGCGGCTAGGCCACCAGTGAGGTGCCGTGCCTCTCCGCGCCGGCCGCGAGCGCCTTTCCGGATGTGCTTCCGGATGTGCTTCCGGATGTGCTTCCCAGCGCGGCCGTCAATAGCGCGCCACACACGCCGGCGCCATGCCGCGCCGCGTCGTCCCGCTCCGGGTTGTACTCCACCAGTTCGAAACCCAGCAGACGCGCGTCGCCGGCAAAGCCGCGCAGCGCGGCGACCGCCGTCTGCGCGCCGATGCCCTGTTCGGCGGGCGAGCCCACGGCCGACACGTCGCGCGGATCGATCGCATCCAGATCGAAGCTCACGCCATAGCCGCACGTACCCCGGGACACGATGCGGATCGCTTCCGCGATGCACGCGTCCAGCCCGCGCCGCGCGACCTCGTCGATCGCCATCACGCGCACGCCGAGGCGTTGCAGCAACGCCCTCTCGCCCGTCTCGTAGCTGCGCGCGCCGATCACCACCACATGCTGCGGCAACAGCTTCGCCCGCCAGTCGAACAGATCGGTCAGCACCGGCAGTCCGTGCCCGAGCAGCGCGGCCAGCGGCATGCCGTGCGGCGCCTGGCTCTCCGACGTCTGCGGCGTATGGCTGTCCAGATGCGCGTCGATCCAGATCAGGCCGATCCGGCCCGCCGCGCGCCAGGCGTCGGCGATGCCGCTCCAGGTGCCGATCGCGCACGAGTGATCGCCGCCGAGCACCAGCGGGAAAGCGCCGTTCGCGGCCGCGCCGCGCACCGTATCGGCAAGCCGCGGCATGAATGCGCTCACCGTCGCCATCTTGTCGGCCTGGCCGGCGCCGGACGCATCGCGCACGGCGCCCCGTCCGGCGTCGTGAAACGTCTCGCGCCCCGCAGCGCGCAACGCGGCGACGATGCCCGAATCGATCAAGGCGTCCGGCCCGAACCGGCAGCCGGTCACCTGCGCGCCCGCACCGATCACGGCGGTGACGACTTCAATGCGTTTCTTCACGACTGCGGCTCCGGGTGCGAACGCCCGCGGCGTCCGTCTGTCACGAGGTCGAGCGCCTCCAGCAGGCGGTCCGCCGCCCACCGCAGGTCGTCCGGTTCGATCGTCAGCGGCGGCGACAACCGTATCGTGTTGCGATGCGTGAGCTTCGTGATGATGCCGGCGCGCGCCAGCGCGTCCACGACGTCCTGGGCATCGACCGACGCGACGATCTCGACCCCCAGCATCAGGCCCCGGCCGCGGATCTCGGCGATCGCCGGATGCCGCGCCGCTTCCAGCCAGCCGCGCAGCGCCGCACCCGACGCCGTGGAGCGCGCATTCAGGTGCTCATCCTCGAGCACCACCAGCGCCTCGCGCCCGACCCGGGCCGCCAGCGCATTGCCGCCGAACGTGCTGCCATGGTCGCCCGGCACGAAAACGTTCATCACCTCGTTCGTGCCGACCAGTGCCGACACCGGCAGCAGCCCGCCGCCCAGCGCCTTGCCCAGGCACACGGCGTCCGCCCGTATCCCTTCGTGTTCGAGCGCCAATGTGCGGCCGGTGCGGCCCAGCCCGGTCTGGATCTCGTCGGCGATCAGCAGCACATGGTGCGTGTCGCACAGCTCGCGCAGCGCCTTGAAGAAACCCGTCGGCGGCACGATCACGCCGCCCTCGCCCTGGATCGGCTCGACCAGCACCGCGCAGGTGCGGGGCGTGATCGCCGCCGCCACCGCCGCCGCGTCGCCATACGGCACGCCGACGAAGCCCGCCGTCAGCGGCGCGAACCCCGCGCGGTATTCCGGATGCGACGAGAAACTGACGATCGTCGTGGTGCGGCCATGGAAATTGTTGTCGAACACGATGATCTCGGCCGCGCCGTCGGCGATGCCCTTGACCCGGTGCCCCCACTTGCGCGCCGCCTTGATCGCCGTCTCGACCGCCTCGGCGCCGCTGTTCATCGGCAGCGCCTTGTCGAACCCGGTGACCCGCACCACCTCCGCCAGGAACGGCGCGAGCTGATCCGAGTGCACCGCGCGCGAGGTCACCGCGAGACGACCCGCCTGCTCGACCAGCGCCGCCAGCAGCCGCGGATGCGCGTGTCCGAAGCTGACCGCCGAGTATGCGCTCATCATGTCGAGATACCGCCGGCCGTCGACGTCCCAGATCCACGACCCCTCGGCGCGCGTCGCGACGATCGGCAACGAGGCGTAGATCGGCGCGTTGACGCGCGCATCGAGCGCGAGGGTCTGCGTCACGCGTGCGGAAAGGGGCGGATCGGTCTGGACGGCATCGGGGAAAACGGTTGCGGTGTTCATCTCGACTTCCTGGAGTACATGGACCTGGCGGATCATAAGGAAGTAAAAAGAACGAATCCAGCGAAACGTTTCACTTGAATGGTTCGAGAATTTCGATCGATAATCCGATGTATGCGTACCCAGACCAAATATATCGACACCTTCGTCGCCGCGATCGAGGCGGGCAGTTTCGTGCGCGCCGCCGAGCAGCTGCACGTCACGCCGTCGACCGTGAGCTATCAGATCCGTCAGCTGGAGGCGTGGATCGGCGCGCCGCTGTTCGAGCGTTCGGCGCGCAAGGTCCTGCCCACCGCGCTGGCGGTACGTCTGTTCGCCATCTGCGGGCAGTTCATCGACGAGATCGGCACGCTGCGCGCGGCGGCGCGCGGCCGCGCGGGCGCGACCCGGGAAGCGATGCGCATCGCCACCGGCTCGTCGTTCGGACGCTATGTGCTGACCCCGATCCTGAGCCGCGACGCGTTCGCCGACACGGTCATCAATCTGCGCTTCGGCATCGACGACGAGGTCTGCGCGGCGGTGGCGGCAGGACGCGCGGACCTGGGGTTTTCGTACACGATGGTCGCGTCGAACAGCCTGACCTTCGAACGGGTCTACCGGTATCCGCTGGTCCTGATCGCGCCGTTCGCGCAAAAGCCGTCGGGCGCGCTGGCGCAGTGGGTCGCCGACGCGGGCTTCATCACCTACGACGATTGCGAACCCGCGTTCGCCGGCTGGTTCGACGCGCAACTGGGCGGCATGCCGCCGCAGATGCGGACCATGGGACGGTGCACCGAGATCGAGGAGGCCATCGCGATGGTCGCGGCCGGGCGCGGTCTGTCGATCGTGCCGGCCTACATGCTGGATGCCGCGTTGCGGGCGAAGCGGGTGCGGGCGATCACGCCGCGCGGCGTGCCCGCCACGACCGACACCGTGTTCCGGGTGCTGCGCAAGGGCTCGCTGCTCGACACCGCGGGGGAGAACCTGTTGCGGGCGGTGGTCCTGGCGGACCCGGCCGTCTGAGCGGGCGCGCGGCAGGCACGCCCGCGGCCGCAGTCGCGCTCCCTCACTGCGCCGGGCTGCGATACTCGAACAGCACGTCGCGCCCGACCGGGACGAGGTTCTGGCCGCCGTCCACGACCCAGTCGGCGCCGTTGTACGCCGGGCCGGTCAGCAGCAGGATGGCCTCGGCGAGATCCCACGGCGTCGCCACGCGGTGCAACGGCGTGGCGTGGCGTTCGGCGTAGGCGAAGTCCGCGGCGGTCTGGTCGCCGCTCGGCAGCATCAATCCGGGGTAGACCGCGTTGACCCGCAGCACCGGCGCGGCGGACTTCGCCAGCATCGTCGTCAGGTGTCCGATCGCGGCCTTGCCGACCGTATAGGAAAAATGGTCGCGGTGGAAATTGCCGCGCACCTTCTGGTCGACGACATTGACGACCACGCCGGTGTGTCCCAGCGCTTTGGCGCGCGCGTGGAAGGCCCGCGTCAGCAGCAGCGGCGCGCGGCCGTTGACGGCCCACGCCTGATCGAAGGTCTCGACCGAGAAGTCCTCGAGCCGGTCGTCGGGAAAGATGGACGCCGAATTGATCAGGACATCCAATCGACCGAAATGCGCGTAGGCCCCGGCCACCAGCGCGTCGAGTTGCGCCGCATCGCTCAGGTCCGCGTGCAGCGCCTGCGCCGCGACGCCACGCCGGCCCAGCGCGTCGACCGTTGCCTGCGCCTCCTCCATCGAACTGCCATAGTGGACCACCACCCGGTAGCCCTCGATCGCGAAGCGCTCCGCGATCGTACGGCCCACGCGTTTCGCGGCGCCCGTTATCAATACGACGCGCTGCTCCATGCCGTCTCCCTGATCTTCTTGTCGGATGTCGCGACGCCCGGGTGCGCACCTTGCACGCGAGCGTCGCGCAGCGCCATTATAGGATGCAACGGCACGGCTGCAAAACGGGAGACGGAAGACGGGACGATGGAGGACGGTGCGCGTCAGTCCGCCTTCACGCCCTCGACCTGGATGGCCAGACGCGTCCACATCTTGAAGCCATAGGCCTTGCCGTAGTCGACGCCGAAATCGTCGCGGTTGAACTCGGCCTTCGCATCCGCGCCGCAAACGTCCTTCTTCAGCATCGGGTTCGTGTAGCACTTGAAGGAATCGATCTTCAGGTTCAACGGCCGCGTCACGCCGTGCAGCGTCAGCGTGCCGATCACTTCGGTCGGCGTGTCGCCCTTGAAGCGCATGCTGGTGCCCTTGTAGACGGCCGTCGGGAACTTGGCCGCGTCGAGCATCTCCGGACCCGCGACATGCTTGTCGAGCGCGGCATTGCCGGTATCGATCGAACTCGCGTCGATCGTCACATCCAGCGTGCCGGTCTTCGCTTCGCGGTCCAGCGTCACCGTGCCGCTCGACTTCGTGAACTTGCCGCGCCAGACCGACGCGCCGCCGAAGTGATCGGTTTCGAAGCTCGGGTAGGTATGCGATGCGTCGAGATTGTAGGTGACGCTGGCGGCGAAGGCGGGCGCCGCGGCGAAAGCGATGACGGCGGCGGCGAGGGTGTGAAGCTTCATGATGAACGTCCTAGGTGATGAAAGGGCATGCGAAAAATGGCAGGGAAAAAACGAAATACTGTCAGTTCCGATCGTGCGACGGCAGCATGCGCGCCAGCAGGCGGTCGCGGTCCAGCAACTGGTGCTTGATCACCGCGAGCACGTGCAGGCCGACGAACCCCGCCAGCGTCCAGTCCAGCCAGACGTGGACGGTGCGCAGCGTCTCGCGCCATGCCGGGTGCGGGGCCAGCAGCGTCGGCAGCGGCACTACGCCGAGGTAGACGACCTGGATGCCGGCCACGGAACTGTAGAGATAGCCCGAGACCGGCACCGCGAACATCAGCAGATACAGCAGGTGATGCGTGCCATGCGCGGCGGCGGCGTTCAGCCGGCCGGTATGCTCCGGCAGCGGCGGCGGCGTGTGCGTCGCCCGCCACGCGAGCCGCACGACGGCCAGCAGCAGCGCGGTCACCCCGATCCACTTGTGCCACGCGTAATAGCGCAGCTTGGTCGGGGTGAATCCGGGAATATCGGTCATGACCCAGCCCAGCGCGAAGCCGCCGACGATCAGCGCCGCGATCAGCCAGTGCAGCGCGATGGCGGGCCCGGTGTAGCGGCGGACGGCAGAAAGGCGGGAGGTCTTCATCTGGGCGATCCAAAAAGAGGCGCGGTGGCCGTGCAGCCCGACCGGGCTCTGCGTTTTTACGCCCTTGCCGCGGTCTGAACAAGACGCTGTGGTGAATTTGCACACGCCGCAGCAGAGCGGACACTGTACGCGGGCACAGCCATCGAATCAATCGCGTAAAATCGATTATTGATATCTTGAAAATCGATGGCACCCGCACATGCTCCAGCCCCATGAAACCGCACGGAAGACCCGCGGCCCGACCCTGGATCAATTGCAGGTGTTCGCGGCGGTCGCCGACGCGGGCAGCTTTTCACTTGCGGCCCAGCGGCTCGGACGCGCGCAGTCCGCCATCAGCTACACGGTCGCGAGCCTCGAGGCGCTGCTCGGCCTGGCACTGTTCGAGCGCACGCGGCGGCGCCCGGTGCTGACCGAGGCGGGCCGGGCCATCCTCGCCGATGCGCGGCGCGTGGATACGACGATGCACGAGCTGCAGGCGCGCGCCGCCGGCCTGACGCTCGGCCTTGAAGCCGAAGTCTCGCTGGCGGTGGACGTCATGTTCCCGATCGACCAGCTCGTCGGCGTGCTGGAGGACTTCGCCCGCGCGTTTCCCACCGTGACGCTGCGCCTGCGGATGGAACCGCTGGGGGGCGTGCTCAAGCTGGTGGCCGAGCGCGAATGCGAGCTGGGCATTTCCGGACCGATCGAGAACTGGCCCGATTCGATCGCGCCGAACCTGCTGGGGGCGATCAGCCTGATCAGCGTGGCCGCGCCGGGCCACCCGCTGGCGCGGCGCGGCGGGCGTATCCCCACCCATGAGCTGCGCGAGCATACGCAACTGGTGCTGACCGAACGCTCGCGCCTTGCCGAGGGCCCGATGCATGGCGTCTACGCCAGTCACAGCTGGCGCATCGGCGACCTGGGCGCCAAGCACCGTCTGTTGATCGCCGGCCTGGGCTGGGGCAGCATGCCGCGGCATCTGGTCGCCGCCGATCTCGCCGCGGGCCGTCTGGTGCGCATCCAGCCGGCGGACCGCCATGCGTTCGCCTACCGGCTGTTTCTCATCACCCGGGCCGATACCCATCCGCGTCCCGCCGCCCGCTGGCTCGCGGAGCGCATCGCCGCGCTCGCGCCGTTCGACTGGCCGGTGCCGGATGCAGCGGTGGAAGCGGAGAAAGGCGCCGCATCTTGAAAATATCGCGCGGCGGATACCTATTTCTATTGCGGGATATTCAGGCCGACTTTTAGTATGATCTAGGACGGCCGTTTTTCCTCGCTTTCCGTTCACGTATCGGTGTCGCGGATCGCCTGATGGTCGGGATGTGTGCGCCATGCGTCGCAACGAACATCCCGCGGAACGGCGCGTACGTGACTGCCCAGGCACGCCTGCCGACTCTATCGTCCGCTCACTGACTTCGCCATGCCGCAAACCCGTCGCAACCGTTTATCCATACTGCATATCGCGATTGTCGCCCTGACGCTGGCGATTTTCCTGGCCGACGCCTTCACGCCGCGCAATGTCGCACTCTGGATCCTGTATCTGATTCCCATTGCGGCCTGCCTGTTTGTCGACCGCCCGATCCTGCCGCTGGTCGCCGCGGCGACCAACTGCCTGCTGATCGTGCTGGGTTTTCTCCTCTCTTCCGGCGTAGGCAACACCTACTCGGTGCTGAACCGGGTCATGGGCGGCCTGACGATGTGGGCGATCGCGATCGCGGCCTTCCTGTATATCACCTCGCGCAACAAGCTGCGGCGTCACGCCTGGCTGCAAAAGGGCCTGACGGAGACCGCCGAGGCCACCCGCGGCGCATTGAGCGCGGCGGAAGTCGCCGCAGCCGTGCTGCGCAAGATCGTCGCCTATAGTGGCGCCAAGGCCGGCGTGCTCTACGTGCTCGACGGCGGCCAGCTCCAGCGTCTCGCGACCTGGGCCATCGCCGAGAACAGCGCGCCCGCCACGGTGGCGCCCGGTGTCGGCCTGGTGGGCCAGGCGCTCGTCGAGGGCAAGGCGATCACCGCGCATGACCTGCCCTCCGACTACCTGCGCATCAGTTCCGCGTTGGGCGACGGCCTGGCGGTACATGTCATGGCGGCGCCCCTGACCGCCGACGGGAATGTGAGCGGCATCGTCGAGCTCGGGTTTTCCGGTCTCGCCCAGCGTACCGACGACGCGGTCGAATTGCTCGCCGGCGGCGCGGAAAACATCGGCATGGCGGTACGCGCCGCGCTGTATCGCGGACGTCTTGAAATCCTGCTCGAAGAAACCCAGCATCAGGCCGAGGAACTGCAGGTCCAGCAGGAAGAACTGCGGGTATCGAACGAGGAGCTGGAGGAACGCGGCCGGGCGTTGATGGATTCGCAGGCGCGGCTCGAAACGCAGCAGACGGAACTCGAGCAGACCAATGTCCAGCTCGAGGAACACGCGCAGCGCCTGGAAGGGCAGAAGCAGGACCTGCTGATCGCGCAGCACGACCTGACGGAAAACACGCGGGCCCTGGAACGCGCGAACCAGTACAAATCCGAATTCCTGGCGAACATGTCGCACGAGTTGCGCACGCCGCTCAACAGCTCGCTGATCCTGTCGAAACTGCTGCAGGACAACAAGCACGGCAACCTGAGCGTCGAACAGGTACGCTATGCCAGCACCATCTACTCGTCCAATACAGACCTGCTCTCGCTGATCAACGACATTCTCGACCTGGCGAAAGTCGAGGCCGGGCACATGGAAGTCGAAGCCGAACCGGTCACGATCGATTCGATCGTACAGTCGCTGCTGCAGACGTTCGACCCGATCGCGATGGAAAAGAAGCTTGGCTTGCGCATCGAGCGCGCGCCGGACGCACCGACTTCGATCGTCACCGATCATCAGCGGCTGATGCAGATCCTGAAGAACCTGCTGTCCAATGCGTTCAAGTTCACCGCGCAGGGCGAAGTCGTCCTCCATGTGCTGGCCGCGCCGCCCGCACACGTGCGTTTCGCGGTGCAGGATACCGGCATCGGCATCGCGACGCAGAATCTGTCGGCGATCTTCGACGCCTTCCGGCAGGCCGACGGCACGACCAGCCGCAAATACGGCGGCAGCGGCCTGGGCCTGTCCATCTCGCGCGAATTCGCCAGCCTGCTGGGCGGGGATGTCGAGGTGACGAGCGAACTCGAACACGGCAGCACCTTCACGCTGACCTTGCCGATCGAATACACCGCGGATGCGAAGGCGCCCGCGGGCGATCCGGCGCACGCGGCCGCCCGTTCCGGCCATGGCGCCCCACCGGCCCCGCGTGCGCTCGCGCGCCCCATGGGAGCACTTTCCCCGGGACGCACCGGCCCCGGTATGGAGCCGCCGCCTGCCGCCCGCCCGGCACACCCGCCCCATCCGGCGGTACCGCGCGCGAGCAGCCACGCGTTCGCCGAAATACCGGATGCATTCGCCGACGACGGGGCGGACGCCACGCCGGCAGGCCCCGTGCCACGCACCGGCATCGCCGACGACCGCGACAAACTCACGCGGCCGCGCCGCCTGATCCTCGTGATCGAGGACGATATGGCGTTCGCGCAGATCCTGTACGAACTCGCCCACGAACTCGACTTCGACTGCGTGCATGCCGCCATGGGCGCGGACGGCATCCGCCTCGCGCAATTGCTGCAGCCCAGCGGCATCCTGCTCGACGTCGGCCTGCCCGACGATTCCGGTCTCACGGTGCTGGAACGCCTGAAACGCGACCCGCGCACGCGTCACCTGCCGATCCACATGATTTCCGCGAACAATCACGAGGAAGCAGCATTGCAGTTGGGTGCGATCGGTTACTCGCTCAAGCCCACGGCGCGCGACGAACTCGTGACGGCGATCGAACGGCTCGAGGCGCGCCTCTCGCAGCGCGTGCGCCGCATCCTGATCGTCGAGGACGATCCGACGCTGCGCGACAACATCCAGTTGCTGCTTGCGGCGAACGGCGTCGAGATCAACGGCGTGGGAACCATCGCCGATGCGCTCGCCCGGCTCGCCGAGATCAGTTTCGACTGCGTGGTGATGGATCTGACGCTGCCCGACGGCTCGGGTTACGACCTGTTGAAGGACATGGCCGAGAGCGGTCCGCATACCTATCCGCCGGTCATCGTCTACACTGGCCGCTCGCTGACGTCCGAAGAGGAGCGGCGGCTGCGCTACTATTCGAAATCGATCATCATCAAGGGGGCGAAATCGCCGGAGCGGCTGCTCGACGAGGTCACGCTCTTCCTGCACAGCGTCGAATCGGAGCTGCCGCCCGACCAGCAGCGGATGCTGCGCCAGGCGCGGCAGCGCGACTCGGCGTTCGAGGGCCGCAAGATCCTGCTGGCGGAGGACGACGTGCGCAACATCTTCGCGCTGTCGCATGTCATCGAGCCGCTGGGCGCGAAGCTGGAAATTGCCCGCAACGGCCGGGAAGCATTGGAGATTCTCGCCCGCGATCCGGAAATCGAACTGGTCCTGATGGACGTGATGATGCCCGAAATGGACGGTCTGACCGCCATGCAGGAAATCCGCAAGCGTCCCGGCATGGATCGCCTGCCGATCATCGCGCTGACCGCAAAGGCCATGTCGTCCGACCGCCAGCGCTGCCTGGACGCCGGTGCCAACGACTACATCTCGAAACCGATCGAGGTCGACAAGTTGTTGTCGCTGTGCCGCGTCTGGCTCGCCCATTGAAGCGCAACCCTCACACGGAGATGCCTTGAGTTCCGCTCATGATTCGATCAGGCTCGGCCGGCCCTCGGCCGAACACGCCATGCCGATGCGCGATTTCGACATCGAACTCAGGTTGCTGCTTGACGCAATCTATCTCAAATATCAGCACGATTTTCGAGATTATTCGATCGCCTCGCTGCGCCGCCGCATGACGCAGGCGCAGGCCGATTTCGAATGCGCGACGCTGTCCGAGCTCCAGGGCCGCATCCTGCACGACCCGGCGGCGTTCGCGCGCCTGCTGCAATACCTGACCGTGCAGGTCAGCGAGATGTTCCGCGACCCCTGGTATTTCAAGACGCTACGCGAACGGGTCTTTCCGGTATTGCAGACCTACCCCTCGATCAAGATCTGGGTGGCGGGATGCAGCAGCGGCGAGGAATTATGGTCGCTGGCGATCATGCTGGAAGAGGAAGGGTTGATCAACCGCACTCTGATGTATGCGACAGACGTCAATCCGCAGGCATTGCGTGTGGCGGCCGAGGGGATCTATCCACTCGACCGCATCGCCGGTTTTTCGAAAAACTACATCGCCGCGGGGGGCAAACGCTCGCTGTCGGATTATTATCACGCGGCCTACGGCGCCGCGACCTTCTCGCGCGCGTTGAAGCGGCACGTCGTATTCGCCGACCACAGTCTTGCCACCGATAGCGTGTTCTCGGAGGTGCACCTCGTTTCCTGCCGCAATGTATTGATCTATTTCAACGAGGCATTGCAGAATCGCGCTACCGGCCTGTTCGCCGAAGCGCTGGTGCGGCGCGGTTTTCTCGGTCTCGGCAGCAAGGAAAGCATGCGCTTCAATGGTCATGCGGATGCCTTCGACGAGTTCGCCAACGATTCCCGTATCTATCAGAGGCGCTAGCTAAATGACCCTCCTCAGCCCGGCGCCTTCCTTGCAGTCCCGTGCTCTCGATGTGATCGACGACGCCTGCGAAGCCGTGGTGATCGGCACGTCGGCAGGCGGCATCGAGGCGCTGACCCTGCTGCTGCCGCGTCTTGGTCGCCATTTCGCGCCCGCGGTGGTTATCGTGCTGCACCTGCCGCCCAACGCGCAAAGCGAGGTTGCCCGCCTGTTCGACGCGCGCTGCGTCCTGCCGGTCCTGGAGGCCGGCGACCGCGAGCCGATCCGGGGCGGGACCGTGTATTTCGCTCCGCCCGGCTATCATCTGCTGGTGAATGCGGACCGGACCTGCGCGTTGTCCGTCGACGAGGCTGTCAATTTTTCACGGCCATCGATCGACGTCATGTTCGAATCGGCCTCCTGGGCGTACGGCGATCGGCTGCTGGGCATCCTGTTGACCGGCGCGAGCGCGGATGGTGCCGCGGGCATGGCGGCAATCCGCAGCGTGAGCGGCAACACCTGGGCGCAGGCCCCGGCCGGCGCGCGCGCTACGGCCATGCCGCTTGCAGCAATCCAGCGCGGGGTGGTCGATGCGGTCCTCACGCTCGAGGAAATCGCGGAAAGGTTCGAGCGTAAATCGCAGACAGACGCGACCGCCGCCATGGCGGCGGGCTCAGTGCAAACGGATCTTCTATGAGTCAAACAATCAAAATCCTGCTGGTGGACGACGTTCCGCAAAACATCGTCGCGCTGGATGCCTTGTTGAGCCGACCCGGCGTGGAGGCGCTGCGCGCGTATTCCGGCGCGGAAGCGCTCGAACAGCTCCTGCAAAACGACATCGCGCTGGCGCTGGTGGACGTGCAGATGCCGGAAATGGACGGCTTCGAACTGGCGGAACTGATGCGCGGCAGCCCGCGCACCCGTCACGTGCCGATCATCTTCCTGACCGCCACCGACCGCGATGCGATGCGTACGTTCCGGGGCTACGAGGCGGGCGCCGTCGATTTCCTCTACAAGCCTTTCGATCCGCATATCCTGCGCAGCAAGGTCGAGGTCTTCGTCCAGCTTCAATCTCAGAAACAGCAGCTCGCCGAGCAGCTCGAAACCGTCAGCAAGATGGTTCGCACCAACGAAATGTTCATCGCGGTGCTGGGGCACGACCTGCGCAACCCGCTGTCGTCGATCATGGCGAGCGCGGAGGTATTGCGCCGGGTGAGCGACCCGCAGCGCGTTCTCGCGTCCGCCGAGCGGATCCGCGGCAGCGGCATGCGCATGGCGAAGATGATCGATCAGTTGCTGGATGTCGCGCGCATGCGATCGGGCCAGTTGGTCCTGAGCCCCACCGACGTCGATCTGTTGCCGATCTGCGAGGCGATCATCGGCGAATTCGACACCCCCGGCCTGGAAAAGGCCGTGGCGATGGAGTGCATGGGCGACACCGTCGGGTACTGGGACGCTGACCGGCTCGCGCAGGTTCTGTCGAATCTGGTGGGCAACGCGCTCCACCATGGCGACAAGTCCGCCCCGGTCACGGTACGCGTCGATGGCACGCGGCGTCACGAACTGCGCATCATGGTGAGCAATGCCGGCCAGATACCGGACGCCGCGCGCGCCCATCTGTTCAAACCGTTCCGCTCGGGCGCCACCGCGCCCCAGAATGCTCAGGGCCTGGGTCTGGGTCTGTTCATCGCGCATGAACTCGTGACGCTGCACCTGGGACGGCTCGAGGTACGCTCCGACGCCACGCACGGCACTGCTTTCGAGATCATCCTGCCGAAGCGCGCCGGCCCCGCGCAGATACGGGCGGTGCTGAACGACCGCGGCATGTTCAATGGAAAGGGCGCATGACCTCCCGTGCCTTGGGAAGGCTGCGCCCTTGAACGGTCGCTGCGCCGGTCATCCATCGACGGAAGCGCCGTACCTTCATCGCATCTTCAGGAACCCGCGTTACAGCGCCCGCGACAGACTGCTCACCATCGCAATCGCGAAAATCGCGCCTGCCACAGCCCCCACGCCCTCCAGCATGTAACGCGCGATACGCGTCCGACAGGGTACCCCGCCCATCAGCACGATCCCCACCAGCGCCATCGGCAGCAGAAGAATCATGTCGGTACGCGAGAGCGTCATATTGCTTAGCTCTTCTAACAAGTTCATTGTGGTCTCCTGCTTTTTATAGATTCTGCCGTGCTCTTCTACTGCGTCCCGATGTCCCGTTCGTCCTCTTCGCCGAGGCTGCCGCTGCCACGGCAGGCGCTGTTGACGGTTTTCAGTATAGACCAGCGATCGGTAAAAAAAAGGACGATTGCGCTTTTCCCGGCACGGTGTATACCCGCTCCAGATCCAAATGAAACGCCCCCGGTATCTGTCCGAGGACAGATACCGGGGGCGTATTCGGCAGGACCGGACCCGCCGCCCGCCCGGACCACCGCCCGGTGGGACGGCGCCGGGGCGGGCTGTGCGGGAATCAGGCCGGTACCGACGCGGCCTTCATCTCGCGGGACCAGACGCGGTGCTCGCCGATGGCCTTGATGAAGTCGGCAACCACGGCGTCGACGTTCGCCGTATCGCCGCTCAGCACGCCTTCCTCGCTGACCGGCAGATGCGACGCCTGCAGCACGTCACGGCCGTGACCCACCGCGGCGATCGCCTTCAGGTGCTTGTACGCTTCGAGCACGTAGTGACGCGCGTCGCCCGAGGCCGACAGCGCCTTGGTGCTGGCTTCGCCACAAGCCAGGAACACGGCATCGAACGCGATCGACGGCATGCCGGCGATCGTCGCATCGGCCAGGATGCCCGGCGCGACCTCGCCCAGCATCGGCGCGATGATCTTGACGTGCGCGCCGGCGGCCATGAGGGCCTGCTTCGCCGCCGTGATGCTCTTCGGATCCGCGCCCTTGGCGGTCAGGATCGCGATCTTCGTGCTCTTGATGCCCGGCTTGACCTTGCTCATCAGGCTCAGCGACGGCGAGACATCGACGCTTGCCTTGCCGCTCTTCGACTTGGCCGAACCCGGCTGAGTCGGCGCCGCCGGAGTCAGACCCAGAGCTGCCGCAACGCGCTGCGCGAGCACCGGATCGATGTTCGAGAGGTTGTCCACCACACGCTGGCGGATGAATTCGCGCTCGACCTTCGACAGCTCGAACTGGTAGGCCGCCACGATATGGTCCTGTTCCGGCGCGCTCATGCTGTTCCAGAACAGCGTTGCCTGCGAATAGTGATCCGCGAACGATCCGCTGCGCTTGCGGATCTTTTCACCCGACACGCGCTCGTGATACGTCTCGAAGCCACCGTCCACCGCAGCGGCCGGCGTTTCCTTCGGAAAGTTGCCGGCGATCGAGTTCGGCTGGTACGACGCCTGACCCCGGGGAATCGCACTCTGGTGCATCGCGTCGCGCTGATTGTTGACGTTCGGCGTGACCGGACGGTTGATCGGCAGCTGATGGAAGTTCGGTCCGCCGAGACGGCTGATCTGCGTGTCGGTGTACGAGAACAGGCGGCCCTGCAGCAGCGGGTCGTTGCTGAAATCGATGCCCGGCACGATATGACCCGGGCAGAACGCGACCTGCTCGGTTTCCGCGAAGTAGTTGTCCGGGTTGCGGTTCAACGTCATCTTGCCGAGCATCTTGATCGGCACGAGTTCTTCCGGAATGATCTTGGTCGGATCCAGCAGGTCGAAGTCGAACTTGTGCTCGTCCTCTTCCTCGACGATCTGCACGCCCAGTTCCCATTCCGGGAAATCGCCCTGTTCGATCGCTTCCCACATATCGCGGCGGTTGAAGTCCGGATCCTTGCCGGCCAGCTTCTGCGCCTCGTCCCACAGCAACGAGTACGAACCCAGCACCGGACGCCAGTGGAACTTCACGAAACGGCTCTTGCCCGCCGCGTTCACGAGACGGAACGTGTGAATTCCGAAACCTTCCATCAGGCGCAGGCTCTGCGGCAAGCCGCGGTCCGACATCACCCACAGCACCATGTGCATGGATTCCGGCACCAGCGAGACGAAGTCCCAGAAGGTGTCGTGCGCGGACGCGCCTTGCGGAATTTCATTGTGCGGTTCGGGCTTGACGGCATGCACGAAATCCGGGAACTTGATCGCGTCCTGGATGAAGAACACCGGCATGTTGTTGCCGACGAAATCGTAATTGCCTTCTTCGGTGTAGAACTTCACCGAGAACCCGCGCACGTCGCGCACGGTGTCGGCCGAGCCGCGCGAGCCTTGCACCGTCGAGAAGCGGACATACACCGGCGTCTTGACGGCCGGGTCGCGCAGGAACGCCGCCTTGGTCAGTTCGGTCTGCGGTTCGTAGACCTGGAAATACCCGTGTGCACCCGTGCCCCGCGCGTGAACGATCCGCTCGGGAATGCGCTCATGGTCGAAATGGGTGATTTTTTCACGCATGATGAAATCTTCGAGCAGCGAGGGGCCGCGCTCACCAAGTTTCAGCGTGTTCTGGTCGTCGGAGATCTTGACGCCGTGGTTGGTCCGCAGCGCTTCGTTTTCCGGGTTGACACTGAAGGTGTCGAGTTGAATGTCTTTGCTGGTCGCGCCGGCTGGCAGCGCCGTGCCCGACGACTGGACGCTGTTCGGCACGCCGGATTTTGCGGGGGATTGATCGGCCATTGCTGACTCCTTTATTGGACGGGGCAGGACGCTAATGGACGTGCCCTCAAACCGGAGTACCCCGCAAAGCGCGTTCCAGCTCCCGAAAAAAATTGCGGAAACCTCATCCGGCCAAATGAATCAAGCCGTCAGCGGGGCAGCAATGCCAGATGCGGCCTGCCGGGCATGTGAAGAACATGCATTTTTTGCAGCACGCTTCCCGAATCTACCGAAATAAAAACAATTATTAATAATTTACTGATAGTTTTTATTAATCAACTGGATAGCCTGAAACGATCGAAAGCGGTGTCTGCGACACGGTCGGCGTCAAAAACTGCCGCCTTCCCGCTACGCCCGGGTAGCGGGAGATTTACAATTCGGGGGCGGTCGGCGCTGTCAACGTGATGGTGTGTCAGACCTGCACGACGACAGCAGCCAGAACGAACGTGACAAGGATGGGCATGACAGCGGAAACCAAGAAGGAACAGATCGACGCGCTGCAGCGCGACGGCTTCGTCGTCGTTCGCGGTCTCATGCCGGTGCGCGAGTGCGCGCTGGTACGCGAGCGCGCGCAGGCGCAACTGGCGGCGGCCAAGGCGCCGCTCGAGCGCGAAGCGGATCTGCAGTATCCCGGCGCGCCGGCATCGGCGAGCGCGCCGGGCGGCGGGACGGTGCGACGCCTGCTGGATGCCTATGGCCGCGATCCGGCGTTTGCCGCGTTCGCGACCTCCGCGGACGTCCGCGGCTGGATGACGACGTACTTCGGCGAGCAGGTGCTGCTGTCGCGCGCTCACCATAACTGCATGATGACCAAGCATCCGCGGTATGGCAGCCTGACCGGCTGGCACCGGGACGCGCGTTACTGGTCGTTCGAGCGTGACGATCTGGTATCGGCGTGGTTCGCGCTGGGCGATGAAACGGAGAACAATGGCGCGCTCTGGCTGATTCCGGGTTCGCACCGGCCCGACTTCGCGTCCCGCTCGTTCGACGACGCGAAATTTTTCCGCGACGACCTTCCCGAGAATCAGGACATGATCCGACGTGCGGCGTCACCCGCGCTGGCCGCGGGCGACGTCGTTTTCTTCCACTGCAACACATTGCATGCGGCAGGCAAGAATCTCAGCGACCAGACCAAGTTCTCGCTGGTCTATACCTATCACGGCGTCAGCAACGCGCCGAAACCGGGCACACGCTCGGCATCGCGTCCGGAAATTCCGGTTTGACGGCCGGCATAAGGCCAGCAGTGGGCCGATAGCAGCTCTGCGATGGTCCGGTGGCAGCGCCGGCGGGGGCCGGCGGAGAACCGGCCGAAGCAGGACGGGACGCCCGTCAGGTCTCGCTCCATTGCCGCAACAGATTGTGATAGCAGCCCACCAGCGAACGACGCGCCTGGGGATCGCCCTCCGTCCGGTTGAGCCGCTGTATCGCCGTGTCCATGTCGAACAGCAGCGCCCGGCGGGTATCGTCGCGCACCAGGCTTTGCGCCCAGAGAAAGCTCGCCACCCGCGCGCCGCGCGTCACCGGCGCGACGTGATGCAGGCTGGTCGCCGGATAGACGATCGCGTCGCCCGCCGGCAGCTTCACCTCGTGCACGCCGTAGCTGTCCTCGACGCGCAGTTCGCCGCCATCGTATTCGGCGGGGTCCGACAGGAATACCGTCACCGAGACATCGGTCCGGATCTTCACGCCGCCCGCGATCACCCGCACGGCGCCGTCCACGTGACTGCCGAAGTGCATCCCGGGTTCATAGCGGTTGAACAGCGGCGGATACACGCGGTTGGGCAGCGCCGCGCTGATGAACAACGGATTGCGCTCCAGCGCGCGCACCACCAGGTCGCCCAGTTCGGCCGCGAGCGGCGCATCCTCGCGGATCTGCAGGTTGGCCTTGACCGGCGCGCCCTGGTAACCGGCGGTGACGCGGCCATCCACCCAGGCATCCGTGGCGGCATCGAGGTGACTGCGCATCGCGCGTACGGTGGCGGCGTCCAGGACGCCGGGAACGTGAATCAGCATGGGGCCTTCATCCTAAAAGCGATATTTCACCGTCGCCAGCAGCGTGCGGCCCGCGCCGGGCACCGCGCGCCCGCCATCCGAGGGAATCAGCGCGTCATAGTAGGACTTGTTGGTCAGGTTCAACAGGTTCAGCTGCACATCGTAGCGATGCTGGTGATAGGCCAGCATCGCATCGTACCGCGTATAGCCGCCGACCTTCACGTAGTTGGTGTTCGACGCGTACCGGCCCGACATGTAGTTCATCCCGCCGCCCAGCGACCACGCATGCGTGAGCGAATAGGTGGTCCACAGCGTGGCCGTGTTGCGCGGCGTGTTGGCCGGCGTATGGCCTTGCGTCCCGTCGCCCGCATCCAGGATCTTCGCGTCCAGATACGCATAGCCGGCGAACACCTGCCAGTGGCTGCCGATCCTGCCGGCCACCCCGGTCTGGAAGCCCTGCACCCGCACCCGGCCATCGAGCTGGTACTCGGTGGACGACACTTGCGTGCGCGCGTTCGTTTTCTCGATGTCGAACAGCGACGACGTCACCGCGAGATTGCCGTTCAGCAGATCCCATTTGCTCCCGACTTCGTACGAGCGGTTTTTCTCCGGCGCCAGGTTCTGCGTGTAGTTGGTCACCGTCAGCGCTTCCAGCGACGGGTTGAACGACGTGCCGTACGACACGTAATACGACTGCCAGTCGGTCGGCTGGAAGATCAGCCCGGTGCGCACGCTGGTGAAATGGTTCGTCTGGCTGAGGTAGGAGGGGCCGGAACGGGCGCTGACGATCGTATTGTTCAACGCCGCGCTGTAGCGGTCCCAGCGCAGGCCGCCGACGAATTTCACGTAGCGGCCGAGCGAGATCGAGTCGTTTACATAGGCACCGATGCTGTTCGCGCTCGACGCCACCCGGTTGCCGACGCTGGTGACCGAGTTGGCCGGCGTGGCGTCGACGCTCGGGTCCGTCAGCGACAGCAGCGGCAGGTTGTTGCGCGTGAGCGTCTGGTTGGAATAGGTTTCGTGCCCGATCTCGACGCCGGTGATCACCTCGTGCTTGATCGGGCCCGTCGCGAACGTGGCCGCGAGCTGCGCATCGTTGTAGATCGAGTGATCGTTGATGACCCGGTCGTGGGACGCCAGTTGCGTGAGCAGCGACGCATCGGGTATCGACGTGAAGTTGCCGTTCGTCAGCACCGTGCCGGCGGCGGTGCGCACGTTGCCGGGCGCGGTCTCGCGTGCGTCGGTGGCGTAGTGCGCGTAGCGCGTCTGGTTGCTGAACTTCAGGTTCGGCGAGAACGTGTGGTCGATCCGACCGGTGAACTGCTGCACGTCCTGGATC
>JBPBQT010000299.1:0-28735 GCA_050955065.1 Janthinobacterium lividum | reverse complement strand
CTCGCCAGGCAAGGCGCCGTATCTCGAATGCCATCAGGATGTCGTGGGCGGTCTGATCGAGACGGCCTCGTGCGCGTTGCTCAGTCATTTCCCGAAGGCGGTCGGCGATACGTTCGACGTCGAGCTGGTGGTGGACGCGCTGCGTGTGCTGCGGCCCGCCGTCACGGAGATCTCGATGCTCGACGGGGTGCTGCATCTGGTCCACGGGCGCTGGGACGAGGCGTCGCATACCTTGCGGGAGCTGCTGGCGAGCGCCCCCGGATTTTCCTATGCCCGGGCGCTGCTCGCGTATTGCCAGTTCTACAAGGGCGACGAGGCCTGGCGGCAGACCGCCGCCGAGGCGCTGGAGATCGCGCCCACCGCGGAGACCCGCGCCCTCGTGCAGGCGCTGCAGGCGCGCGACGACCTGCGCAACGCGATGCGGGACTACCGCGGCGGCGAGTTCGTGGTGCCGGACTCCTGTCGATCGCCCGAGGAGGCGCCCGCGCCGTCGGGCGGCGTGTCCCCGCGCGGCGGCATGCCGGCGCGCACGGGGACGTCCCAGGGGTTCGACATGTCGTCGCTCGGCTACCTGCGTGCCTGAGCGCGCCGTTTTCGGCCCCGTCCCTTTCCCCGTCGCGCGCCGCGTGCGTTTTCAAGGAATTCGATCATGACGATTGCCGCCGTTACCGCAAGCCAGCTGCAGGCGGTGCTGCAGCAGCAGGGCGCCGATCCTGCCGCCAGCGCCGCGCAGGCCGGGCGCTTCGAGGCACTGATGAACCAGCCGTTGACGCCGCCTGCGAACGGCGACGCCCCGACGGCCGACAATCTGGCCGGCCAGCTGATTCAGACGCAGGATCGCGCCGAGATGATGGCGATGCATCACATGGAAGCGTATTCGCAGAACCTGCCGCAGATGTCGATGCAGGAAACGATGGGCGAGTCGATGAAGATCACGATGGAACTGGCGACGATGCAGTTCGACATGCAGGCCAAGATGGGCGTCGTGACGTCGTCCAAATCCTCTGCCGAAACGCTGATGAAAAACCAGTGATGAGAGACCCGCGATGAAATCCCCGCGCGCAACAGCTGCCTGGATCGTGCCGCTGTGCATCGCTTGTGCGCTGCTGGGCGGCTGCCGGAAGGAGCTGTACGCGAACCTGTCGGAGCAGGACGTCAACGAAATGACGGTCGCGCTGCTGGAACAGGGCGTCGATGCGGAAAAGATCAGCGTCGAGGGCGGCAAGAGCTACACCCTCGAAGTCGAGGACAACGATCTCGTGCGCGCGATGCAGGTGTTGCGGGCGCGCGGTTTGCCGAACAGTCATTTCGACGATCTCGGCAATCTTTTCAAGAAGGACAGCCTCGTCTCCACGCCGACCGAGGAGCGGGTGCGGTTCATCTACGGGTTGTCGCAGGAACTGTCCGCCACGTTGTCGCGGATCGACGGCGTGGTGGTCGCGCGCGTGGGCATCGTCCTGCCCAACAACGATCCGCTCGCGCAGCAGGTCAAGCCGTCCTCGGCCTCGGTCTTCATCAAATACCGGCCCGACTCGAATATCGCCGCGCTCGTGCCGCAGATCAAGAACCTGGTGGTGCACAGCGTCGAAGGGCTGACATACGATCAGGTCAGCGTGACATCGGTGGCGGCGGATCCGGTCACGATCTCGGCCCGCACGGGACAGCGCATGGCCTGGACGCAGTGGGCCGGCGGCGCGGCGGCCACGCTGCTCATCGTCGCGTTGCTGGCCGGGGGCATGCGTTTGCTGCGCCGCAGGCGCGATCCGGGCGCGGGCAGTGCGGGCAGCCGCATGACGGGGAAGGGGGCGGGCGCGCTCGGGGCGCTCGGCGCGCGCTTCGGCATGAAGCGTTGACGTACCTGCGCACGGCATGAGCGCGACCCACTCGACCCCGACGGCCGCCTTGCTGGCGCAGGCACTGCTTGCCTACCAGCACAACGTCGATACGGCGGTGCACTGGGCGCATCCGTCCTGGCTGGCCGCGGCGCTGGACATCGACACGGCGCGCGCGGAGGCGCTGCGCCACATGCTGCCCGAGGCCACGGCGACGGGCGCGGTCCGGGACATCTCGCGGCATCTGGTGCGGGCCGTGGGCATCGCCTCCCCCGATCTCGAACGTCTGCTCGAAGGGCGGGCCGGCATGCTCGACATGCTGCCGCCGCAGCTCGGCCTGAACGTGCTGCGCATGCGGGCGCTACGGTTCCGCCGCGCCGAAGTACGACGCGTGGTGGACAAGCGGACGCGCCAAAGATTGACGCAATGGACCGGGACGACCCCGGAAACGCTGGCCGAGCGCTGGCCGGGAGAAGCCGCGGCACCGGATATCGACCAGCTCGCCGGATGCATGCCGATCCGTCCGATCGCCGCGCTCGATGCCGAGGCGCTGGCGCTGGAGGGTCACGCGTTGTGGCGCCGGGAAGTCGCCGCCCCCGTCATCGCGCCGTCGGGACGCATGGAGCCGCATCGGAGCGAGCCGTTCCGCGCAGCGGCCGCAACGGCGTGCGGCGACGGTTTCTGTCCGATGCTGCGCCTGGCCTTGCCGCGCAACGACGCGGCCGGTCCGGACGGCCACGAGCCGGGTGCCGCTGCGATGCGCGCGGGCAGCGGGGAATACTGGATAAGCGGCCTCGCCACGCTGGAGAAGGCATCGGGCGTACGCATCGATGCGCACGGCGGCGCGGGCCTGATCGCGCAATTGCCGCGGTGGTTACCGGAGTGGGCATGGTTATTTGGTTGAGTCATCCGAGACGCGAGACGCAGGACATGGCCGGCGACGGTGGCGGCGAAGACGGCGCTGGCAGCAGCGGCGGCGAACACGGCGTGGCGGACCTGGCGGCGCTGACATCGCGGCCGCGTTTCGGTGTCGACAGCGGCATCGTCGCGCGCGAGACGCTGGCCGTGTTGAGCGACCTCGATGCCGCGTATGCGCGCGCGGAGGCGGAGTGCGCGGCAATGCGCGACGCAGCGCGCCTGGATGCGCAGCGCATGCGCGAACAGGCACGGCACGACGCGCAAATCATGCTGCGGGAAGCGCACGCGTTGCGTGAGCATGCCGCGGCCCAGGGCTTCGACGAGGGGGTCAGCCGGGGACTCGCACAATGGCTGGGACGTGCGGCCGAGGCGGATCGCGCGGCGCGGCACGTGCACGATCAGGCCCGCGAGCGGATTGCCGAGATCGTCGTGCTGGCGGTGGAGCGGATCGTGCGCACCGAAAACCGCGGCGCGCTGTTCGAACGCGCGCTGACGGCGGTCGATCGCATCGTCGAAGGGTCGACCTATCTGCGCGTGACCGTGCATCCCGAAGACCTGGCCGATGCGCAGCGGTCGTTCGATGCCCTCGCGCAGCGCTGGCGCGAAATGGGCCGGTCGGTGCCGGTGTCGGTGGTCGCGGACCATCGGATGGCGGCCGGCGCGTGCATGTGCGAATCGGATCTCGGAATGGTGGACGCGAGCATCGCCACGCAGATGCGCGCGATGCGTTCCGCGATCGCCCGCGCCATCAAGGCGTCTGTCGGCGACGAGGGCCGTCAGGACGAGCCGGATAGGCAGGCGCACGCGGCCGCCGAGGCGCTGCAAGCGGATGCCGACGGCATGGACGGCATGAGTGGCATGAACGGCATGGACGAGGCCGATGGCAACGACTGGGCCGATGGTGCCGGGGCGGCGAAGGCCGACGCATCGCCGGATGCGACTGCGCCCGCGGAACCGGTACGATATTCCCGGACGGTTTCGGACGAGCCCTGCGCCACGGGCGAGGTGTCGGCATGAGCGCCGAGGCGTCGTTCGTCCCATCCCCGTCGGCGTCCGATCCGCGCGCCGGTTCCTCCGCCGGCTCGCCGTTTTCCGGCATCGACCTGCGCCGGCTCACCGACGCGCTCGAGCGCGAGGTGCTGGCCGCGCCGGTCGTGCAGCGCAGCGGCAAGGTGATCGAGGTCATCGGCACGCTGATCAAGGTCGCCGGCATCGATCTGGTGCTTGGCGAACTGTGCGAGTTGCGCAACCCGCAGGGCCAGTTGCTGCAGACCGGCGAGGTGGTGGGCTTCACCCGGGACTTCGCCCTCGTTTCGCCTTTTTCACGGCTCGGCGACATCTCGCGCTCGACGCAGGTGACCGGGCTGGGGCGGCCGCTGTCGGTCAAGGTGGGGGATGAGCTGCTCGGTCGCGTGATCGACAGCCTCGGGGAGCCGATCGACGGCGGCGCGCCGCTCACGAGCACGCGCATGCGCTCCATCTTCGCCGATCCGCCGAGCCCCATGACGCGGCAGCTGATCGACCGGCACCTGCCCACCGGCGTGCGCGTGATCGATGCGATGACCACGTTGGCCGAGGGCCAGCGCATGGGCATATTCGCACCGGCGGGCGTGGGCAAGAGCACGTTGCTCGGCATGCTGGCGCGGGGCGCGGAAGTGGATATCAACGTGATCGCGCTGATCGGCGAGCGGGGCCGGGAAGTGCGCGAGTTCGTCGAATTCATTCTCGGCCCCGAGGGGATGGCGCGCTCGGTGGTCATCTGCGCGACGTCCGACCGGTCGTCGATCGAACGGGCGAAGGCCGCCTACGTCGCCACGGCGATCGCCGAGCACTTCCGGGACGAAGGAAAGCGCGTCCTGCTGATGATGGATTCGCTGACGCGCTTCGCCCGCGCATTGCGCGAGATCGGTCTTGCCGCGGGAGAGCCGCCCGCGCGGCGCGGTTTTCCGCCCTCGGTGTTCGCGGAATTGCCGCGTCTGCTGGAACGCGCCGGCATGGGCGCCAGCGGTTCGATCACGGCGCTCTACACGGTGCTCGCGGAAGACGACTCCGGCAGCGATCCGATTGCCGAGGAGGTGCGCGGCATTCTCGACGGTCATCTGATCCTGTCGCGCGAAGTCGCCGCGAAAAACCGCTATCCGGCGATCGATGTGCTGGGCAGCCTGTCGCGCGTCATGCCGCAGGTGGTCGACGCCGAGTATCTCGGCGCGTCCACCCGCGTGCGTCAGTTGCTGGCGAAACACCGCGACGTCGAGATGCTGTTGCAGATGGGCGAGTATCAGGCGGGATCGAACCCGCTGACGGACGAGGCCATCGGTAAGATCGATGCGCTCAACGGCTTCCTGTCGCAGACCACGGGCGAGCTGGCGGATCCGCATGACACCGCGCAGCGCCTGTTCGATCTGGCCCGCCCGGGCCGGGCGCCGGCATCATGAGCGCGCTGGCGAAACGGCAGGCCGCCGCGCTGCGTCAGTCGGCGGCGCGGCGCGAGCGGCACGAACAGACGCTGCGCGCGACGCTTGCCGGGCAGCAGGGCGAATGGGATGCGCTGCGGATGCAGGAACAGGCGAGCGTCGCGCAGATCGCCGAGCTGCGCGCGCGCGGCGCGGGTTACCGGGCACGGGTCGAACAGATGCTCAGCGGTCGCGAGCCGTTCTCGATCGAATCCTTCGACATGTGCAGGCGTTATCTCGATTTGCTGGACGAGCAGATCGCCGCAGCGCAGACGGTGCTGGATGGACAGCGCGAAGCGGTGGCGCGCATGGCTGGGCAAATCGCCGAGAGCCGTGCCCGCATCGCGCGCAACCGGGTGCGGATCGACACGTGCGGCAGCCGCATCACGGCCATCGTCGCGCGCCTGCAGCAGGCGGCCGACGACGCCGAGGACGAGGAGGCCGAGGAAGCGGCGATCGGCCGGCGGCACGCCCGATGAACAGCAGCAACCTGATGCTGATCGCGCCGGACCTGCTGCGCGGTCTGATGGTGCTGGGCGTGTGCTCCGTTAGGCTGTATGTGGTGATGACGCTGTTTCCCCCCACCGCCGATGGCATCCTGCAGGGCGTCGTGCGTAACGGCGTGGTTCTGCTGTTCAGCGCGAACATCGCGTTCGCGCAGCCGGCCTCGTTCGCCGCGTCGTTGACCGGCATGCATCTTCTGGAGGTGGGCCTGCGCGAAGCGCTGATCGGCGTGGTCTTCGGTTTTTCGGCGTCCACGGTGTTCTGGATTGCGGAGGGCGCGGGAACCTACCTGGACTATCTGTCGGGCTATAACAACGCGCAGGTGGTCAACCCGATGCGCTCGGAGCAGTCCACCCCTTCGGCGACCCTGCTGAGCCAGATGGCCATCATGGCGTTCTGGCTCCTGGGCGGCATGATGTTCTTGCTGGAAGCGCTCTATGACAGCTATAAATGGTGGCCGATCGCGTCTTCCGCACCGGTCTCCACGAATTATCTGGACCTCTTCGCGATGCGGCAGACGGATACCCTGATGGAAACCATCGCGAAGATCGCTTCGCCGATGTTGCTCGTCCTGATCCTGGTCGACCTGGGTTTCGGGATCGCGGCGAAGTCCGGCGAGAAGCTGGAACTCAACAGTTTGAGCCAGCCGGTGAAGGGCGCGGTCACCGTTCTGCTGCTGGCGCTGTTCGCCGCGGTTTTCATTCATCAGGTGCGCGACCAGCTCGATCTGCGGCTGCTCGGCGCACAACTGCAGGCGTTGGCGCATCAGCATTGACTCAGGCATCGGCGCAGGCTCGACCGGCCGCGGCATGGATGGAAAGCCCGGATGGCGCTGGGTGCCGGCGAGCATACGCTACGAACTTTACAAAATCTTGACGTACAAAAACGTTTGAGAAAAAGATAACGGAGTTTTCCGGCAGAACTTCAACAAATCTCAAAAATACCCGGTTTTTGAGTATTGTTGAGACTGAGGAAGAGGGCGGCGCACGTACATTTGGCGGCGCAGGATCACCCGGGAGCTGTCATGTTCACCGCAATCTATTTTCCTCTGGTCGCCAGCCTCGCGTCCGCTCATACACCCGCCGCTGTCAGTGATCTGTTGCGCGAAGGCGGCTGCGTTGCCGCCGCCGGCCGGCTCGTGAAGGAGATCGATCCTGCGCATGGCATCATTGCCTCCGCCGCAGCGGCAACGGGATGTTCGGTGCACTTGTCCGACGGCTTGCTCGATTCCGGAACGATTGCCCGCTGGGCGTGCGCGGGGGTGTCGGCGGCGAATTGCGCGGACGGTGCCGCAGGCGTCGTGGAGGCGGAACAGATGGCCGCGGCCGCGCGCATGCAGTTGCTCGCCGATCTGCATCTGCTGCAGGGAGCGGACGATATCGCCGAGGATTGCTATCGCGTCGCGCAGCGGCTGATCCGGCATTCGAAATACGAGACGCGGATCGCCTCGCGGCGCAACACGGGCTGGCAGGCCTTTTTTCATCAGCGCTTCGGTACCGCGCTGGCCTGCTTCACGCGCGTCGCAGGGGAAGCCGATCTGAGCGCGGGCAAGCGCTTCGACGCGGTGTTCGGCTGTTTCAGCGTGCTGTACGCGATGGGTCACCTGCGTCAGGCCACGGATATGCTCGATCACCTGGATGAAATCGTCGCGCAGGCCCGCGGCGAGGCAGGCGACTGGCAGGCGTTCGCTGAAATCGCGGCGGTGCTGCGGACCGATCTGGACGCGCAATGCGCATTGCGTTCCCGGCCCGACTTCCATGATCATGTGTATTGGCAGTCCAGCCTCGCGGGAAACCGGAGCGTGCCGCGTGCGCGCGCCGATGTTCCGGTCGCCGGAAACGGCGTCGACGACAGCGCGGCGGCGCAGGGAGTTGCCGTGCACTCGCCGGCGATCGCGCTGTTGCGCTCGCGCCGCGACTACCTGCGCGCGCTCGCGCGGCTGGCTGCCGGCGAGCGGGTCGCGCTGCAGGATGCGATGCGTCATCTGGCGTGGGCGACCCATCAGAACATGGCGAGCTACGAACGCGGCGTGCGACTGGAACTGGCGTTGGCGAGCCTGGCCGCGCATTCGCCCCAGCACGCCGAGCTTGTCCTGGCAGGGTTCGAGGCCGGCACGCCCGTCGCGGGCGGACAACGGCAGCTCGAATATCTGTACTGCATGGCCAAGATGCGCACGGCGCAGGAACGGGAAGCCGATGGGCAGCAGTTCTACCTGCGTTATGCGATGGCCGCCATGCAGTTCCTGCGCGAGGAAGCGCAGGCTCCCGCCCCGCTACCCGCGGCCGAGGCGCAATGCGGCGCGGCGCCGCTCGACGACATCGGCGCGCGTCTGCCCGCGCGCTATCGTCGAGCCTACCGCTATCTCATCGACAATCTGTCCCGCCGGGACCTCTCCGTACGCGAGGTGGCCGCGCAGATCGGCGTGACGGAACGCTCGTTGCAAAACGTGTTCAAGGACTGCCTGGGCGCGACGCCGACGGAAGTCATCCGGCAGCAGCGGCTGGACCGGATTCGCGCCGAGCTCGAGGAAAACACCTGGGGCGAACGGGGCGTGCTCGACGCCGCGATGCGATGGGGAATCGAAAATCGCTCGACGCTCGTGAGCGGCTATCGCAACCGTTTCAACGAGGTGCCCTCCGAGACCCTGCGGCGTTGAGCAGCCGCATCGCGCAGCGCCCGACGTTCCGGGTACCCCCTGCCAGATAGTGCTGCGGTGCGCGCCGCTCGCGTTCGCCGCGCGTCATTTCATCGAAATTCGTCGACATCATGATCTTTCACCTGCATGGAAAACGCGCGGTACGGCAGCGCATCCGAGGCGTCGCGCCGCGCGCGCGCGCGTCAAGCGGCGGACGGTTCGCCGCACTGGCATTGCTGTTGTCGCTCGCGCTGCCGGCGCAGGCCGCGCCGATCGCCTGGCATTCGTCCACGGTGCATATCGCCGTGGACGGCAAGGACGTGAAGGACGTATTGCGCGACTTCACCGCCAGTCAGGGCATCGCGGCATCGATCGCCCCGAACGTGGGCGGCACGGTCTCGGGCCGTTTCGACACGTCGCCGCAACGTTTCCTCAACGCGCTCGCGTCCACCTTCGGCTTCGTCTGGTTCTACGACGGGAGCGTGCTGTCGATCAGCAGTGCGAACGACGTTACGCGACGCGTCGTGATGCTCGACTTCGCCGGCGCGCAGAACCTGCGCACGACGCTGCGCAACATGGGGCTCGACCTGCGTCAGTTCCCGATCGCCTACGACGCCACGCAGGGGTCCGTTCTCGTGACCGGGCCTTCGCAGTATGTCGAACTGGTGGTGCAGCTCGCGCAACGCATCGACGAGAACGCCAACCGCCGAACCGGCAGCGAGGTACGCGTGTTTCCGCTCAGGCACGGCTGGGCGGCCGATCATACGGTGACCATCGATGGAAAATCGGTCGTCGTGCCCGGCGTGGCGCGTGTGCTGGCGAGTCTTTACCATCCGGACAAAGACGCCGACAAGAACGGCAGCTCCCGCAACACCGGCGGGCGTCAGGCGACACCGTCGATGCAACGGCTGTCGCCGATGGCCGACGCCGCGGGGAACGCCGGCGGCGGCTCGCCGTTCGCCGGCAACGGCAACAACGGCTCGGGACCGCCGCCGCTGCCGGCTTTCATGATGGGTGGCGGCAGCGGCGGGAGTACCGGCGGCAGCGGCAGCGGTGGCACCGGTGGCAGCGGCTTCGGAGACGGGGGCGGGGGCGGCGGTCCGATGGTGTCGTCGGGAGCGACGCCCGGTGGCGCGGAATCGTTGCCGATCATCGAGGCCGACGCGCGGACCAATTCGGTGCTGATACGCGATCTGCCCCAGCGCGTCGGTCAGTATCAGACGCTGATCGACCGGCTGGACGTGCGGCGTCGCCTGGTCGAGATCGAGGCGCACATCATCGAGATCGACGACACGGCGCTCAAGCAGTTGGGCGTCGACTGGCGCGCCCATACGAGCCATGTCGATATCCAGACGGGCACCGGCACCACGTCGGCGAATGCGTTCGGCGGGAACCTGAACCCGACCTTCAGCAGCACCAGTTCGAGCACCGCGACATCCATCAGCACCACGCCGGCGGGCTTGTCGATGACCGCCGTGCTCGGCGACGCCGGACGCTACCTGCTGGGACGCGTCAGCGCGCTGGAGGACCGCAATCTGGCGAAGACCGACGCGAGTCCGAAGATCGCGACGCTGGACAACGTCGAGGCGATGATGGACAACACGAAACGCTTCTATGTACGGGTACAGGGCTATACCTCCGGCGATCTGTACGCGATTTCGACGGGCGTGCAGTTGCGCGTGCTGCCGATGGTGGTGGAAGAGAACGGCCAGACCCAGATCAAGTTGCAGGTGCATATCGAGGATGGCCAGACCACCGACGATCAGGTCGACAACATCCCGGTCATCACCACCAGCACCATCAATACCGAAGCCGTCGTGAACCAGGGACAGAGCCTGCTCATCGCCGGTTATCGGGTCGACAATGCATCGAACGGTCAGACGGGAGTGCCGGGGCTGTCGAAGATTCCGGTGGTGGGTGCGTTGTTCCGGTACCGGCAGAATACGAACAGTCACATGGAACGGCTGTTCCTGTTGTCGCCGCGGGTCATCGAGTTCTGAAACCGGCCCGAGGGCGCATGCGGCGCGGACCATGCGCATCGTCCGCGCACCCGGCCGGGACCGGCGTCTTACGCAGGAGGAACGGGCGCCGCGGCGGCCTCCTTCACGGCCGCGTCCGCGGTGCGGTGGTGAGCACGGTGCCGCAGCGGCCTTGGCGTACGGATCAGCGGAATGGCGATGAGCTTGTCGTCGCTATCGGGCAGGCGCGCAGAATAGACCGGCCGGCTGGCGATGTTGTCGGCAAATGGCGGCGGCACGGCGAGCGTGCCGCCCGCCGGCCGGTAGATCAGGAAGGTCGCGGCAAACGGCACCAGCAGCGTGGATCCCTCGGTGGGGCACGCCTCGCGCGGTGGCAGGCCACCTTGCGTGTCGACCTGCTGGACCGTGGACGTTCGGGCGAAACGGCCGGCCGGGGGGCGCTCGGCGGCGTTGAAATGCGCTTGCCAGCGCACCCACGGCAAGGCGTTCGCCCGCACCTGCAGATAAGCGGCGGGCGTGGCACGAAGGTAGCTCGCGTCGTAGGCGGTGAAATAACCGCCAGGCGCCAGGGTGCCCACGCTCTTTTCGTTCGTATCGACCAGGGTCGCGAGCAGTCCCTCGCCGCGCCAGTGATTGCCCGGCGCAGCGGCTTCATCGCGCCGGCACTCGTACAACGCCTGGCCATGCGCGTGCAGCACGCTGTCGAGCAGGTCGGTGGTACGTAGCGAAAGCGGCAGATCATCATTGATGGGTGGCAATCCCACCGTCGTCGCGCAGGCCGACACCCCGCACAGAACGGGAACCGCGATGACCCATAGCCGCCATGGGCGCCATCGGTCCAGGTGTCGCCTCATGCCGCGAGATCGAATTCTGCGCGTTCGTGGGGTTCGAGAAAGCGTTGCACGATCGACGTGGTGATGGGATCGGCGGTCTGCAGCGCCTTCCTTGCGTAGAAACGCCATTCGCTGTCCCGTACGTTGTACAGGCACCACGACTGAAGCGCGGCGATCAACGGGACGACGCGGCCCGTGCTTTCGAGCTGTCGCAGAAGACGCAACGCGGCCATCCAGTCGTCGGCGGCGATGAGCATGCGCACCTCGCACAGGTCGGTCACCGCGTCCTCTCGGCCGGTAACGCGCAGGGCGAGCAGCAATTCCTCCAGATCGCCCGATGCATCGAGCAACAGGCCGGCCGAGAGCACGGCGCGCAGCGCCTGATGCACGGCCGGGTTGAGTGTGCTGGAAGCCTGAACGGCAGGCGCGGTCTTGAACATGGCGTTCTCGAAAGAATAAGAAGCGAGACTGATCCGGATGACGCCGCCGGCTCTCGGCCCGACGGGCCGACGAAAAACGTCGCCTGGCGCTGCTCAGCTGCCGGGGAGCATCGAGCATCGGCGTGAGTGTAGGCGATCCGGCAGGGCGGCACCCCGGCGCGAGGCGAAGCGATAGACGTCAAAACGAAAAAGCGCCCGGAGCGACGCTTGGTTCGCGTAACTGAATATCGCTTCGCATGGACGCCGGTGTGGCCGTCCGGGAGACGCTTATTGTCTCGCAAAGCAGCCGCGGTATTCTTTCCTGAAATTACGAGGTGCAAGATGAACGAAATTTCGAGTCACACGCTCAGTTCCATCATGCCGTCTTCGCAGACGGACGACACGCAGGGATCCAGCAGTTCGTCCTCCGCAACCAAGGAAGACATTCTGAAGTTGATCGCGCAGTTGTTGCAACAGCTCGAGTCCGGCGGCAGCAGCGACACGAGCGGTAGCGGCGATTCGGGCGGAGACAGTGGGACCGGCGGCACGGGGAGCACGGGAAGCACGGGAAGCACAGGAAGCACGAGCGACCTGGGAAGCACGGGGAGCACGAGCGGGCTGGGAAGCACGAGCGATACGTCCGATGACAGTTCTCTGCAACAAATCGAGCAACTGCTCGCGCAACTCGTCCAACAGCAGAGCGGCGGCACGAACAGTGGCTCGGGATCCACTGGCGACACGGGCACGGGCACGGGCACGGGCACGGACACGGGCACCGGCACCGGCACCGGCACAGGCAGCACGCAGGGCGGGACCGACAGCAACGGCCTGACGGATGTCAAGCTCAATACCGCGGCCGGTGGCACCGCTTTGCATTTGAAGGAATCGTCGGACGGCACGCTGTACAACGGTAGCGGCAACTCCGTCGGCACCGTGGACAAGAGCGGCAATGTCAGCCTGAATTCGGGTGCGACGCAGGAAATACAGCGTCTGGAGACCGGTGGTCAGGGCGGTTCGGGAGGCGTGACCGGAACGACGGGCGATGGCGGCAACGTGGGATTCTCGTCGGCGCAGGTCACCGTGAGCAAGGGTGACCTGAACCAGCAGGCCGATTTTTAAACGAGCGTGCGGCTTGCTGGCAGTTTGAACTTGGCAGCGTGACCTGGCGGCCTGCTTTACGCGTATCCCCCATTTCCCTACCGGAGTAGAAAATGACACTGCAGGTCCGCACGGATTCACCCGTCGCCAATCGCACCGGCGAACGGGCGCTACCGGAAGGTGCGCTTCCCGAGCAGGGGTCGGGTGCCGATGACGGCCAACTCACGGCGGGGCTGAAAACGTCGCTCAAGCAGTTGGCCGACAACGAAGGCATGACGTCGCCCGGATTCAGCAGGACCACCATCGGCACTGCCACCGTGCCGTTGTCGGCCCTTTCGCCACTGGCGTCCGGTTCGGGGGCGCGTATCTCCCTGCCGATCACGCCATCGTCGATGGCACCGTCGGGACTTGCGTCGGGACTTGCGTCGGGCAGCACGATGCCGAATTTCCGCATCGGGGTGCCGGTTCGAAGCGGCGCTTCGGCGGGCCTGCAATCGATGATCGCGCGTATTTCGCAGGAGAATGCGAGCGCGCGTGCCGGTAATGCGTCCGGCGCATCCGCGAGCGCTTCGGCGCCGGCGGGAACGACCGCTCCGACGCGCCCACTGATTCAGCAACTGGAGGAACAAGGGCAGACGACACGGCAGGGCGCGGCGTCGGATGGAACGGCCTCGCCGGGTGCCACGACGTCGGCGCAAACGGACGGTGGTACGCAGACGGACGGTGGTACGCAGACGGACGGTGGTACGCAGACGGCGTCCGTGGGAACGCCGACATCCGCAGATGCGACGGACACGACGGACACGACGACCGCCTCGCAACCCGGCGAACTCGAGCGCCAGGCGCAGATCGTATCGGTACTGCAGCGCTACGAAGGCACGTTCAAGAAAGCCAAGAACAGCGGTGATCTCGACAAGATCATGAACGATTCGAGCACTCCCCCTGATCTTAAAAAGGCGCTGCAGGATCTGAAGAGCGATCCCGATCTGCAAAAGGAACTGGACAGCGCGAAAAACGGCAAGTCGGACGGCAAGTTCAGCGGGGCGGACATCAAGGCGCTGTCGAAATCGCCGGTCATGGTCCAGTACAACCGGCAATTGTCGCAAAGCTATACCGACAACTACATCCCGTCGGACGACGGCGGCAAGACGACCCAGGGTCGTGCGATCACCGCGAACGACGCCGAACGCGAGTTGTATAAATATTCGGACGATCTGCCGAAGAATATTTCGCAAAAGGATCTGCAGGACATCGTCGACGGCACGGGCAGCGAAGGCAAGCGCCCGCCGCAGCTCGTGGCATCCGCGCAGTACTTTCTCGACCATCCCGCGGACTGGCAGAAGCTGACGGGAAAAGCCGGCGATTCGAGCATCAGCCGCGGACACCTGGAGGACGCGGTCGAGAAGAACGTGCAGCTCGACGGTGATGAAACGAAGACCATTGCTACCCTGCAGCAGCACTCGAACGAATTTTTCGGTAAAGGCTCGCTGACCCGGGACAAGCTCAAGGACCTGGCGAACAGCCAGGATCCCGACGTGGCGCTGGCCGCCAAGCAATTGCAGAAGGATCCGATGCTGTTCGGCATGCTCGACAACGGCAAGCACGGCAACTCCGGCTCGTTCTGGAATCCGGCCGATGACGGCAAGATCGGCAAGGGCGATCTCGATGCGTTCGTCAAGAAGATGAACAAGACGCCCGCGCCGGACCTGACGCCGCTGGCCGCCTCGTCGTCTTCAGCGCCGCAGTCGCCCGGCGATGCGGCCGCGGTCAGCGCGATGCAGTCGGGCGAGCTCAACGAGCCGGACGTCAAGAAGAAAAAAGGCGGCCAGGGACAGGAGATCCTGCACGCTTTCCTGAAAATATTCTCGGCCATCGAGAAAGTCGTCTCGAAAGTGCTCGGTTTCATCGCCGACTTGAAGATTCCGGGCCTCAGTCAACTGGCGGGTCTGGGAGCGGTCGCCACGCAGGCCGCGTCGAGCGGACTCAACGTCGCGGACACGGCCCTCGAGGGAGGGGATGTGAAGCAGGCGGGCATTCGGGCCGGAATCGACACCGCGGCGGCGGGCGTCAGCGCATTGACGGCGCCGGGAGTGGGCAAGGGTCTGACCGCCGGCGTGGAAACCGCGCTCAAGGACGCGAAAGTCGGCTACAACGCCAACAAGTCGGAAATCGATGGCGGCGCGGCCAAGACGGCGGTCAAGGAAGGCGGAAAGATCGCCGCATCGGAAGGCGCGCAGACGGGTTACGATCATTATGAGAAAAGCGCGGCGGCATGATGGCGGACCGGCCAACCCACGCGCACTTTTTCGATCGGTTACGTTCCGGTAGACATGCCGCGGTTCATGCCGCGGCGTTTCATGCGCGTCGGGGCGGTCGCGGATTCGGCAGGCGGGGTACGTCGCAATCGTCGTCCGGCGCCGCATCGTCCCGGCCGTTCCACGGTTTCGCGGTGTACGCGGCGGGCGTGTCGGCGCTGTGTATCGCGCGGACCGGGCGTGGCGGACTCCACGGCGTGCAGCGTTTGGGAACCGGCGGCGTTCCCGGTGCTGCGCCCATCGTCGGAAACCGCGTGTCGGGCATGATGGTGGACAAACCGGAATGCAACGCGAGGAGGGCCGGATCATGGCGCGTCAGTCCGCCCCAGTCGCCGTAAAAGACGTCGGCCTTCGAGGCGGTCGCGGGCGGCGTGCCGTCCGCCTCGATCCTGTAGCCGTGCGCATACAGCGTGGTCAGCCGCGCGCCGTGTTCGCCGTTCAGTCCGAGCTTCTTGCGTAATTTGTAGATGTGCTGTTCCAGCGAGCGGCCGATGATTTCCTCGGTCGTGCCCCAGATGGTGGCAGCCAGATGCCGACGCGTGATGTATTCGCCCTGACGCGAGAAAAGCAGCCAGGCGATGGCGAATTCGCGCGTGGTCAGCTGCGTCGGCTTCTCCTTCGCGCCGATTCGTACCGAGGCGGTGGAGCGATACAGGTTGTACGAGCCGAAACACAATTCGCCATTCCGCGTATTGTCCTGTGCCTTGTTGAAACGCTGCATCACTCGTCGGGTGCGGACATACAGCTCCTTCGCGTCGAGGGGCGCCGTGACGACTTCGTCAACGCCTGCGTTGAACGCCTTTTCCAGTCCGTCATTGCCTGGCACCGCGCCGAATGCGATCAACGGCACGCGCCATTCGCTCTGACATTCGCGGCGTGCCAGCAACACATTCTGAGAATCGAATCCCTGATAGGCATCCAGCAGAATCGCATCGAAATCTTCCCTGATGATGGCTCGCGTTACAGCCAGATCGTCCTCGAAGCGGATCAGGAAGCAGTTGTCCGGAAAGCAGCTCTCTACGAATTCAAACAGAGAGGGGGTTGAAGTCACCACCGCAATTTTCATCTTCTTCCCCGCTCAACATCATGTTTAATTGAGAGACGCTACGTGGCGCAGGCAACCGTTTGGATGTAAGGATGCGTAATGAATATAACGTGCTGTAATCAAGCGAGTGGTAAGGAATTGTTTCTTTTGAAATGAGATGTAGAAATTGAAAAAGATGATCGGACGTGCCGAGTCGGCATTTTTTTCTTAGGATTTTTGATTTTCGAGCCGGTCGGAGATTACCGTCGGGGCGGCGTCGCATCCCGAAGCGAAAAGGGCTGCGAACACCGCGTCAAACAGTCGCCGTCAGACGGAGGACTGCGCTGCCTGGGAGGCGATTCGGCGCGCTTCACGTGTCGCCTTGCGTTCGCCCGCATGGGCCTGGTAAGTTCTGTTAACCGAAAAATAGCTCGCCCCGAATGCGAACGATTGGCCCGCCGCACTGGCGGCGCCTCGGCCGATCGGATTGGCGTAGCCCACAGCGTCCAGGCCAGCGGTGATGGCCGTGCTGATCATGGTGGCAGTGTTGTTCCACCCATGGCGGACCACGGCGTGGTCCGCGGTTCTTGCCATATCGCCTTTTCTGCCAGTAACGGCCCATTGTTGCTGGGTGCCGGACTGCCCTGCGTCCCGTGCCTGTTTTGTTTGCATTTCGCCCTGCGCGATGGCTTCGATCGTTTCCAGTACGGTGTTGACGGCACCACGTGTCAATGCCACGGTAGCCGCCAGCGCGATGACGGTTCCCTTGTCCAGTTGCGCACCACCGAGGCTCGTGATGGTATTGGTGGCAATGGTGACATCTTTGTTCAACCCGAGTTTGTGCGCGATCAAACTATTGGCAACGCTGCCGGCGCCTTGCAGCAGGCTGTAGTAGCCTGCCGAAATCGCAAGATTTTTTCCGTTTGTCTGCGGTGCGCCGCTGGTGGTGGTGAGGCCGTACTGGCCTTGCAAAGGTTCGCGCAGCAAGCCGTATATAAGGTTTCGAAACTCGCTCGCCGCGGTGGTCTGCGCTATCCCGGATGCGGGATGGTGGACGCCATAGCCGCCCAGAGCAAGTTGCCCCGCGCTCGTCACCAGTTGCATGCCGGTGATGATATTGGAATGCAGGCGTACATTTTTCCTCAGTGCTTCCTGTTCAACAGGTGTCTTGCTGCTCCACTGTTCAGCCGTCAGCCCATGTGCCGAGGCTGCTGCTTCGTCGGGATGTCTGGCAAGCAAGTCGCGCCGATTGTATTCAGCGACAAACTTGCCCGCAACCAACGCGCCCTGTATGCCGAGTGCGATGTCGGGGCGGCTTTTCAGACCCTCGGAAATTGCCGTTGCCACTACTTCGCGCATAAAGGTCGGAACGCCGCAACTCCCCGCCTGGAACATCGCGTGTCCGGCCACCATCTTGGCGCACCGCGTCAGCGTGTTCTGTAGTTCGGCCCGCCATGTGGTGGATGTCTCCTCCAGGGACAGATGCTGGAAGCCGGTGGGACGGGTGCTGCCGGTTTCCGAAATTTCCTGGATCGAGCCCCGCTGCATGGCCGGCAAGGTGGCAACTTGCGACGTGGCGACCGGGATGGCATTCCTGGGCGGGACTTGACGGATCGACGTCCCGGGCGAGATCTGCTCGGTCGAGGTCCTGGACGGGGCCCGCGGGATCGACGTCCCGGGCGAGATCCGCTCGGTCGAGGTCCTGGACGGGGCCCGAGGAATCGACGTCCCGGATGAGACTTGATCATGCAGGGCGTCGGCGGCATCCGCCATGGCGTTTGCCTGCGTCGCCTCTTCCGCGGAACCGGAGCGGTGAGCGGCGCGGGCACGCTGCGCGGCATCCGCGCCAAGCACCGACGCCACGGTTCCGATGATGTCATCCATTACCGCGGCGTGTTCTTCCGCGGACGAATTTGCTGCGGGACCGGCATATTCTGCGCGCAGCGATGCTTGGATGTCTGCGACTTTGGGGGCCAGATGAATCGGCAGACGGCCCGTCGTCGCGCGCGTACCGCCGGGAGATCCCGCGAAAGACGCATTTTCGGTGGAGGCAGCCCTGATGATGTGCCCGGCCAGGGTTTCGAGGTGCGTGGCGGTCGAACTGAGCAGCGCGGTTATCTGGCCGTCGCCGGAACCGGGCCCGGTTTCCGCCGCCGTGGGAGACGCCGCCGCAGGCGTTGCAGGTCGGCTTGGCGTCTTCGCACGGGCGAGATCCTGAAGCCACGCGGCGGCGGCGGCCTGGGTGGCGGCATCGGCCGCCTCCGCAGGGGCACCCGAACGGGAGGCACTGCGTGAACGGTGCGCCGCTTCTGCGCCGATCACCCCGGTGATGTCGGCAATGGCTTCGTGCGCATCGATATCGTCTTCTGCACGGGTCGCCGCTCCCGGAGTTCCGGCTTGCCCGCCGTGGCTCTCGGTCTTGCGCAACGATGTCGAGACCTGGGCGAGCATCGTCGCAAGGATCTGTTGGGCTTCACCAGCGAGATGGTCCGGCAGGCTGGTCCTCCTCGTGAGTGTGCCGCCAGCCGTGCGACCCTGCGCGGCGTCGCCGCCGGACGCGCGTTGCGCAAGCCTGCCGAGATCCGCGATGCCCGTGTCGACCGCGCGGAGCATCGCGGCCGCCTCGCGACCAGCCGTGCTTTCGCCAGACTCCAGATCTTTCCTGACGGCGGCGACGTCTTCGGGAGCCGCCGTCGGGCTCATCACGAGGGCAGTCACCGATGCCGCTCTCGAGGAGGCGGTGGATCCGGTCCGCGACAGGCTCGACAACGGCGTGTTCAGCCGCTGTGAAGACCGCGCGCCGATATCGGACGAAGGGGGACGGCTCGCTGTCGTGGCGCGCGCGCCGGCGCGATGGGCCACGGTGTTCTCGTCCGTTGTCACGCCCGGCGCGCTTGCCGGCGTCGTGGAACCGGAGCGTGGGCGCGACAATCTCTCCAGGGCAGGGTTCATCGACCGTCCCTGCCGCTCCGGAGGCGCTGGTGCGTGGCCCGGGCCGGTGCCTTCCGCGGGAGTCGACGGCCGCGACGACGTCGCAGCGGGGGAGATACGAGGCGTCGCAGATGACGGCATAGCGGATTTCCCTCGACGGACAATGGTGAATGGCTTCAGTGTCGACGATAGGATGGAGCGCGAAATCGGTGCGATGCGAAGTACGGATGTCTGCGCGAAGTTTGGCGGCTCGGTCTCGAAAGAAAGCGCCTGAGCTACATGAAACGGCCGGCGACGGGGCCGGCGTCGCGCGTCATTCGCCGGGAAGCTTGCCGTCGCCGGAACCGTCGGCAAGCCTCGTCGGTATTTATGGCTGATCGACGGAATGCCTTGGATGTTCGGGCTGAGCCGGGGCCATGGGCTCGAGGGGAACGTGCGAGTGGTCGTCCGACAAGCCGGTTTCGAGATCCGTGGCCGTGACGGGACGGCGTGGCGTGGCGCTGGCAATGCCGATGAAATTCGAGAGCATGAAACCGATTGCCAATCCGGCCAGCGCGTTCGTCAGATGGGCGCTGTTTTTCTCGCTCATGTTGTGGGCCGGACCGACTTGGCTGAGCGCATCGATCAGCGTGTACAGAATGACGAACAGCGATTCGCGGCCGAGCATGGCGCCGGTCGTCTTGTCCTTCACATCTTCCACCGTCACGCCGCTAACCAGATCGTGCCCCGCCCACTTGTTGATGGCGTCCTTTCCGAACGGGACATGGACCCGGGTCGACAGTCGCATTTCCTGGACGCCTTTCAGCGCCTTGCCCAGGCCTTCCCCCAAGTTGTCGTAGAAAGCGGTGAGCGCGGGATACACCAGCGCACCGAGCGTTTCGCCTGCGGCGTTGCCGGCGGAAAAAGCGCTTATGTGACCGAACGCGCTTTTTGTCGACTCGTTCAGCGCTGCTGCGCCCGTACCCGAATGCGCGGCGCCGAGTCCCTGAAGTTCGTTGACCGCAATCTGATTGCCGCCATATAGAAGCATGTCCGTGGCTACGGCGCGCTTGCTGGGGCTCTGCTTCTCCGGGTCGCGATTGTCGTTGAGCCGGAGAAGCAGATTGAGGGTGTCGCGGGCGGCGGTATAGGTGGTCGCCTTGATCAACAAGGGCGCCGCGGCCCCGAGGCCGCCCGTCTTCGCGGCAATACCCGCTGCGCCACCAAGCAATCCGACGTTGGTCGCCTGTGCCGAGCGCGTCATCCAGTTCGCCCGGCCGTTTCCATGCTGACTGATCGCAGTCAATACGTTGAGCAGGCCGGTGGCCGCGATGATGCCTGCCGATACGCCGATCTTCGTCCGCTCCGAAGCGTGCTCGAGTTTCTGCGCGGCGAGTTGCCCGACGACTTCGCGAACCGCCGTCGCCAGCAACGTGATCGTTCCTTCGCGTCCGCCTGCGTGCAGCACATTGAGGGCCCACCCGAGGCCATTGGCCTTGGCCGTGTTGTCCAGCATCATGCGCAAGGTGCCGACTTCGTTTATCCGCCCGGCGCTGGATTCATGGGGGCTTGCGTGCGAGGAAGCGGGTCTGGCGAAATCCACCGTTCCGATATTGTCCGCACCGGATGCATGAGCGGCGGCACTTGATGCAGCCGCCGGGCCCGTACCGGGTGGCGCCGTGGATGCGTCGCCAATCCGCTTTGTCCGCATGGAGTCAGACGAAACCGGTCGTGGCAGGTTTGGCGCTGCGGGCAGGTTCGCGCGGGGTCGTGCGCGCGCGAACGACCCCGCTTCCGGCAAAGGGGGGCGCTGCGGGGTGGCGCCATCCGGAGACGGGGAGAGCCGCGGCACCTGAGATGGCGACAGGCTGTGCTCGCCGGACAGGGCCGGCGGGGTGTCGCTTCCCGGTAGCGTGGACGTCAGCGGTACCTGCTCCGGCAGCCGGCCGCGCTCGACGCTGTCGGTGCGCCGGGCGGGCAACGCCGCCAGGGCGGATGGGACCGTCTGCACCGGCGACTGACGCCCGGAAGCCTGCGCGCTTCTCTGCGTGCGTGTTTCTTCAGCGGGAACGTGTACGATCGGGGTAGCAACGTGGGAGCTGGTGATTGTCAAGGGTCGGGTCATGACAGCGTCCGGTTCTTCCGTAGTATTCGATGATCGTCAGTTTCGGTCGCCCGGGGGCATGTCGATACGAACGCATGCGAAGCAACGATGCCTGCGCGAAGCGTTGCGAGGCGGGTTGCGCATGGTGGCCCGGGGGGCGATGGGCGCCAATACCCATGCCGTTGCCCGGGAAATCTTACACAGGCGTCCGTCGCGCGTAGCATATGACGCGCGCGCCGCGGGTCCGCGCCGGGCGTCCTGCATGGACTTCCGCTCACGGAACGATTCTTGCATTGTCTTACGCATCGAGCCTGCGCCAGAACGGGCCAATTTCCCTTTCCCACAGGACAACCATGTCGAACGACACTTCCTCCATGGCCGAGCGCGATGACGACTCGGCCGGCATGCGCTTGAACCGGCGCTCCTTTCTCACCTGGGCGGGCGTGAGCGGGGTCTCCGCCTCGGGTCTCGCGCGCGGCGCCGAAGCGCCCGCGGCGCCCCTGCCTCATGAAGCGCCCGCCATCACCGCCGCCCCCGCGCCCGTCGCCGAGGGCAGCGTGCCGGTGCAGTTCACCGTCAACGGCCGGCAAGTGTCGGTCCAGGTGGACGTGCGCACCACCCTGCTCGATACGCTGCGCGAAACCCTGGCGCTGACCGGCACCAAGAAAGGCTGCGATCACGGCCAGTGCGGCGCCTGCACCGTTCATGTGAACGGACGCCGGGTGAATTCCTGCATGAGCTTCGCCGTGATGCACGACGGCGACGAGGTGACGACCATCGAGGGTCTGGGCCAGCCCGGCAACCTGCATCCGATGCAGCAGGCCTTCATCGACCACGACGGCTATCAGTGCGGCTACTGTACGTCCGGTCAGATCATGTCCGCGGCGGCGCTGGTGCGCGAGCCATGCGGCCATGCCGATGCCGATGTGAAGGAGTCGATGAGCGGCAATCTGTGCCGCTGCGGCGCGTACAAGAACATCGTTGCCGCGATTCAGTTCGTGCGCAAGGGTTGAGGAGACCGATATGCAGACTTTTCAATACACGCGCGCGTCGGACCCGGCCCAGGCGATCGCGGCCGCCGCTGTCTCGCCCACCGCCCAGCAGGGCGCCAAGGTGCGGTTCATGGCCGGCGGCACGACGCTGACCGATCTGATGAAGCTCAACGTCGAGCAACCCGATCAGGTCGTCGACATCAACCGTCTGGGCTTCGACAAGATCGAGCGCCACGCGGACGGCACGCTGCGCATCGGCGCGCTGGTACGCAACGCCGACCTCGCGCAGGACAAGACGGTCAAGCACGACTATCCGGTGCTGTCGCTGGCGCTGCTCTCGGGCGCGTCGGCGCAATTGCGCAACATGGCCACCACCAGCGGCAATCTGCTGCAGCGCACCCGCTGCATGTATTTTCGCGATACCGCGATGGCGTGCAACAAGCGTCAGCCGGGCTCGGGCTGCGCGGCGATCGGCGGCGCGAACCGGATGCTGGCGATCCTGGGCACGAGCGAGCACTGCATCGCGTCGAACCCGTCGGACATGAACGTCGCGCTGACGGCATTGGGCGCGACGATCGTGATCCAGGGCAAGGATGGCGCGAAGCAGGTCGCGATCGACGATTTCTATCTGCTGCCGGGCGATACGCCCGAACGGGAAACCGTGCTGCAGCCCGGCGATCTGATCACGCACGTGACGCTGCCGGCGCCGGTGAAGGGCGCGCGCTCGACCTATCTGAAGCTGCGCGACCGGGCGTCCTATGAATTCGCGTTGTCGTCGGCGGCAGTGGTCGTCGCGGTGGAAGGCGGGCGGATTCGACATGCGCGCGTGGCGCTTGGCGGCGTGGGCGCGAAGCCCTGGCGTTCGACGGCGGCGGAACGGGCGCTGATCGGCGCCGCGCCCGACGAGACGAGCTTCGCGGCCGCGGCCGACGCCGCGTTGGCCGGCGCGCGTCCGCAGAGCGAAAACGGCTTCAAGGTCGATCTCGCGAAGCGCTGCCTGATGCAGGCGCTGCGCACCGTGACCGCCTGATGGCGCTTGCGACCGACCACCACAGACAAGCAGAGAACACAGACAATGAAAAATCCTGACCAGGATTTGAGCGCCGTCATCGGCGGCGCGCACTCGCGCGTGGATGGCCCGCTGAAATGCAGCGGCGGCGCGCATTACACGTCGGACCGCCGCCTGCCGGGCATGCTGATCGCCGTGCCGGTGCCGTCGACGATCGCCAAGGGCACGCTGACGGGCCTCGATACGGCAGCCGCCGAGAAGATGCCGGGCGTGCACGCGGTGCTCACGCACGAGAACATCGGACGCTTCTACCGCGTCAACAAGGCGACCAAGGTCAAGATCGACGAGACGCGGCCGCCGCTCGACGACAACACGATCCGGTATTACGGCCAGTACATCGCGCTGGTGGTGGCGGACACCTTCGAGCAGGCCAGCGCCGCGGCCGCGGCCGTGCACGCGCAGTACCGGGAGGAAACGCCGAACGTGGCGATGAAGATGTCGCCGGACGAGAAACCCGAGGTCGAGAGCGAGCGCGGCGATACCGCGGCTGCCTTCGCGGCGGCACCCGTGCGACTCGATGCAACGTACACCACGCCGATCGAGACGCACAATCCGATCGAACTGCATGCGAGCGTCGCGACCTTCGAGCAGGGACGCTTCACGTTGTATGAATCCACGCAGGCCATCATGAACCATCGTTCGGCGATGGCGCAGATGCTGGGCGTGGACGACGAGCAGGTGCGCATCGTCACCGAATACCTGGGCGGCGGTTTCGGCGGCAAGCTCTGGCCGTGGAGCCATTCAATCCTGGCGGCGGGCGCGGCGCGCAAGCTCAACCGCCCGATCAAGCTGGTGATCAGCCGCAAGATGATGTTCCAGACGGTGGGCCATCGTCCGAACACGCAGCAGCGCATGCGGCTGAGCGCGACCGCGGACGGCAAGCTGACATCGCTGCAGCAGGACTATATTTCCCACGCGCCGATACTCGACAAGCGCAAGGAGGATTGCGGCGAGGCCACGCCCTACCTGTACAGCACGCCGAATCTGAAAGTCACGTCGGCCAACGCGCGGCGCAACATCGCGCCGGACACCTCGATGCGCGGCCCGGGCGCGGTGCCGGGGCTGTTCGCGATGGAATCGGCGATGGACGAGCTGGCGATCCAGCTGAAGATGGACCCGGTCGAACTGCGGATCCGCAACGAGCCGACGCTCGACGAAAGCCTGAACGTGCCGTTCTCGTCGCGCCATCTGGTGGAGTCCCTGCAGGTGGGCGCGGACAAGTTCGGCTGGTCGAAACGCGATCCGCGCGTGGGGTCGATGCGGAAGGACGGCGAAGTGCTGGGGTGGGGCGTGGCGTCCTGCTCGTGGAAGGCCTCGCGGGTGCCGGCGCAGGCGGCCGTCGAGTTCAACGCCGACGGGACGCTGCGGGTGTCGAGCGCCACGCAGGACATCGGCACCGGCACCTACACGGTGCTCGCGCAGATGGCGGCGCAGCAGGCCGGCGTGCCCCTGTCGAAGGTCGTCGTGGCGCTTGGCGACACGCGCCTGCCGCCGGGCCCGATGTCGGGCGGCTCGATGGCGACGGCGTCACTGGTGCCGGCGGTGTCCGAGGCGGCGCGCGACGCGGTGAAGCAGATGCTGACCGCGGCGGGCAGCGCCGAAGGCACGCCCTTCATGGGCAAGAAGCCCGACGCGCTGGCGCTGACCGACGGCCGCGTGCATCTGAAGGAGCAGGCGGCGGCCGGCGGCATGCCGTTCGAGGACGTGCTGCGCGCGGCGCGCTTCAATCACGTGACCGGCATGGGCAAATCCGGCGCGAGCGATTCGGACGCGGATGCGAAAAAGCTGTCGATCCACTCGTACGGCGCGCATTTCGTCGAAGTGAGCTGGCAACCCGCGATCGCCCGTCTGCGGGTCAAGCGCGTGGTCACCGTCATCGACGGCGGCAAGGTGATCAATACCCGTACCGGCGCGAACCAGATCGAGGGCGCGGTCATGATGGGCGTGGGCATGGCGCTGTTCGAACGCACGCAGTACGACACACGCAACGGCGCGCCGATCAACAGCAATCTCGCGGACTACATCGTCGCGAGCAATGCCGACACGCCGGACATCGACGTGACCTTTCTCGACCACCCGGACTTCGCGCTCAATGAACTGGGCGCGCGGGGCATTGGCGAGATCGGCCTGGCCGGGTTCGCCGCGGCGATGACGGCGGCGGTGTATCACGCCACCGGCGTGCGGGTGCGCGACCTGCCGGTGCATATCGAGACGCTGCTCGCGTCGACGGTGCGCGCCGCATAGGAAGCAGGCCGCATCGCGGCTATGTCGAGACGGTCAGGAGGGGCGCGGCCACGGTCGCGCCCTTCGTCTTTCAGGCGCCGTCGTTCTGACCCGCCCCGATGTCGCGGGCGGCCTGACGCACCGCCGTGCCCCATTCCTCCTGCCGCGCGGGGTCGTAGCGCGATTCCGGCATCGAGATGCAGATGCTGCCGACCGGCAGCGCGTTCGAATCGAAAATCGGCGCGCCGATCGCGCAGACCGCCGGGCGATATTGCGACAGATTCAGGGAATAGCCGCGTTCGCGAATGCGTACCAGCTCATCCCGCACCGCCGCCGCTTCGCTGAGCGTGGCGTCGGTGAATTTCGACAGACCGCGCGCCAGGATCTCGTCGATTTCCCCCTGCGGCAGATAGGCCAGCACGGCAAGGCCGTTGGCCGTGGCGTGATAGGGCGAGACGTCGCCGATCGGGCTGTAGGCCCGCACATTATTGTGGCAGTCCACCCGATCGATCAGAATGACCGAAATCGTGCTGTCCGGAATCGACAGGTGCACCGTTTCGCCGGTTGCGTCGCGCAGGCGGCGCATCGGTTCGCGCGCCGCCGCGTAGAGCGCGTTGCCGTGCAGCGCGGCGGGGCGGATGCCGAGGATGCGCGCGCTGACTTCCCAGCGCGTGATGTCGCCCTTCGTCTGCCGCAACCAGCCCGCCTCGTGGAAGGTCAGCAGCACGCGCTGCACGCTCGATTTCGGCATGCCGAGCAGACGCGACAGCACGCCGACGGCGACCGGCTGGTGTTGCGACACCGCTTCGAGCACTTCGAGGCTCTTCGACAGACTTTTCATTTCGATTTCCGTTCTCCGGCGCGCGAGCGGTGCGCATCGGCCCGACCGTTTCCCACAGGGTGATTTTTTCCTCGCTTGCCGCGTGGAAATTCACGTGCTACCTTCGCGTCTGAAAAATATGGAACGCCGTGCCGTATTGTGGCACGACTTCCGGCGTGTGTAAATGGTGCGAACCGCAGTCAGCCACGGAGCCTCATCGCATGACCGAAGAACAGAAAACGGTATCGATCTCGAGCACGGAGTGGGAAACCGTTGCCGGTGCCTTGCGTCATGGCGTGTCACGCCGCGAGATGCTGCGCCTGCTGATGGGGTCCGGACTGGCGATGGGATCCGGCCTGACGATGATTTCCCGCGCGACCGCGGCCGAGACCGCGGCCAATGCAGCGGCGACGGGCACGCCGAAGCGCGGCGGCAAGATCCGCGTGGCGGGCTTGAACAGCTCGACCTCGGACACGCTCGATCCGGCGCGCGCCGGGTACTCGACCGATCACGTCCGCATGAACATGTTCTACAGCGGCCTGACGCAGCTCGACGGCAAGCTGAACGCGCTGCCGGCGCTCGCCACCGAGATCCACAACGAGGGCGCCGTCGTCTGGGTGTTCAAGCTGCGCTCCGGCGTGACGTTTCATGACGGTCGGAAGCTCGTGCCGGCCGACGTCGTCTATTCGCTGATGCGCCACAAGGACCCGAAGGTCGCCTCGAAGGCGAAGGCGGTCGCCGAGCAGATCGAAAGCGTGACGGCGAGCGGCCCCAATGAAGTCACAATCAAGCTGACCGGCGCGAACGTCGATTTCCCGGTGATCATGGCGACCACGCAGTGGAAGATCATCAAGGACGGCACCATCGATTTCACCACCGCGAACGGCACCGGCCCCTACAAGTGCGCCGAATTCAAGCCGGGCGTGCGCTCGGTGTCGAAGCGCAACGACGCGTACTGGAAACCGGGCCAGCCGTATCTCGACGAGATCGAGTTCATCGGCATTCCCGACGAAAGCGCGCGCGTCAACGCGCTGCTCTCCGGCGACGTGCAGCTGATCATGCTCAACGATGCGCGCTCGGCCAAGCACGTGACATCGACGCCGGGGTACCAGATCCTGGAGACGCGCGGCGGTCTCTATACCGATTTCATCATCAAGCAGAACGTGCCGCCCGGCAGCAATCGCGATTTCACGCTGGCGCTCAAGTACATGCAGAACCGCGAGCAGATCAGGAACGTCGCCTATCTCGGGCACGCGGTGATCGCCAACGACCAGCCCGTGGACCCGACCAGCCGTTATTACGCCGCGGGTCTGCCGCAGCGTCCGTACGACCTGGACCGCGCGCGCTTTCATCTGAAGAAATCCGGTCTGGCGGACCAGAGCTTCGAGGCGTTCGCCTCGCAGGCCGCGCAGGGCTCGCTGGATACCGGCATGCTGATGCAGCAGTCGGCGCAGCAGATCGGCATGAAGCTGGCGATCAACCGCGTCTCGCCCGACGGCTATTGGTCGAATCACTGGGCCAAGCATCCGCTGAGTTTCGGCACGATCAACCCGGTGCCCACCGTCGACCTGCTCTTCACCCAGTTCCTGCGCTCGACGTCGCCGTGGAACGAGGCGTCGTGGAACAACCCGGCGTTCGACCAGATGCTGGGCGCCGCGCGCGGCGAGCTGAACGAGGCGAAGCGCAAGCAGATCTATGGCGACATGCAGGCGCTGGTGTCGAACGAGGGCGGCCTGGGCATCCCGGTCTTCATCGGCGTGATGGACGCGTATTCGAGCAAGCTCAAGGGCCTGGGTTCGATACCGGTCGGCGGGTTGATGGGGTACGCGTTCTCCGAGTACGTCTGGCTCGGCTGAGCGCCGATCCGATGCTGCCGGCCCGATGTTTTCGGGATCGATTTTCAAGATGCTTGTCGAGATTCACCCTGCCGTCCGCCGCCGAGGAAGCGACCATGCCGAATGCCCGTCAGATCTATGCCGATGATTTCACCGAGACGCCGTACTGGTGGCAGGACTGGCGGCCGCACGACGCGCGGCGCGACGCGGTGCCGGCCGAGGCCGACGTCGTGATCGTCGGCGCGGGTTACGCGGGGCTGTCGTGCGCGCTCGAGTTCGCGAAAAGCGGCTGGTCCGTCGTGGTGCTGGAGGCGGACGTGCCGGGCATCGGCGCGAGCACGCTGAGCGGTGGTCAGGTCTCGGGCGGCGTGAACGTCGGCAAGGCGCCCTCGGGGAAGAAACTCGACGGCAGCATCTCCGAGGAACGGCAGAACGCGCTGCTTACCGAAGCCGCGCACTCCTACACTGTTTTCGAGAACATCCTGCGGGACAACGCGATCGAGTGCGCCTATACGATGGCGGGCCGGATCAATGCGGCCTGGACCGATGCGCACATGGCGCAGTGGCGAAAGCGCATCGTCAAGCTCAACGAATTCGCGAAGACCGATGCGCGCATCCTGACGCGCGAGGAATTGCGCGGCGAACTGGCGACCGACATCTACGCGGGCGGCGTGCTGCTGGGGCGCGCGGGGCAGGTGCACCCGTCGCTGATGCTCGGCGGCCTGCTCGACGCCGCGCGCCGCGCGGGGGCGACGGTATGCAGCGAGGCACC
>JBPBQT010000298.1:0-1680 GCA_050955065.1 Janthinobacterium lividum | reverse complement strand
CGAGCGTCCGCTGTTCGACCTGTACAACGTCGAGACGGAGATCCAGAAGGCGCTGTCGCGGCGCGTCGATCTGAAGTCCGGCGGCTATCTGATGATCGACCAGACCGAGGCGATGACGACGATCGACGTCAATACCGGCGGTTACGTCGGCGCGCGCAATTTCGACGAGACGATCTTCAAGACGAATCTGGAAGCCAGTCACATGATCGCGCGGCAACTGCGGCTGCGCAATCTGGGCGGCATCATCATCATCGATTTCATCGACATGGAGAACGCCGAACACCGCGATACGGTGCTCAGGGAACTGGCGAAGTCGCTCGCGCGCGACCGCACCCGCGTCACGGTCAGCGGCTTCTCGCAGCTGGGCCTGGTCGAGATGACCCGCAAGCGCACGCGCGAGTCGCTCTCGCACGTGCTGTGCGAGGCCTGTCCGACCTGTTCGGGCAAGGGGGAGATCAAGACGCCGCGCACGCTGTGCTACGAGATCCTGCGCGAGGTGCTGCGCGAATCGCGCCAGTTCAACCCGCGCGAGTTCCGCGTGGTGGCGTCGCAGGCGGTGATCGACCTGTTTCTCGAAGAGGAGTCGCAGCATCTGGCGATGCTGTCGGACTTCATCGGCAAGCCGGTGTCGTTGCGGGTCGAGACGAACGTGGCACACGAGCAGTACGACATCGTGCTGATGTAACCGGGATGCCCGGCCATCGCCGCGCGACGCGCCATCGACGCTGGACGATCGCTGGAATCCGCAGCCGGTCGACGCTGTGCGGCGCGACGCTTCGGCGCCGCGGCGGTCCGCTCCGACGACCAACCTGCGGGAGCGCTTGCTCCGTCGCCCGGTTTCCCGGCGTGTCAATGCCGACCCGATCGCCGCGAAAACCGTTACGATGACAAGGGAAGCGCCCTGCGTGCCACGAATCTTCGCATCGCGCAGGGCGTCTTCGATCCGGAACATTCAAGGGAAAAACGATGAATAAGGCCAAATGGCTGGTCGCCGCGGCATGCAGCGCGGCCGCCCTGTTCGCCGGCGCGACATCCGCGCAGGCGCAAACGATGCATTTCGGCGAAGGCCAGTCGAACCTATCCGACGCTCCCCCGCCACCGCGCCACCGTCCGCCGCCGCCGCGGCACCATCGGCACCCGCCGCCCCCGCCCCGGCATCACCGCCATCCGCCGCGCGACCGGTAAGCGAACCCGGCATCGCCGCCGGGTCGCCCCGCGCGATGCCGATACTCCCGCAACGTGTCAGGCCTCCTCGCGCTGATACTGGATATTGTGCAGATTGGCGTACAGCCCGCCGCGCTTCAACAGCTCGGCGTGGCTCCCCTCCTCGATGATCTGCCCCGCCTCCATCACCAGAATGCGATCCGCCCGCTCGATCGTCGACAGACGATGCGCGATCACCAGCGTCGTACGTCCGCGCATCAGCACCTCCAGCGCTTCCTGCACATGCCGCTCGGATTCCGAATCCAGCGCCGACGTGGCTTCGTCGAGGATCAGGATCGGCGCATCCTTGTAGATCGCCCGGGCGATCGCCAGACGTTGGCGCTGGCCGCCGGAAAGACGCATGCCGTTGTCGCCCACCAGGGTCTCGACGCCATCGGGCATCGCCGCCACCGTGCTGGTCAGGTTCGCGGCAGCCAGCGCGGCGTTCACCCGCGCGACATCGACGTCCTGTCCATA
>JBPBQT010000297.1:0-1798 GCA_050955065.1 Janthinobacterium lividum | reverse complement strand
ATCAGCAGGCCGACGATGAAGCCTGCGGCGGCTGCCATCCCCAGCGACTGCCATGGATTGTCATGTACATAGTCGTCGGTCACGCGGGCGGCGGCCTTGCCTTTCTCCACGACGATGACCTGCACGTCCGAGGCTTTTTCCTTCGCCTGCCTCAATTGCGCCATTGCTTTTTCGCGAAGTTCGTTCGCGCGGTCACCCGTCGTACTTGCCGCTTGCTTGAGCAGGTCTTCCACGTCCGCCAGTACGGCTTTGATATCCGTCATGAACTTCTCCTTGTGTGACGCCGGCAGGATCGATACCGCGCCGATGTCTTATCGGGGCGGGCGCCGGTACGCGTAGTATCGTAACGGAAATTTCGCGGCGCGGCAGTCTTGACGCGGGCGAGCTTGTTTCCAGTTGTTTCCGCCCGCGCGAATTCATTCGTCCAGCGGCCGCGTCGTATGGAAACGCCCGTCCTGGAAGACCAGGGGCCGACTGCCCGCGAGATCCGCGTGGACGCCGCAGCGCTCGACCTCGCCGACGAAAATGGTGTGATCGCCTTCGTCGTAGCGGCTGCGGTTGTGGCATTCGAACCAGGCCAGCGCGCCGTCGAGGATCGGCAACCCGCGCGTGCCCGCGCGATGCGCGATGCCGGCGAAACGGTCGGTCTTCACGGTTGCGAAGTGGCGGCACAGGTCGAGTTGCGAGGCGGCCAGCACATTGACGACATAGTGTGCGTTATCCCGAAATACCGGCATCGAACTGGCGGTGCCGGCCAGGCTCCAGAGGATCAGCGGCGGCGCGAGCGAGACGGAATTGAAGGAACTGGCCGTGATGCCGAGGAGTTCGCCGCTCGCGGCGCGGGTCGTGATGACGGTCACGCCGGTGGCGAACTGCGCCAGCGTCTGCCGGAAAACAGCGACGTCGAAATCGGGAAGGGCGGCTTCCGGACCGGCGGCTTCACGCATGTAGGGGGCTCCTGGCGTACGCGGCATGGATGCGGGATTGAACGATGCCTGACCGGCGTATTGTATCGGAAAGCCCCTGCGCGACACGCGTCGCCGCAGGGTGTGGCTGTGCGTACACGGGGCGGCGCGCCGTGGCGGGGACGCCGCCGGCGCGGCGCGCAGACACACGCGAAACCCGGAAAGGCGCTAACCTTTCCAGACAGGCAACGGAGAATGACAATGGCGCAAGACAAGGAAATCGCCACATTGGGCGGCGGGTGTTTCTGGTGTACCGAGGCGGTGTTTCTCGAGGTCGAGGGCGTGAGCGCGGTCGAATCCGGCTATGCGGGCGGTCATGTCAGGCAGCCCTCGTACGAAGCCGTCTGCAACGGCACGACCGGGCACGCCGAAGTGGTGCGGGTGCAGTTCGACCCGGCCGTGATCGCGTACCGCGACGTGCTGGCGATCTTTTTCGGTACGCACGACCCGACATCGCTGAACCGTCAGGGCAACGACGTCGGCACGCAATACCGTTCCGCGATCTTCACGGAATCCGACGAGCAGGCGCGGGTCGCGCAGGAAACGATCGACGCGCTGAACGCGCAGAAAGTGTTCGACCGGCCGATCGTCACCGAGGTCACGCCGCTCGACGGCAATTACTTCGCGGCGGAGGCCTACCACCAGGACTACTTCGCGAACCACCCTAACCAGGGATATTGCTCTTTCGTGGTGGCCCCGAAGGTCGCGAAATTGCGCAAGTCCTTCGCACACCGGCTCAAGCGCGCAGCGGGTTAGGCGTCTGCCGCCGCAGGCCTGCTAGACGTCCGGCGCCGCGGGCCAGCTGTTCTCCGCGAGGCAGCGTTCGACGGGCA
>JBPBQT010000296.1:0-2139 GCA_050955065.1 Janthinobacterium lividum | reverse complement strand
GCCGCCCAGCGCGAACCACAGCATCGCGACCTGGGCGAGCCATTGCGCCCAGCCGGGCAGGCAACCGAGCAGCGTCCAGCCGAGCGCCACCGGTGGCAGGACCGCCAGCGCCCAGGCGAGGCCACCGAGCATGCGCGCGACGTACGATGGCACCGCACGGGCGCGCGCGCGCGGATTGAGCCGCCGTTCGAGCGCATGGGCGACACGGCCGAACCCCACCAGCGGATGGGCGCGCGCGGGCTCCCCGAGCCACCGGTCGACCAGCACGCCCGCGACCAGCGCCGCGGCGCTCGAGGCGATGCCGACGCCGAGGCCGAACGGCACGCCACCGCTCATGGTGCGATCAAGGTGGTCGGTACGCCCGGCGACCCCGGCGACCCCGGCCCGGCCAGCGCTGCCGGCCCATCCGGTGCGCCCGCCGCGATCGTCGATCCCAGCGGCAGCCAGCGCGCCAGCAGATCGAGATCCAGGTGCGCCTCGACCGCGTCGGTCAGCCGTTCGAGATCGGTCGCGCGGCGCTGCGCGAGGTCGACCGCGCCACCGGCCGCGGCATGCCCGGGCGCGGCCCACGCCAGGAGCGCGCGGGTCGCCTCGGGCAGGTCGAACAGGCCGTGCAGGTAGCTGGCGAGGATCTGCCCGTCGGCGGACAGCGCGCCGTCCGGGCGGCCGTCGTCGAGCCGCACCGCGGGATGCGCGAGCGCCGGCCCGGTGGTGACGCCCATATGGATCTCGTAGCCGCTCACGGCCGCGGGCGTGTCGAGCAACACTGTCCCGCGCACCACCCGGAGCTGCTTGTCGGGTTGCAGCGTGGTCTCGAAATCGAGCAGGCCGAGGCCGTCGCTGCTGCCCGCCGGGCCTTCCAGTCCGAGCGGGTCATGAATGCGCCGGCCGAGCATCTGCAGCCCGCCGCAAATGCCGATGACTTTGCCGCCATAGCGTAGATGACGCAAAATCGCGCGGTCCCAGCCGTTCTCCCGCAGCCAGTGCAGGTCCGCGCGCACGCTCTTGCTGCCCGGCAGCACGATCAGGTCCGCGGGCGGTACCGCGTGTCCGGCGTCCACGAAGCGGAAGTCGACATGATCGTTCAGGCGCAGCGCGTCCATGTCGGTGGCGTTCGAGATCCGCCCGAACGCCGGGGCGATGACCTGCAGCGCGCCCGGCGTCGCCTGGCCGGCGGTCGCCGGCAACGCATCCTCCGCGTCGAGGAACAGGCCGTGCAGATAGGGCAGCACGCCCAGCACCGGCTTGCCCGTGCGCGTCTCGAGCCAGCGCAGGCCCGGTTCCAGCAGCGCCGGGTCGCCGCGAAAACGGTTGATGACGAAGCCGACGATGCGGGCCTGTTCCGACGGCGCCAGCACGTCGACGGTGCCCACCAGATGCGCGAACACGCCCCCGCGGTCGATATCCGCGACCAGGATCACCGGACAGTCGACCCGCTCCGCGAATCCCATGTTGGCGATGTCGCCCTCGCGCAGATTGATTTCCGCCGGGCTGCCCGCGCCCTCGACGATGACGGCCTGGTATCGGGCGCGCAGCCGGTCGTAGGATTCGAGCACCGCCAGCATCGCGTGCGGCTTGAAGCCGTGATAGCCGCGCGCGTCGAGATCGCGCACCGCCTTGCCGTGGATGATGACCTGCGACGCGCGGTCGGAACTGGGTTTGAGCAGCACCGGATTGAGATCGGTATGCGCGGGGATGCCGCACGCGTACGCCTGCAACGCCTGCGCCCGGCCGATCTCGCCGCCGTCGATCGTCACCGCGCTGTTCAACGCCATGTTCTGCGGCTTGAACGGCGCGACGCGGATGCCGCGCCGCGCGAGCAGACGACACAGCGCGGCGACCAGCGTGGTCTTGCCGGCGTCGGACGTCGTGCCCTGGATCATCAGGGCGCGGGCGGGGGGCGGCAGCGTGGGGTCGGTCGGCAAGGCGGAAAGGAATGAAAGGGAAGGGCCGGCTGCGTCGGACGCAAGGATCGGAATGCGCGGAACGTCATGTTAGCAGACTGACTTGCGCGCCGGCTCGCCACGCGCCGGCGGAGCGCGCGCCACGCCGGCGGAGCGCGCGGCGCGACGTCCTGAAAAAACCGTCGCCGGCTTCCGCGAAACGAAAAAATATCCCGGCGGGGATCTACATTTTTGG
>JBPBQT010000295.1:0-2181 GCA_050955065.1 Janthinobacterium lividum | reverse complement strand
TCAGCGCCTACACGATCGACTGGGACAACATCCAGCAGACCGTGCTGCTGCCGACCTGCGGCATCACCTATACCGGCAATCTCGGCAAGGCGGTCAGCCGCGGCTTCGACGTGCAGGCGACGATCCGTCCGGCCCTGGGCGTTGCGATCGACACCGCGTTCGGCTTCACCGATGCGCACTACACCACAGACAGCGCGGCCGGGAACTCGAGCAGCGGGCTGATCGCACGCACGGGGGATTCGATCGGCGAGCCGGCCTGGAAGTTCAGCATCGGCGCGCAGTACACGGCACCGCGCAGCCGCTTCACCATCCTCGGCGCGCAGCCCTATGTCCGTGCCGACTACCAGTATATCGCGGGCCCCGCCGGCACCACGCCGCTGCGGGATTCGAGCACGGTGGGCTACGATCCCGGCTACGCCCTGACGGATGCGACCAACTATATCTCGCTGCGCGCCGGGCTGATCTTCCGGCGCGCGTTCAACCTGTCGGTGTTCGTCAACAACCTTCTCAACGCGACGCCGCGTCTCACCCAGATGCACGAGACGATCGGATCGGAGACCTATACCGACACCACGCTGCGGCCGCGCTATGTCGGGGTCATGCTGACCTATCGCGAATAGGCGCCGGGAGGCGGGATTGACGCGACGGCCGCACGACCACAAAATGTGATCACAAAATCCGGCCGAGTGCCGGGGCGGGAGACGGGCATGGCGGGCAGGATCGTGCAGTCCACGGCGCGGGGCTGAGATGGCCGGAACGGACGAGACGGTCCTGGCGCATGCGCGGCAGAGCTATGTCGACGGATCGTGGACCAACGTGCTCGAACCGCGCCCGCTGGAGGTGGTCGACCCGTCCAGCGAGACCGCCTTCGCCACCATCACCCTGGCGGGACGCGCCGACGTCGACCGGGCGGTGGCCGCCGCGCGTCGTGCGTTCCCGGCCTTCGCGCGCTGGACCCGCGAGCGGAGGCTCGATCTGCTGCGGCGCACGCTCGCCGTGTACGAGCGGCGCGCCGAGGACATGGCGCAGGCGCTGTCGCGCGAGATGGGGGCGCCGATCGCGTTCGCGCGCAGCGACCAGGCGGTGATGGGCACCATCCACCTGCGGCAGACCATCGCGGCGCTGGAGGGTTTCGAGCTGGAGGCGATGTCGGGCACCACCCGGGTCGTGCGCGAGCCGATCGGTGTCTGCGCGCTCATCACGCCGTGGAACTGGCCGGTGAACCAGATCGCCACCAAGGTGGCCCCGGCGCTGGCGGCCGGCTGCACGATGGTGCTGAAGCCGTCGGAGGTGGCGCCGCTCAGCGCGGTCATCTGGGCGGAGATCATGCACGAGGCCGGGGTGCCGCCCGGCGTGTTCAACATGCTGCAGGGCGACGGGCCGGTGACGGGCGAGGCGCTGGCGGCGCACGCCGACGTGGATTGCGTCAGCTTCACCGGCTCGACGCGCGCCGGCATCCGCGTCGCAGAGCTGGCCGCGCATACCGTCAAGCGCGTGTCGCAGGAGCTCGGCGGCAAGTCGCCCAACCTGATCCTGCCCGACGCCGATCTCGATCTCGCCGTGCGGCGCGGCATCGAGCGCGTGTTCGAGAATAGCGGCCAGTCCTGCAACGCGCCGACGCGGATGCTGGTGCACGCGTCGCAATACGAGGCGGCGCTGGACATCGCCCGTCGCGAGGCGGCCCGCTACGTGACCGGCGATCCGGCCGACGAGGCCACGCAGCTGGGTCCGGTGGTCAACCGCGTGCAGTTCGACCGCATCCAGGCGCTGATCCGGGTCGGGGTGGAGGGCGGTGCCGTGCTCGTCGCCGGCGGACCGGGTCGGCCCGATCATCTGGGTCGCGGCTACTACGTCCGGCCGACCATCTTCGGCGGTGTCGACCGCGGCATGACGATCGCGCGGGACGAGATCTTTGGGCCGGTGCTGGTGATGATGCCGTATGCTTCCGTCGAGGGGGCGATCGAGATCGCCAACGACACCGCCTACGGGCTGGCCGCCTACATCCAGACCGCGTCGCTCGCCACGGCGCGGCAGGTGGCGGGCGAGCTGCGTGCCGGCGTCGTGCGGATCAACGAGTCCGCCTATGACCCGACGGCCCCGTTCGGCGGCTACAAGCAGTCGGGCAACGGACGCGAATACGGCGCCTACGGCCTGTCGGAGTTTCTCGAGACCAAGGCGATC
>JBPBQT010000294.1:0-2520 GCA_050955065.1 Janthinobacterium lividum | reverse complement strand
CTGGCCGGCACGGCTGCGGCGGCGCCGGCCGTCCCGGTTGCCTCACCCTCGGCGGCACTGGCCGGCCGCGCCTGGTCTGCCGTCGCGGCGGCCGAAGAACGGGGCGGGGTGTTCGCTGCCCCACGGGCGCCGCCTGCATGGTCGACCTGCCAGCCCCCGCCGAGCGCGAGGAAGACATCGACCTGATCCTGCGCCACCTTGCCCTCGGCAGCGGCGACCTGCGCATTGACGTTGGTCAGCGTGCGCGCCGCGTCGAGATCCGCCAGGAAGGATTCGCGTCCCGCCAGGAAGAAGCGATGCGTTTCATCGGCCGATTGTCCGGCCGAGCGCTGCACGTCGTACAGCGCGTCGAGCCGTCCGAGGTCGCCCGCATAGGTGGCGAGACGGCTTTGCGTCTCGCGCAGCGCGTTCAGCACCACGCCGTCGAATTGCGCAAGCGCGATGTCGGCGCCGGCGTGCGCGGCCTGGATCCGGCCCCGCGTGCCGTTCGCCGGAAAGTTCCAGCTGATGAGCGGTCCGAACCCCCAGCGCTGGGTCGGCACCGTGCCCAGGTCGCCGCCGATGCCGGTCACGCCCGCGCTCGCGCCGAAACTCACGTTCGGATAGAGTTCGCCCAGCGCGACGCCGATGCGGGCGGTCGCGCCGGCCAGGCGTCGTTCCGCCTCGCGCACGTCGGGGCGCCGGCGCAGCAGCGCCGCGCCGTCGCCGACCGGCAGCGGCGTGAGAATCCGCGGCGTGCGCCGGCACGCGGCGATCGACGCCGGCAGCGCATCCGGACTGCGCGCGAGCAGCGCGGCGAGCTGGTAGCGCGCGACACGCCGCTGCGCGGCGAAGCGCGGCAGGTCGGCGCGCACGCTCTGCGCCTGCGTGACCGAACGCGTCACGTTCGGTTGCGCGCCACGTCCGGCGCTGCTCAGCCGCCTGGCGAGTTCGACGCTGCGGTTCTGCAAGGCCAGCGAACGATTCGCGATGTCTTCCTCTTCCGCCGCCGAGCAGCTTTCGAGATAGGCGCGCACGACGTTGGCGACCACGGTGATGCGCGCGGTGTCGACCGCCGCGCGCACCGCGTCGAGGTCGGCCGCGGACGCTTCGACGCCGCGGCGCAACGTGCCGAACAGGTCGAGCTGGTAGGACACCGCCAGCCCGGCATCGCCGACATAGGCGACCGGCAGCTTTTCGGTCAGCAGATACTGCTCGGCGGATTCCTGCGCGCGGTTGACGCTCGTCGACGCCTTCGTGGAAAAACCGCCCTGCGCCTGGGCCACGCCGAGAACGGCGTTCGCCCGTTCCAGATTGGCGGCCGCGACCCGCAGGTCGTTGTTCGAGGCGAGCGCCTCGTTCACCAGCGCGTCGAGCGCCGGATCGTCATAGAGACGCCACCAGTAATCGGGTACCGCAGACGCCGATGCCGCCTCGTCCAGCGTCTTGCCGGCCGCGCCGTCGTCCTGCTCGACCAGCGGCCGCGCCGCCAGCGGCTGCTTGACGAGCGCCGCGTCCGGCACATGGTAATCCGGACCGATCGTCGTGCAGGCCGCCGCGCAGAACAGCGACGGCAGCGCCCAGAGCGCGCGACGCAGCGTCGGCCTCATCGCGCACCTGCCGGACCGGAGAGCGGGCGCGCCGCGGGCGTCGTTGCGGCCGGGGACGTCGTGAGGGGCTGTCCGTATCCCGCATCGGACGTCGATGTCCCCGGTACCGGATCGGTGCGCGGCGCCGTGATCGTTCCGGATGCCGCATCCGGCGCGGTGTCCGGGAACGTGGTGATGGGCGCCGGCCGCTGGTGCACGGAGCGCCCGAAGAACGGCGTCACGATCGCGCCGTTCGCATCTTCGATGGACACGGTGGCGGTACGGCCCGCGATCAGCCGCACGTTCGCGGGAACCTCGTCGAGGGCGATGCGTACCGGCACGCGCTGTGCCAGCCGCACCCAGCTGAACGCGGGGTTGACGTTGGGCAGCAGGTTCGAGCCTTCCACGCGGTCGCGGTCCTCGATCGCCGATACGATGCTCGTCACATGCCCGTGCAGCATCTGGGGCTGACCCATCACGTGGATCTGCACGCCCTGGCCGATCGCGATATACGGCAGTTTGGTTTCCTCGAAATACCCGTCGACATGGAAGGAACCGGCATCGACCACCGCCAGCAACGCCCGGCCGGCCGTCACGAATTCGCCGCGTCGCGGCGCGCGGTCGTTCAGGTAGCCGTCGACGGGACTCAGCACCACGGCGCGTTGCAGGTTGAGCTGCGCGACGCCCACCGCCACGTTGGCTTCGTCGAGCAGCGCGGCCGCCTGCTGCGCGCGCGACACGCTCTCTTCATAGACTTCCTGCGCGACGAGGTCGCCGAGCGAGCGGTTGCGGTTGACTTCGCGCCGCGCCTGATCGAGCGTCGCGCGGCGCATCGCCACCATCGCCTGCGCCTGGGACAGCGCCAGCTTGAAGCGCGCCTGATCGATGACGAACAGCACCTGGCCGCGTGCTACCGCCTGGTTGTCATGCACGGCGACGCGGTCGATCAGGC
>JBPBQT010000293.1:0-2612 GCA_050955065.1 Janthinobacterium lividum | reverse complement strand
GCCGGCGCGAACTGCCCGTCGTGGCGCGTGAAGCCCACGCGCAGATTGTCGAGCTCGCACAGCGGCCTGGACGACGGCTCGTACGGCGGCGCATGCGCCTTCTCATCCGCCGCCGCATCCGCCTTCTCATCCGCCTCCGCCTCCGCCGCCGCATCCAGCAACCTGCCCGCCGCCGTCCCGGGAGCACCGCCCGTCATGCCGTACCCGGTCATCGCTCAGCCTCCATGCCGGGGATCGAACACGTCGCGCAGCCCGTCCCCCAGCAGGTTGAACGCCAGACTGACGAGCAGGATCGCCACGCCCGGCACCGTCGCGACCCACCACGCGTCGAGCAGCACGTCGCGCCCCGACGCCACCATGAAACCCCATTCCGGCGTGGGCGGCTGCACGCCGAGCCCGAGAAAACCGAGCCCCGCCACCGTGAGGATGATGCCGGCCACGTCGAGCGTCGCGCGCACCATCACCGACGACGAACACAGCGGCATGATGTAGCGCAGCAGAATGCGCGGCGACGAAGCGCCCTGCATCCGCGCGACATGGATGAAATCCGCCTGCGCGAGCTTGAGCGTCTCGGCGCGCGCGAGCCGCGCATACGGCGGCCAGGCGGTGATCGCGATGGCAATCACCGCGTTCAGGATGCCCGGCCCGAGCGCCGCGGCGAACGCCAGCGCGAGCACGATCTTCGGGAACGCCAGCGCGATATCGGTGACGCGCATCAGCACCGTGTCCACGAACCCACCGCAGAACCCGGCCGCGGTGCCCACCAGCAGCCCGATCGGCACGATCAGCAGTACCACGAGCAGCGCGATGCTCAGCGTGAGCCGCGCGCCGTGCACGAGCCGCGAGAGAATGTCCCGGCCGAGCTGATCGGTGCCCAGCCAGTGCGCCGCACCCGGCGGCGTCAGCCGTTCCGACAGGATCTGCGTGACGGGATCGTGCCCCACGAACCAGGGGCCGACCAGCGCCCCCGCGACCAGGAACAACAGGATGCCGAGCCCGAGCATGCTCAACGGCTTGCGCGACAACTGCCGCCAGCGCCGGTAGGCCAGCCCCCAGGCGGCCTGCGCCGGCGTCGCCGGGCTGTCGGTCAGCAGCCAGGCGCGCCGGCGCGTTGGCACCGGCGGCGAAGCGGACGTGACGGACGTGGCGGGCGCGTCCTCGTCGAACGGGGGCGTCATGCCGAGCGCGGATCGAAGACCCGGTACAGGAGATCGGTCAGCAGGTTCAGCAGGATGAAACTCGCGCCGATCACCAGCGTGCTGCCCAGCACCGCGTTCATGTCGCCGTTGAGCAAACCGCCCGTGAGATAGGAGCCGATGCCGGGCCAGGAAAACACGATCTCGGTGAGCACCGAGCCTTCCAGCAGGTAGCTGTAGGCCAGCGCGACGACGGTCAGCAGCGGCACCGCGATATTGCCGAACGCGTGACGCCAGATCACGCGACGCTCGCTCAGGCCTTTCGCGCGGGCGGTGATGATGTATTCCTGCCCGAGCTGCTCGAGCATGAAGGCGCGCGTCATCCGGCACAGGTACGCGATGGCGTAGAACGCGAGGATGGCCGCCGGCAGCACGATATGCGCGAGCGCGTTGCGAAACACCTCGCCCTCGCCCGCGAGCAACGCGTCGATCAACAGGCTGCCGGTGCGCGGCTCGACCATGCCGTCGTAGAGCGGATCGAGGCGGCCGGGGCCCGCCACCCAGTGCCAGCGCGCATAGAACAACAGCAGCCCCGTCAGCGCGAGCCAGAAAACCGGCAGCGAGCTGCCCAGCAGACTGATCACGCGGGCGACGTGATCGATCCAGCGGTCGTGCCAGACCGCCGCGGCGACCCCGAGCGGCACGCCGACCAGGATGCCGCCGGCCGTGGCCAGCGTCGCAAGTTCGAGCGTCGCCGGAAACACGCGCCGGATATCGTCGAGCACGGGGTTCGCGGTCAGCAGCGAGATGCCGAGGTCGCCGTGCAGCACCGCGCGCACATAGATCAGGAACTGCTCCGGCAGCGGCCGGTCGAGCCCCAGATGCAGGCGCGCGGCGGCGTAGGCGGCGGCCGAGGCGCGCTCGCCCAGCATCGCCAGCACCGGGTCGATCGGTATCCTGCGGCTGATGAAGAACGTGACCGCGAGCAGACCCGTGAAGGTGACCACGAGCATCAGCAGCCAGCGCGCCGTGCGGGCGACGCGTGCGATGCCCCGCTGCCGGCGGCCCCGCGGGCCGGTCTCCGGCGCTCCGGCCCGTGTGCGAACGAACGCCATGGGCCGCCTAGTCCTTTTTCAGATGGCGATAGAGCACCAGGTCGTTGACCGGCCCCACCTCGAAGCCGGACACGCCCGGGCGCAGCGCCACCTGCGAGATCTTCTGGAACATGATCACGAACGGCGAATCGGCGAGCACCTGCTTCTGCATCGTCCCGTACAACGCCACGCGTCTGGGCACCGACGGTTCCTCGAGCGCGGCCTGCGTCTGCCGGGTCAGCGCCGGAATCGCCCAGCTGTTGCGCCAGGCCAGCATCTTGTAGTCCGACTGCGGGCCGTTGTCCGGGTTCCACGCGAAGCCCTGCGCGTTGCTGTGCGGGTCGATGTAGTCGGGCGACCACTCCCCCAGGTAGATGTCATG
>JBPBQT010000292.1:0-2652 GCA_050955065.1 Janthinobacterium lividum | reverse complement strand
ATGCCCGCCGTGGATCTGGCGCAGGCCGGCGCGGTGGTGGACCATCACACCACGCTGCTGGTCGCAACGGAGATGCGGCGCCTGTCGCAGGACCCGGGTTGCCGGGCGTGGTTTCTCGAGAACGGGACACCGCCGCTGGCCGCCGCGGCGGTGACGGGCAACGCCACGCGGCTGCGCGCGCCCGTGCTGGCGCAGACGTTGGCCCGCATCGCCCGGGAGGGAGCCGCGGCCCTGTACGCCGGACCGGTGGCGCAGGCGCTCGTCGAGGACATCCGGGCCGCGGGCGGCTATCTCGATGCGCAGGATCTTGCGGCGGTCGCGCCCCGGGTGGGCGCGGCGGCCAGCATGCGGTATCGCGACTATACGCTGCACATGATGCCGGAACTCAATGGCGCGCTGAGCGTCGGCGCGGCGATGCGCCATTGCGAAGCGGCGCTCGACCGCCCCGCCGTGCCGGCGCATCGCGGTGGCGAAACGTCGGGCACGCCCGACGCGCAGGCCGTGCTCGCGTACACGGACGCGCTGCTCGCGGCCTGGGCGCAGCGTTTCGCGCAAATGGGCGACGGCGGCGACCGCACGATGCCCACCTGCACGACGCATATCAGCGTGGTCGATCGTCACGGGATGATGGTGTCGCTGACGCAGACGCTGCTTTCCAGTTTCGGCGCGGCTTGGGTATCGCCCCGAACCGGCATCCTGATGAACAACGGCGTGAATTGGTTCGATCCGCGTGCGGACCGGCCGAATGCGCTGGGCGCCGGCCGGCGCGCGCTCGCCAATTTCGCGCCGGCGATCTTCAGCAGCGGCGACGACGCGATCGCCATCGGCGGCTCGGGCGGGCGCAAGATCATTCCCGCGGTCTTTCAGGTGCTGGCGCGCCTCGCCGATTTCGGCGGCGGCCTCGCCGAGGCGATCGACGGTCCCCGGGTCGACGTCTCGGCGCCGCCCCTCGTGGTCGCCGATGAGCGGCTCGACGCCGCGATCCTGGCGCGATTGGGCGAACGGCATCGGACCGTGGTCGCATCGCGTGTCGAGACACCGAACCATTTCACGATCATCGGCGCGGTGCGGCGCCGCGCGGGTGTGAACGAGGGGTCTACCGAGCCGCATCACGTCTGGGCGGATGCGGTCAGCGAGGACGAGATGGCGCCCGACCGGGCGTCGGATGCGAACCCTGAGCGCGGACATCCGTGAGCGGACGACCGCGGGTCCGGTGGTGAAAGTAGGCGCCGAAGGTCGGGGCACGGTGCACGCGTGGCGATTCGTCGATCAGAGCGATTGCCCGGCCAGGACCACGAGCGCGACCAGCGATGCCGCGAAAATGCCGAAGCCCACGGTGCGCCGCCGGTTCAGTTCGGTCCAGAGAATGACGCCGGTGACCGACAGCAGCACGAGTGCGCCCGCGATCGAGTCGGCGAGCAAGATCCAGCCGACCCCCACGCCGGTGCTGCGGTGCAAATTCTGCATGACCGTCAGCCAGCCGTGATCGCTGCGCGTGACGCGCACGGTGTTGGCGTCTTTCCAGTAATCGGCGCCGACGTTGTAGCGCGGCGTGGTGAAACGGACCTGCCAGTGCTCCGGCTGCATCACCGACTGCCCGCTCCAGCTGACCGGCTGCGCGGCTTCGCGCGTGACCCGTGCCTTGGCCGGGTCGAGTTGCAGCGTGGTGCCCAGCCATGCCGCGAATGCGCGCGGGGTGGGCGGCGCCGGCACGGGTACCGGCAACGCGACCTCGGTCTTCACCGGGCCGGGCGTGCCGATACGCAGTACGGCCCGGTGGTTTTCCAGAAAACCGGTGACGCCGAAAAGCAGGCCGAGCACCGCGCCCCAGAGGCCGACCCAGCCGTGGGCCTTGCGCAGCCATTTGAGGAACTGACTGCGGGACGAACGCTTGCCGGCAGGTTGCACCGACGCACCGTACGGCGACGACGCGGAAGGGAAAGGCGGTTGTGCCATGGTCGACGGAATCAAGGGATCGCGCGCGCAGGCGCCGGGTAGGTGCACGATTCTAAATCACAATGAGATTGATTATCAATCAACATGTGCGAGAAAAGAAAGGGCCCCGGCGAGGGGGCCCTCCGTCAGGCGGGCATCCGGATCAGAACGCGACGTACGGGCCGATACCGCCAGGGGTGGACACATTCTCGATCGCGGTGTAGACGCTACGCCCGTAGAAGAACGGCAAACCGAAATCGAAGCCGCTGTTCGCGCCTACCTGTCCGGCCAGGCCGGGCAGCGCGTTGTAGTCGGCCGAACCGGCGGCGAGCAGCGCGGTGGCCGAATTGATCGTCAGCGCGACGCTGGCCGTTTCCGCCGCATTCGTATTGCTGGTGAGGGTGGCGGTCCGTGTCACGCTCGGCGTCGGGCAGTAGAACGCCGAGGCGCCGCTGGACGCCGCACAACGGGTGAGCGTCGCGTCGTTGAAGAACAACCCGTTGGAGCCGCTGTCGATGAACGACGCGGACACCGTCACACCGTTCCAGGTCGTCGTGAACTGGCCGGCGGTATCGGAATTGATGATCGTCGCGGAACCGAGCGTATTGTTGGTCTGGGTGCCGATGCCGAAGATCAGCTGTCCGGTGACGGTGACCGCGCCGGTCGCGTCGACGCCGGGCAGGACGATGACGGTGCCGTTGTTGTCGGTGGAGAACA
>JBPBQT010000291.1:0-2741 GCA_050955065.1 Janthinobacterium lividum | reverse complement strand
CGTCGGACCACGCGACATGATCAGCATCCTGCAGACCATCAAGGCAGCCGGCGCGCTGCAGGCCAACCTGGTAGTGCGATGAAGATCACCGCGATCGATCCGGCGGCCGCGACGACCACGGCGAGCGCGGCGCAGGCGCCGGACGCGCGCGTCATGAAGGCCGCGCGTGATTTCGAGGCGATGGCGATCGGCCAGATGCTCGAGCCGATGTTCGCGACGGTCGATACGGCACAGGGCCCGTTTGGCGGCGGCGCCGGCGAGGAGAGCTTCAAGCCGATGCTGGTGACCGAGATGGCCAAGCAGGTGGAAGATCACGGCGGCCTCGGCTTGGCCGACAGCATCTACCAGCAGATGCTGAAGATACAGGAGAAGCATGGATGAGCGGACGCCTGACGCTGGCCGGGCAGCGGCTCGCACGCGCACTCGAGCAGGAGAACGCGGCGCTCGATGCGCACGAGTTCGGCCGCATCTCGACCTTCCTCGACGAGAAGCGTGCAGCGCTCGACGGTCTGCATGCGCTGGCATCCGAACCGGCAGCGGAGCTGGACGAGGTCGACGCCTCGGCATTGCGGGCGCTGGCCGGGCAGCTGCAGACGCTTGCCGCCGAGAACAAGCTACGACTGGAACGCGCCATGATGGTGCAGAACCGGATCATGTCGGTGATTGCCGGGGCGGCGCGCGAGGCGCAGGTCAAGCCGGAATACGGCGCGCAGGGCGGTCGCCGACAATCGGTACGGCATGCCGGCGCCGTGGCCCTGGTGGTGCGCGCCTGACACGAAAAGGGCTGGACCGGCAACGCGCCGATCCAGCCCGAAGCGAGACCGACGCCTGACGCGCCGGGTCCGATCACTCCTCGGCGTGCGTCTCGGTATCCGCGGTCTCGGTGGCGGCCGCCTCGACGGACTCGTCCGGCGCAACGGTCGTTTCGGTCGCCGGCTTCCGGCGACGACCCGTTCCGGCCGATGATTCGCGAAGCTGCTCCGCCGCTGCACGACGCGTTGCCGCATTCGGCGAGCGGCGCATCTTCACCGCTGCCTCGCTTCGCGTCGCCGCCGGCTTGCTCGCGGTGGTCTTGGCAGCCGGCGCCGTCTTGCGCGCCGTCGGCGTCTCGGCACGCGGCGTACGTGTCGTGCGCTTGGCGGTCGCGGTCTTCGCCGCGGATGCGCGTGGCGTCGCGCTACGTGCGGTACGTGACGTGCTGGTCTTCGCGGCGGGCTTGCGAGTCGTGGGGGACGCCGCACGCTTCGGCGTGCGAGCGGTGGCTGCCTTGGTCGTGCGCGACGATGTCGCGGCGGGCTTTGCCGTCCGCGTCGGTGTCTTGCGTGCGGTGGTGGTGGCCTTGGCGCGCGTCGTGCCGGTCCGGGCGGCGGCGGTGCGTGTCGTCGTCTTGCGGGTCGAGGCCGCGCGGGCAGTCGTGGGGCGGCTGGTGCTGCGCGTGGCAGCCGTGCGCTTGGCCGGCGCGGCAGCCTTTGCGCGTGTCGTCTTCTTCGGTGCCGCCTTGGTTGCTGCTGCCTTGGTGCGAGGTGCCGCCGTACGCGTGGTCTTGGCCCGGGTCGTCGACGCCTTCGTCGTCCGTGGCGCCTTCGCGGCGGCGACGGCCTTGGGCTTCGGGCCCGGCTTCTTCGTTGCGGTCGTCCGCGCCGCCGGCTTGGCGACAGCGCGCGTCGTGCGCGCCGTGGTGCCACGTGCGCTGCTGCCGGCAGTACGACGGCCACCAGCCCGTATCGCCATGGCGCGGGTGCGCCGACCGCCCGTCGTGTCTTCGCTGCTCATGCTCGGGATTCCTTGTTCGATCGAGAAGTGGAAATGACGGAGATGCGCGATACGGTCGGAAGGATCGCGAAACCGGAGCGAGCGTGGAACACCGTGCCTGACGCATGAGCGACACGGCGGATGGTCGTCGACCCTTGTCCTGCTCGTGTCATCGATGTCTTCACCAGCTCGTGGCGTTGCCTGTTTGCGCGGGCTTGACAGTGCGAATCGCGAATCGGGCACACACGGTCAGACACGCTCTTCCTAGACCCCTGCAGTTCTGTCAATCAAAAGCAACCATTACGCCAAAGTTCCGGCGATACGTGATCGTCCGTACATGCGTCGCTCGGATGGCGATCCTGAACATGTTCGCGCCCGGCAGGATGTTTCACGGGACGACAGGACCGGTGTACGGGAGGTGCCCGATCGCTCGGAAGGATGCTACGGAGCGACAGCTGACGGTCGATGCGTTCGAATGCGTGCCGGCCCTGTTCGGAGCTCGTCTGCGTATGAAGATCAACGGCACCGCCTATCGCAGCGTCTGGATCGATCCCGATGATGGATTCTCGGTGCGCATCTTCGACCAGACGCGGTTGCCCTGGTCGCTCGACATCCTGCGCCTCACCGGCTGCGACCAGGTTGCGGACGCGATCGTGAGCATGCAGGTACGCGGCGCGCCGCTGATCGGTGCAGTCGCCGCCTACGGTCTGGCGCTCGCGCTTCGTGCCGACAGCGGCACCGACGCGATGGAGCGGGATGCCGCCCGTCTGGCCGCGACACGCCCGACCGCGATCAATCTGCGCTGGGCGATCGAGCGCATGCTCACGCGGCTTCGCAACACGCTGCCGTCCGAGCGCGTGCGGGTCGCCTACGAGGAGGCCGCACTCATCTGCGACGAGGACGTGGCGCAGAACGAGGCGATCGGTCGGCACGGCCTCGAGCTGATCGAGCGCATTGCCGACGCCAAGCGCGCCCGGGGCGACGCCGGT
>JBPBQT010000290.1:0-3291 GCA_050955065.1 Janthinobacterium lividum | reverse complement strand
TGCTGCCGTGTTCCTCACTGGCGGACACCAGCGTCAGCCGGGCCGTTACGATGACAGCGTCCGGGGGACTCGGCGTCATCCCGGTCATAGAATGCTCCATAAATAAGAGATACGGATTGTATGCTTTCAAAAATGCCGCTCGAGCATCCCTGGCATGACGTCCGTACCGCCTGCAGGCGGCTCCTCGGGCGCCGAACGATGTCAGCGGCCACGAGCCGACGACTACAGGTCAGCGGCTATAATTTCGACTTCGTCGTCCACCGACACGCCTCATGCCCTATACCCTCGTGCTGTTCGTCGGACTCGTGGCCGGCGTGTTGAGCGGCATCATCGGCACAGGCTCTTCGATGCTGCTGATGCCGGTGCTGGTGGTCTTTTTCGGTGCCCAGCAAGCCGTTCCGATCATGGCGATCGCGGCGATCTTCGGCAATCTGGGCAAGGTGCTCGCCTGGTGGCGGGAGATCGACTGGCGGGCCTGCGCGGCCTACTGCGCGACAGCGGTGCCCGGCGCGGCGCTGGGCGTGCGGACCCTGCTCGCGCTGCCGCCGCGTGCGGTGGAATGCGCGCTGGGACTGTTCTTCCTGGCGATGGTGCCGACGCGCCGCTGGCTGGCGCGCCGCGACTTCAGACTGTCGCTGCCGCACCTGGCGGTGATCGGCGGCGGCGTCGGGTTCCTGACCGGCATCGTGGTGTCGACGGGACCCATCACCGTCCCGGTCTTCATGGCCTACGGTCTGGTCAAGGGCGCCTTCCTGGCCACCGAGGCGACCGGATCGCTCGCGGTGTATGGCGCGAAGGTCGCGGTGTTCGCCCGTTTCGGAGCGTTGCCCGCGCAGGGGGTGTTCAGCGGCCTGCTGATCGGCGCGTCCCTGATGATCGGCTCGTTCGCCGCGCGCTATATCGTCATGCGGATGCCCGCGCGCACGTTCAAATTGATCGTGGACGGGTTGATGCTGTCATCCGGCCTCTCGCTGCTCTGGGCGGCGGCGCGCTAGCTTTTTCCGTGCAGCGCTCAGGTTTCGACCAGACCGCTGGCGCGCTGCACCTGCCGTTCGATCGCCGCTTCGAACACCTGATGATCGGTGCCGGCGCTCGCCAGCGTGAACCAGTGCCGCGCGCGCGTGATGCCGGTGTAGACGAGTTCGCGCGTCAGGATCGGATTGAGCCGCTCGGGCAGGATCAGCGCCGCGTGCGCGAATTCGGAACCCTGCGACTTGTGTACCGTCATCGCATAGACCGTCTCGACCGCCTGCAGGCGGCTGGGCAACACCCACTTGATCGCCTGCCGGCCGTCGCTCGTCAGGAACGCGACGCGCAGGATCCAGCGCGGCAGCGCCTCGCCCGGCACCTGATGCGGCAACGCGAGCGTGATGCCGATGTCGCCGTTCATCAGTCCGAGCCCGTAGTCGTTGCGGGTCACGAGGACCGGGCGCCCGAGGTACCAGCCCTCGTGCGCCGCGATCAGCCCCTCGGCGAACAGGATGCCGGCGATGCGCCGGTTCAGCCCGTCGACGCCATGCTCGCCGCGCCGCAGCGCGCACAGCACCTGGAACTGGCCGTGCGCGGCCAGGACGCGGCGCGCCCAGTCGTCGAACGCCGGCTGGCGGTCGGCGGCGGGGCGTGCGCCCGCGCTGTCGGTCAACGGGGGCTGCGTGTCGCGCAGGATGTCCAGATAGTGACGGTAACCGACGGGCGGCGGCAGTGGCGTGTCGGTGCCGTTGCCGGCGCCGGCCGTGCCGCCCACCCGCCGGTCGCGTCCGGCGTTCGGAAACTGCTGGGGTGCACCGTCGACGACGAGCGCCCGCAGCGCAGCGGTACCACCGGAAGATGCAGCGGTACTGGCGGGCGCGGCGGTGTTGGAAGGCGCGGCGGTGTTGGAAGGCGCGGCGGTGTCGCGCACCGGCAGGCAGATCCGCGCAAGGTCCGGGTAGGCGCGCGCCCACACCGCCCGCGTGTCCCGGACCGCGCCCGCGTTCACGGCCTCGGCGAGCCGGCCGATACCGCTGTGCGCGGTGAAGCGGTAGCTCTCGCGCAGCATCGCGACGGCCTGGTCGAGCGGCGTGCCGGCCGGCGACACCAGCGCGGGATCGACCGTTTCGCCGCTCGCCGCCTCGAGCCAGTCGCGCTGCGCGGGCAGATAGCGTCCTTCGCGCGCATGGCGGCACAGCTCGCCCAGCACCGCCCCCGCCTCCACCGACGCCAGCTGATCCTTGTCGCCGAGCAGGACCAGCCGCGCGTGCCGCGGCAACGCGGCGAGCACCGCGGCCATCATCTCCAGGTCGACCATCGACGCCTCGTCGATCACCAGCACGTCGAGCGACAGCGGATGACGCGCATGATGACGGAAATGGCGCGTGTCCGGGCGGCTGCCGAGCAGCCGATGCAGCGTGGTGACCTCGGTCGGAATGGCCGCGCGCAGCACCTCGGCGTTGGCGAAGCGGTCGAGCGGCAGACGCCGCACCGCCTGTCCGATCGATTCGTTCAGGCGGGCCGCCGCCTTGCCGGTGGGCGCGGCCAGCCGGATGCGCAACGCCCGCGCCGCGCCGCCGTCGTGCAGCGCGATGCGTTGCAGCAGCGCGAGCAGCTTGACGACCGTGGTGGTCTTGCCGGTGCCCGGGCCGCCCGTGATGATGCTGAAACGCTGGCTCGCGGCCATCGCGCAGGCCAGTTTCTGCCAGTCCGCCGGACGACCCGCCGCGCCCGCCCGGCCGGTGGGCGCCGGCTGCCGCGCGGTGGACGGTGACGCATCGCCTGGCGATGCGTTGGCGAGCGAGAGGTCGCCTGGAGAAGCGTCGCCTGGAAAAGCGTCGCCCGACGAAGCGTCGCCCGACGAAGCGTCGCCCGACGCAAACAGCGCATCGAGCGCGGCGCGCAGACGCGGCGGCGGCATCGCGGCACGCTCCTCGGCGCCGCCTGCCAACCGGTGCCGGATCGCCGCGCGGACCTGCCTTTCATACTGCCAGTAGCGCCGCAGATAGAGCCGGGAACCGACGCGCACGAGCGGCGAGGCGCCGGAAGCGCCCGCCGTTGCGGCAACTCCCGTTACGGCGGCCCCCGATGCATCGTTTTCCTCGTCGCGGACCAGCGACGGGTGCACCAGCGCGGCGCGCCACTGCGCGAGGTCCAGGCCGGCGAGAAAGGCGCTCGGCAACACCGGACGGTCACCGGGCGCATCGCCCTCCGGTGGCAGCGACAGCGCGAAGCTGGCGTCGGCGAGCGTCGCCTGCAGGTCGAGGCACACGTGCCCGCGACCCAGCTGGTGGCTCGCCAGCGCCGCGGCCAGGATCAGCA
>JBPBQT010000289.1:0-3296 GCA_050955065.1 Janthinobacterium lividum | reverse complement strand
GTAGTTCCGGCGTACAATGTGCGCCGAAAGAAGCAAAGCGCTGAACGTCGAAACGCTGTGAGAGTGGTCCCTCCAGCGATGTGCGAACAGCGCGATCATTGAAGGTCGTAGGGGAGTGGCCAAGCGGTTAAGGCACCGGATTTTGATTCCGGCATGCGAAGGTTCGATCCCTTCCTCCCCTGCCAAAGATTTCATCGCATCGAGCGAGTCGAAGGCAGCAGCCCTCACGCTCGAGCCAGCTGTACAAACAGTCAGCGCAACTATCTCGTCCCCATCCAAGTGACACCCCCTAGCAGGTACATGATGAACGAAGGCCTGATGGTTTTCACTGGCAACGCCAATCCTGGTCTTGCCGAGGAAGTCGTCAAGATTCTTGGCATTCCCCTTGGCAAAGCCATGGTCAGCCGTTTTTCCGATGGCGAAATCCAGGTCGAGATCATGGAAAACGTCCGGGGCAAGGATGTCTTCGTGCTGCAGTCCACGTGCGCGCCGACGAACGACACGCTGATGGAGCTGATGATCATGACCGACGCGCTGCGACGCGCGTCGGCGGGTCGGATCACCGCGGCGATCCCGTATTTCGGCTATGCCCGTCAGGACCGTCGTCCCCGTTCCGCGCGCGTCGCCATTTCGGCGAAAGTCGTCGCGAACATGCTGCAGATCGCCGGCGTGAACCGCATCATCACGATGGACCTGCACGCGGACCAGATCCAGGGGTTCTTCGACATCCCGGTGGACAACATCTACGCGACGCCGGTGCTGCTCGACGACCTGCGCAAGCGCAACTACGACAACCTGATGGTCGTCTCGCCGGACATCGGCGGCGTGGTGCGCGCCCGTGCGCTGGCCAAGCAACTGAACACCGATCTCGCGATCATCGACAAGCGCCGGCCGAAGGCGAACGTCGCCGAAGTGATGAACATCATCGGTGACGTCGAAGGACGCAACTGCGTGATCATGGACGACATGGTCGACACCGCCGGCACGTTGTGCAAGGCGGCGCAGGTATTGAAGGAACGCGGCGCGCTGCGCGTGTTCGCGTATGCGACGCACCCGGTGCTGTCCGGCGGCGCCGGCGCGCGCGTCGCGGCGTCGGAACTCGACGAGCTCGTGATCACCGACACGATTCCGCTGAGCGAGGAAGCCCGCAGCTGCGCGAAGATCCGCACGCTGTCGAGCGCCGGCCTGCTGGCGGAAACGTTCGCGCGCATCCGGCGCGGCGACTCGGTGCTGTCGCTGTTCGCCGATGGCGAATTCATGCCGACGATCTGATATTTTCGTCGTGCCCCGCGGTATTGCCTCACAGCATTGCCATGTAGTAACCCCCGCATTGTCCTGCTCTCGCCGTCCGCGGCCGGGAGCAGCAGTCGGTCCGGACGAACGAAGGTCCGGACCGTTCATTCAAAGGGCTCGGCGACGAGCCCGATACACCGCCTGGTCGCGGGCGGTTTCTGGAGAAACACGATGGACGTTATCGCTTTTGAGCGCAGTGCACAGGGAACGGGTGCGAGCCGCCGCCTGCGCCGCGCAGGCAAGACCCCCGGCATCGTTTACGGTACCGGCGAACCGCAAGTGATCGAGCTCGATCACAACGCGCTGTTCCACGCCCTGCGCAAAGAGGCTTTTCACGCTTCGATCCTGAACCTGAAGGTCGGCGACGGCGCCAGCCAGCAAGTGCTGCTGCGCGATGTGCAATACCATCCGTTCAAGCCGCTGGTCCTGCACGTCGACTTCCTGCGCGTCGATGCCTCGCGCGTGCTGCACACGAAGGTTCCGGTTCACTACCTGAACCAGGAAGGCTCGCCGGCGGTCAAGCTGAGTGGCGGCGTGATCACGCACGTCCTGTATGACCTGGACATCGTCTGTCTGCCGGCCGCACTGCCGGAATTCGTCGAAGTCGACCTCGCGAATTTCACGATCGGTCAATCGGTGCATGCGAAGGAAGTGAAGTTGCCCACGGGCGTGACCCTGGCACCGACGTTCGCGCAGGAAAACCCGGTCATCGTCACCGCGACGGCGCCGGCAGCGATCCTGTCCGCGGCAGACGCGGCAGCCGACGACAGCGAAGCCGCCCCGGCTGCTTGAGGGGCTTGCGCGTCCGGGCCTCCGGTCCGGTTCGCGCACCCTGTCGTCCCTGCCCCGATCCGCCGTGCCCGCGCGCGTCTGACGCCGCCGGGCACCGATGCGATCCGACCCGCCGCGCGTTGCCGCCCGGCGGGTTTTTTTTCGTTGCCAGTCATGCTGGCGCCTTCCCGCCACGCTTCCACGGAATGCGATGATCAAAGTAATCGCCGGTCTCGGCAACCCGGGCCCCGAATACGTCACGACCCGCCACAATGCCGGCTTCTGGCTGATCGACCAGCTGGCCCGCGACGCGGGCGCGACGTTGCGCCACGAACCCCGCTTCAACGCGCTGGTCGCGAAAGCGCGCCTCCATGGCAACGACGTCTGGCTGATCGAACCGCAGACCTTCATGAACCGTTCGGGTCTTTCGGTGGCGGGACTGGCGCGTTTCTTCAAGATCCCGCCCGACGAGCTCCTCGTCGCGCACGATGAGCTGGATCTGCCGCCCGGGGTCGTCAAGCTCAAGCGCGGCGGCGGCACCGGCGGCCACAACGGCCTGAAGGACATCACCGCGCAGCTGGCGACGCCCGATTACTGGCGCCTGCGCATCGGCATCGGCCATCCGCGCGAACTGCTGCCGCAGGCGGCGGGCAAGCCGGACGTGATCAATTTCGTTTTGAAGGCGCCACGGCGCGAGGAACAGGAACTGATCGACGCTGCGGTCGAACGCAGCCTCGCCGTCATGCCGCAGATCGTGCAGGGGGAAAGCGAGCGCGCGATGATGAACCTGCATCGGGCGGACTGACTGCACGACGGCGTTCCGGATACGGTCGGCGTCTTTTCAGACTTTTATCGGACCTGTTCCGGGACGGCTTTCAGCGGGGAATGTCGGGATGGTCCGAATGGTCCGAATGGTCCGAATAGGCAGGCTGTCCGGCGGCCGGCTGAGCGACGCCTTCCTTCCCGGCGGTCAGTCTTTCGTACTTGCGCCGCAACGCCTCCCGCGATTCGACATGCAGCGGGTCGGGCGGAATGCACTCCACCGGACAGAGCATCTGGCATTGCGGCTCGTCGAAGTGACCGACGCATTCGGTGCACTTCGCGGGATCGATCTCATAGATCTCGATACCCATCGTGATCGCGCCGTTCGGGCAGGCCGGTTCGCATACGTCGCAGTTGATGCACTCGTCGGTGATCGTCAAGGCCATGGTCAGCTCGCGGCAACGTCCGCG
>JBPBQT010000288.1:0-3368 GCA_050955065.1 Janthinobacterium lividum | reverse complement strand
GCACCCCGCCACATACCCCGCCTCACCCACCCCGCCTCACACCCAGCCGAAGGTCTGCGCGGCCAGCCAGAGATTGGCGGCGGTGATGACGACGAACAACGCCCACGCCAGCGCCCGTGTCCACCAGCGGTTCGCGAACTCGCCCATCAGGTCGCGGTCGTCGGTCATGCGGATCAGCGGATAGAGCGCAAAGGGCAGCTGCAGGCTCAACACCACCTGGCTGAGCACCAGCAACTGTCCGATCGCCTTCTCCCCTGCGATGGCCACCCCGATGAACGCCGGAATCAGGGCCAGGCCGCGCGTGATCAGCCGCCGCTGCCAGCAGGGAATCCGCAGATGCAGGAAGCCGTCCATCACGACCTGTCCCGCCAGCGTGCCCGTGAAGGTCGAACTCTGCCCGGACGCGAGCAGGGTGATCGCGAACAGGGTGCCGGCGAGACCGGTGCCGACGATGGGCGCGAGCAACTGGTACGCATCCTGAATTTCCGTCACGCCGCGATGCCCGTGCGCATAGAACGCCGCGCCCGCGAGAATCAGGATGGCGGCATTGATCAGCATCGCGAGCGTCAGCGAAAAGAGCGTGTCCACGCGCAGCAGCCGGATCGCCGAGGCCTTGGCCGCAGCGCCGGGTCCCACCACGCGCGTCTGGACGATCGAGGAATGCAGATACAGGTTGTGCGGCATGACCGTGGCGCCCAGGATGCCGATCGCCAGATACAGCGGCTCGCGTTCGGTGAGCGTTTTCCACGACGGCATCAGGCCCGCGGCCACGTCCGGCCAGTGCGGCTTGATCCAGAACAGCTCGACGATGTATCCGATGCCGACCGTCGCGATCAGCCCGAGCATGATCGCTTCCAGATGCCGGAAATGCTTGCCCTGCAGGCCCAGCACGATGAAGGTGTCCAGCGCGGTCAGCGCAATTCCCCAGCCGATCGGGCAGCCCAGCAGCAAATGAAAGGCGAGCGCGCCCCCCAGCACCTCGGCGAGATCGCAGGCGATGATCGATATCTCGGCCAACACCCATTGCCCCCGCACGACGGCGGGCCGGTAGCGGGCGCGTGACAACTGCGCGAGATCCCGTCCGGTGACGATGCCCAGACGCATCGACAGGCACTGCAACGCCATGGCCGCGAGGCTGGACAGCACCACCACGAACAGCAGGCCATAGCCGAATTTCGACCCCGCCTCGATGTCCGTCGCCCAGTTGCCCGGGTCCATGTAGCCGATGGAGACCAGCAGCCCGGGGCCGGTGAATTTCAGCAGCCGCTGGAACAGCGGTGCGTCCGGGGCCACCTCGACGGTGCCGCGGATTTCCGACGGACAAAACGGCGCCGTGGCGGTATCGGGAAGCTTGTAGGCCAATTGAACGATCCGGAAGAAAAATACCGGCGGCGGGCGCCAGGAAAGCGTGCCGGGAAAGACGCAAGGCACTGCGATGGAAACAGCTTCATGGTACAAGGATCTGTCGCAAAATACACGGCGGCGATTTGCGGTCGATTTCCAGCAGGTGTTTCGGCGATTGTTGTGCTGATCGTACGCGCGCCGCACGGGCCTCGGCACCGCCCGGAGCGGTGCGCCGAAGCCGGCAGACCGACCCGGACGATCGCTCAGGAATGCGATGCAAATCGTCCGGTTCGTTTCCCCGCCCGGGCGGCAGCGGCGCTACTGGGGGAGGCTCCCGCGCGATGCGGACGAAGCGGACATTGGCGTGCCGAAGCGTTCCCGGTACTCCTGCGGCGCGACGCCGATGACCCGGATCAGACTGCGCCGCAGCGTCTCGTCACTGCCGAAACCGCAGTGCGCGGCGATGCGTTTCACCGGCAGCGGGGTTTGCACGAGCAGGCGGCACGCCGCCTCCACGCGAATCCGTTCCACGGCCCGTGCCGGCGTCTCGCCGGTCTCCACGCGGAAATGGCGCACGAAACTGCGTTCGCTCATGCCCGCCCGTTCGGCCAGCGCGCCGACCGACAATTCCGTGCCCGGATGATCGGCGATCCATGCGAGCAGCGTACCGAAACGCGCGCTCGCGTGCTGCATCGCCAGCGTCGCGCTGAACTGGTTCTGCCCGCCGGGCCGTTTCAGAAAAACCACCAGATGACGCGCGACGTCCAGCGCCAGCGCGTGGCCGCAGTCCGCTTCGACGAACGCCAACGCCAGATCGATGCCGGCCGTGACGCCCGCCGAGCTCCACACGTCGCCGTCGCGGATGAAGACCGGGTCCCGGTCGATGCGCAGCGCCGGATAACGCCGCGCGAGCGCGTCGCAATGCGCCCAGTGCGTGACGACGCGACGACCGTCGAGCAGGCCCGTGGCGGCGAGCAGGAACGCCCCGGTGCACACCGACGCCACCCGGCGCGCGCCCCGCGCGTGTTCGCGCACCCAGGCGCGCAGGTCCCCGTCCCCGGACGCCGCGTCGACGCCCTCGCCACCCGCGACGATCAGGGTATCGACCTGCGCCGGTACCCGGGCGAGCGGCAGCGTCGACAGCGCCATTCCCGCCGACGACACGACGTCCGCGCCGGAGGCGATCACGCGGGCATCGTACGGGCGCGGCATGCCCCGCTCCCGCGCGCAGGCGTTGGCGGAGGCGAACACCTGCAGCGGGCCGGCGACGTCCAGCAACTGGACCTCGGGAAACGCCAGGATATGGATCCGACGCCCCTCCGTGGTCGGGCAGGCACCCCCCGTCCCCGCGCCTGAATGTCTCGCCACCGGCTACTCGGCCGCGCCCGGCACGAGCACGTCGCGCCCGCCGTTGTTGCCCATCGACGAGACGACGCCGGCGGCCTCCATCTGCTCGACCAGCCGCGCGGCGCGGTTGTAGCCGATGCGGAACTGCCGCTGCACCGAGGAGATCGACGCGCGCCGCGAACGCACGACGAACGCGACGGCCTCGTCGTAGAGCGGATCGGCCTCGGCGTCGCCGCCCTCGCCCGCGTTCGCGTCGCCGCCGACGCCGTCGACGGTGCCGCCGGCGAGGATGCTCTCCTCGTAATTGGGCTCGCCGAACTGCTTCAGGTGCTCGACGACCCGATGCACCTCGTCGTCCGCGACGAACGCGCCGTGCACGCGCTGCGGGTCGCCGCTGCCCGGCGGCAGGAACAGCATGTCGCCCTGCCCCAGCAGCGACTCCGCGCCCATCTGGTCGAGGATCGTGCGCGAATCGATCTTCGACGATACCTGGAACGCGACGCGGGTCGGAATGTTCGCCTTGATCAGGCCGGTGATCACGTCGACCGATGGGCGCTGCGTGGCGAGCACCAGATGGATGCCCGACGCGCGCGCCTTCTGCGCCAGGCGCGCGATCAGTTCCTCGACCTTCTTGCCGGCCACCATCATCAGGTCGGCCAGCTCGTCGATGATGACGA
>JBPBQT010000287.1:0-3709 GCA_050955065.1 Janthinobacterium lividum | reverse complement strand
ACGTATGTCAGATGCTTGAGCGTCAGCGTGTTGCCGCGCACCAGCCGTGCGAACGCGGGCACGCTGAACACGGCGACCGCGCAGATCACGTTCACCATGCCGTTGCCGAGAATCGCGACCACGGCGATCGCGAGCAGGATGCCGGGGAACGCGAACAGCACGTCGGCCACGCGCATCGTGATGCGGTCCCACCAGCCTTCGTAGTAGCCGGCCAGCAGCCCGGCGACGGTGCCGATCACCGCGCCGATCGTCACCGACAGGATGCCCGCCGCGAGCGACAGGCGCGAGCCCACCAGCAGGCGGCTGAACACGTCGCGCCCGAGCGAATCGACGCCGAACCAGTGGCTGGCGGATGGTGCGGCGTTCAGCGCGTCGTAATCGAAATAGTTCTCGGCGTCGTAGGGCGCGAGATACGGCGCGAGCACGGCGACGATGACCAGCAGGACGATGAAGATGCCGGCGAGCAGGGCGATCGGCTGCTGGCGGAAACGCCGCCAGAATTCCGCGCCCGGCGTGCGCACCACCATCGCCGCGGCCGACACGCCGGGCCCCTGCGCGGCGGCGGGCGCATCGATGCGCGTTTGCACGTCGGCGGGCGAGAGCGTCGCCGCGCGGGCGATCTCGTCGGCTTCGGTACGGATCGGGTTCAGACCGGTGGGTAGATTGGCACCAGCGTCGGCACCAGCGTCGGCGCCAGCGGGCGTGACCGGATCGTTCGTGGAAGGGTTCATCAGCGTCTCACTTGAAACGAATGGTCGGATTGATGACCGCGTACAGCACGTCGACAACCAGATTGATAAAAAGGAATTCGACCGAGAACAGCAGGACTTCGCCCTGCAGGATCGGGTAGTCGCGCATCGCCACCGCGTCGACCAGCAGGCGTCCGAGCCCCGGCCAGTTGAAGACGGTCTCGACGACGATCGAGCCGCCCAGCAGGAAACCGAACTGCAGCCCCATCATCGTCACCACCGGCACCAGCGCGTTGCGCAGGCAGTGCTTGGCGACCACGCGCCATTCGCTCAGGCCCTTCGCGCGCGCGGTGCGCACGTAGTCCTCGTGAAACACGTCGACGAAGGCGCTGCGGGTGAAGCGCGCGAGCACCGCCGCGACCGCCGCGCCAAGCGTGATCGACGGCAGCACGTAGCTGCGCCAGCTGCCGTCGCCGATCACCGGGAACCAGCCGAGCTTCACCGAGAACAGCTGCATCAGCAGCATGCCGAGCGCGAACGCCGGAAACGAGATCCCCGACACCGCGAGCGTCATGCCGAGCCGGTCCGGCCAGCGGTTGCGCCAGACCGCCGAGATCACGCCGATGACCAGGCCGAAGACCACCGCCCAGGCGAGGCTCGCGAGCGTGAGCAGCAGGGTCGGCATGAAGCGCTCGCCGATCTCCAGCGCGACCGGACGCTTGGTGCGCGTGGAGATGCCGAAGTCGCCGGTCAGCGCGTGCGAGAAGAAGTGCACGAACTGTTGCGGCAGGGACTGGTCGAGACCGAGGTCGTGGCGCACCAGCGCGACCGTGGCCGCGTCGGCGTCGGGGCCCGCCGCGAGTCGCGCGGGGTCGCCGGGGAGCAGATGGACGAAGAGGAAGACCAGCACCCCGACGAGCACCAGGGTGAAGATCAGACCGACGAGCCGTTTGGCGACAAAGTTCAACATCTGGAGGAGGGCATCCGGTGGAGCATGGCGTGTGACGCAGGGCGCGTGGACCGGAGCCCGCTAACGGGCCCCGGGCAGGCTTTACTGTTTCAGCGCGATGTCGTTGAAGTAGAACGAGCCGTCAGGCATCACGTAGGCGCCGGTGAGACGCTTCGAGCGCGCGTAGACGACCTTCTCGGTGACCAGGAAGATCCACGGCGCGTCGTTCCAGATGCGCTTTTGCGCATCGGCGTAGAACGCGCTCTTCTTGGTCGGGTCGACGGTTTTCAGCGCGTCGGTGAGATCCGTGTCGACCGCGTCGTTCTTGTAGTACGCGGTGTTCATCAGCTTCGGCGGATAGGAGATCGACGCGAGCAGCGGCGTCAGGCCCCAGTTCGCCTCGCCGGTCGACGACGACCAGCCCGAGTAGTACATGCGCACCGGGGCGGTGTCGGGGCTCTGCGCGCTTTCGACGCGTTCGACGCGCTGTCCGGCTTCCAGCGCCTGCACCTGGGCCTTGATGCCCACCTGCAGGAGCTGCTGCTGGACGAACTGGATGGCCTTGACCGCGGTCGTGTTGGTGTAGGCCGACCACAGCGTCGTCTCGAAACCGTTCGGATAGCCCGCTTCCTTCAGCAGCGCGCGGGCCTTGGCCGGGTCGTAGGGCCAGGGGCCCTGCTTGGTGGCGTTTTCCAGTCCGACGGGCAGCACGCCGACCGCGGGCGTCGCGTAGCCGGAGAACGCGACCTTCACCAGCGCATCCTTGTTGATCGCGTAGTTCAGCGCCTCGCGCACCTTCAGATTGTCGAACGGCTTCTGATGCGTGTTCAGGCTGACATAGCGCGCGATGATCGACGGCGCGGCGACCAGATCGACCTTCGGGCTGGCCTGCAGCGCGGCGGCCTGCTCATACGGAATCTGGAACGCGAAATCGGCTTCGCCGGTCTGCATCAGCGCGGCGCGCGTGTTGTTGTCGATCACCGGTTTCCAGATGATGCCGTCGACCTTCGGATAGCCGGTGTGCCAGTAGCCGGCGAATTTCTTCACGCTCAGGTCGTCGGACTGCTTCCACGACACCAGCTCGAACGGGCCCGTGCCCACCGGGTGGAAGGCGATGTCCTTGCCCCATTTCTTCAGCGCGGCCGGCGAGATCATGACCGCCGACGGGTGCGCGAGCGTATTGATGAAGGCCGAGAACGGGTACTTCAGCGTGAAGCGCACGGTGCCCGCGTCGAGCACGTCGGTTTTCGCGATCACGCTGAAGAGGTTGTAGCGCTTGAGCTTGTTCGCCGGGTCGGTCACGCGGTCGAAGTTCGCCTTGACCGCGGCGGCGTCGAAGTTCGTGCCGTCCTGGAACTTGACGTTCGGGCGCAGCTTGACGATGTAGGTGAGGCCGTCCGGGCTCGATTCGTAGCCGGTGGCAAGCACCTCATGCACCTTCATGTTCTGGTCGAAGCCGAACAGGCCCTCGTAGAACGACTTCGCGACCGCGAGCGACAGCGTGTCGTTGGCGTCGTATGGGTCCATCGTCGTGAAGGTCGACGCGACCGCCATCGTCGGCTGGTTGGCGGCCGCGTGCGCGCCATGCGTCATGCCGAGCGCCGCGGCGACGAGCAGGCCGGCGGCGAGCGCCTTGAACGCGAACGGCTGACCGGCGCGCGCAGGGGAGCGGGAAGGAACAAGCGAGTGCGCAAGCGGTTTCAACATGGAACGATTCCCTGTGACGTGTAAGAGAGGTGATTCGGAACGGCAAATTCGGGACGACAGTTTCGAGACGACGAGGCGATGCGGTGCTGTGCTGTGCTGTGATTCGGGGCGGCGATCCGGGACGACGTGTTCAATACGCGCCGCCGACCTTGTGACGCGCCACAAAGTGCCCCGGCGCGACCTCGACCAGCGGCGCGATCACGGGCTCGTCGCCGACGTCGCGGATCGCGCTGGGGATCTCGTCGACGGCGAGCACGCGCGGCGCGTGACGGCGCCCGGGATCGGCTACCGGCACGGCGCTCATCAACTTGCGGGTGTACGCGTGCTGCGGCGCTTCGAACACCGCGCGGCGCGGCCCGATCTC
>JBPBQT010000286.1:0-4075 GCA_050955065.1 Janthinobacterium lividum | reverse complement strand
CTGCACCACCATGATTATTATTTTGTCGACGGATCTTAATGTAGCGTTATGGCTTACCTCTTCCGGGCGACGTCATGGCACTGAGCTTCAAACAGATCGAAGTGTTCCGCTCGGTCATCACGACCGGCTCGATCAGCGGCGGCGCCAAGCTGCTGTGCGTGTCCCAGCCCGCCGTCAGCCGCCTGCTGTCCTATACGGAGCAACGCCTCGGCTTCGCGCTGTTCGAACGCGTGAAGGGGCGTCTGTATCCCACGCCCGAGGCACATGAACTGTTTCGCGAGATCGAGCGCGCGTACGACGGCATCCAGCGGGTCAACGCGCTGGCCGCCAGTCTGGGCGCGCGGCCCAGCGGCGAGATCCGCATCGTCTGCGGCGCCAGCGTCGGGCAGTCGCTGGTGCCGAAGGCGATCGGGCGGTTTCGCGAACGGTATGCCGACGTCAAGGTCACGTTTCGCCAGACGACCCACGCGGAATTGACGCGCGCCCTGCTCGACAAGGACGCCGAGATCGGTCTGCAGATCACCGACGAGGATCATCCCAACCTGTCGTATACGCGCGTCGGGCAGGCCGAGCTGGTCTGCATCTGCCCGGCCGACCACCCGCTGACACGGCGCGGCGCGTTGACCCTCGCGGATCTCGCGCCCTATGCGCTGGTGTCCTACCCGCCCCATATGCCGATGGGCGCCTCGCTCGATCGTCTTTACATCGAGGCGGGTCTGCACCGCAAGGTGGCGGTCGACGTCGCGTCGCCGCAGCATGCGTGTTCGATGGTGCAGGCGGGGGTGGGCGTCGCGCTGGTCGACGAGTTCTCGGTGCACAGCCGCCGCGCGGGAGAATTCGTCGTGCGTCCGCTGATCGCGGCGCCGTCGTTCGTCGCGAAACTGGTGCATCCGCGCAGCGACCCGTTGTCGCGCCTCGCCGCCGCGTTTGTCGCGGTGCTGCGCGAAACGCTCGACGACGATGGGTTGGGGCTGGCGACCATGCCCGAGTCCGCGCCTGCATCCGTGCCGGTACCCAAGCCGGTACCTGCGCCGGTGCCCGCCCCCGCCATTGACATAAAGTTATCGCCGCGCCATAAAAAAGCATACGACCCGGAAAATTGCGACTCATAGAATCGTTCTCGTCGGCCATGCGTCTGCTGCGCATGTGCCGGTTCACCCGAGGGAACGTGATGAAGCGACGAACATTTCTGCTGACGACGGCGGCTACGGCCGCTACTGTCTCGTTGCCGCGCCTGGCAACGGCCGTGGCGGCTGCCGGCAAGCTGCCGGTCCTGCGCTATGTCGCCGAAGCGGATCTCACCAGTCTCGATCCGGTCTGGAGCACCGCCTACATCACCCAGATGTCCGCGGAACTCGTCTACGACACGCTGTTCGGTTTCGACGAGCACTACAACCCGCAGTTGCAGATGCTCGCCGATGCGACGGCCAGCGCCGACGGCCGGCAGTGGACGCTCGTCTTGCGCCCGGGCCTGCTGTTTCATGACGGCACGACGGTGCGCGCGCAGGATTGCGTCGCCAGCATCCGGCGCTGGGGCGGTCGCGATACGCTTGGCCAGGAGCTGATGAAGCGTACCGCGGACCTCGCCGCGCCTGATGCGCGGACGATCGTTTTCAAGCTGAACAAGCCGTTCCCGCTGCTGCCTAACGCGCTGGGCAAGGTGGCGTCGAGCATGGCGTGCATCATGCCGGAGCGCCTGGCGAAGATCGATGCGCACACGCAGATCACCGAGGCGATCGGTAGCGGCCCCTTCCGCTTTGCCAGAGACAAGTGGGTGTCCGGGTCCACCGCGGCATTCGAACGCTTCGACGGCTACGTGCCGCGCCCGGGCGCGCTCGGCAGCTTTTCGGCCGGCGCCAAGGTGGCCGAGGTCGGTCAGGTGGTGTGGAAGACGATTCCCGACGCCGCGACGTCGAGCGCCGCGTTGCAGGCGGGCGAGATCGACGGCCTGCAAACCATCAGCAGCGATTTCCTGCCGGTGCTGGCCGCCGACCCGAACCTGGAAATCGTCAAGTCCACGGTCGCGACGATCCCGATCATGCGCTTCAACGCGCTGTATCCCCCGTTCGACAATCCCGCGATCCGGCGCGCGGTGCTCAGCGTCATCGATCAGACGCAGTTCATGACCGCGTTGATGGGGTCGGACAACAAATCGTACTGGCAGACCAATGTCGGGGTCTTCAGTCCCGGTTCGCCGATGGCGACCCAGGCGGGCATCGCGGTGATGAAAGGCATGGCCCCGGCGAATCTCGCGGCCGCGCGGCAGGCGATCAAGGACGCCGGCTACAAGGGCGAGAAAGTCGTGCTGCTCGATCCGGCCGATTACCCGGCGAGCCACATGCCGGCGATGGTCGCGGCGGACCTGCTGAAGAAGATCGGCATGAACGTGGATGTGCAGACGATGGACTGGGGCACGTTGATGCAGCGGCGCGCGTCGCAAGGCGCGCCGGCCGCCGGCGGCTGGAACGTGCACTTCACGACCCTCAGCGGCATGAACAATTTCGATCCCGCGAGCCATCTGGCGTTGCGCGCGAACGGCAGGCAGGGCTGGTTCGGCTGGCCGACGAGCGAGAAGATCGAGGCGTTGCGCGAGCAGTGGTTCGACGCACCCGACAACGATGCGCGCAAGAAGATCTGCGCGGCGCTGCAGATGCAGGTCTGGCAGGACGTTCCCTATATCCCGCTCGGCGCCTACTACAACGCCTCGGCGTTTCGCCGTGGCTGGCAGGGCGTTTCCACGCAGATGCCGCTGTTCTACAACCTGCGGCGCGCCTGACGCGGCGCCGCTACGGGAGGACACATCATGGCTGCCTTCAACGCCGCCACCAAGGGCGTCTATATCATCGCCGCAACGCCTTTCGACGATGCCGGCGACCTCGATCTCGACAGCACCGACCGTCTCGTCGAGTTCTACCTCGGGCATGGCGCCGACGGCCTGACGATCCTCGGCGTCATGGGCGAGGCGACGCGTCTGAGCGACGAGGAATCGCTGCGCTTCATGCGCCGCGTGCTGCAACGCGTCGCCGGGCGGGTGCCGGTGGTGGTGGGCACCAGCCACGTGAGCAACCGTCACGTCGTGCGGCTGAGCCGGCAGGCGATGGACGATGGCGCGAGCGGCATCATGATCGCGCCGACGCCGGGCCTGAAGACGGATGAATCGATCTACCGGTATTTCGAGACGCTGCTCGCGCAAATCGGCGGCGCGGTGCCGGTGTGCTATCAGGACTTTCCGCAAGCCACCGGGGTCGAGACGTCGGTGGCGGTGCTCGACCGCCTGTTCCGCGATTTCGACCAGTTCGTCATGTTCAAGCATGAGGCCTGTCCGGGGCTGCGCAAGCTCTCGCAGCTGCGCGCGCAGGAGACTGGGGCCGCTGCGCGCCGGCGGGTCAGCATCCTGGTCGGCAACAACGGCATGTACATCCCGCAGGAAATGCAACGCGGCGCCGACGGCATGATGACGGGCTTTTCCTATCCCGAATTGTTGACCGGTATCTGGCGGTTGCTGGAAGCGGGCCGCGCGGAAGCGGCCGAGGATCTGTACGACTGCTATCTGCCGCTGGTGAAGCATGAATTCCAGCCCGGGGCGAGCCTCGCGCTGCGCAAGGAACTGCTGCGCCGGCGCGGCGCGATCCGCTGCGCCGCGGTCCGGCAGCCCGGCCCCGTGCTGGATGCCCGCGACCATCTCGATCTCGATCACCTCGTCGGGCGCCTCGAACGGCGTCTGGCGGCCCTGACACTTTGATTGGCGGCGGCTGGCTGCGCCGTCGGTCTGCGTCCATTCGTCGACCGACGGCCCGCGACCTTCGATCCAGGTCTTCGACATCATGCCGCCGACCGACCCCGCACCGGAGCATGGACTTTGAACAATCCCCCCATCAATCCCAGAATAGCGCTGCTCGGTTTCTCGATCGAGTGCAATCGCTTCGCGCCGCCCGCCGGGCGCTCGCAGTTCCGCTGCCTGCTGAGCGGCGAAGACATCGTCACCGACGCCCGTAGCGCCTCGCCGCTGGCGCTGGGCGAAATGCCGGGTTTCGTCGCCGCCATGGACGCCGCGGGGCCCTGGCAGCCGCGCCCC
>JBPBQT010000285.1:0-4093 GCA_050955065.1 Janthinobacterium lividum | reverse complement strand
GCGCAACGCGCCACGGCGACCGTGCGCGCGTCGTTGCCGGGATGCACGATTCTGGATATGCCGCATCCCAGTCCGCTCGCGGTGTGCGCGAGTCCGGATGTCGCGGGCGAGATCGTGCGGACGCTGAGACAGGCGGGACGGTTGGTGTAATGCGGGTCGTGGGTGTGGAGGGTCAGCCGATCACCACGATGCCCTCGTCCGACGACGTCGCGATCGTCGTTCCGAAAACAGCGCTTCGCGCACCCAGCCGCTCGAGGATGGCACGGGCCTGGTCGGGCGCGGCAAGCGTCGGCAAACCGCGAGCCGCTGCGTCGATGCTGCCGTCCGGACCCACTTCGTCGAGCGTGATCGGCATCAGTCGAATCCGTGTGCAGCGCCCGTCTTCGAACGTGCACAAGGCGATCGCGCCTTCCCACGTCCCCGCCTCATAGGCGCCCACCGGCTTGGCCACCTGGAACATGAAATTGCCCAATCCAAAAAACACCGGCGCCGCGCGATAGATCTCGATGCCCTGCAGCACCGGCACGCCGTGACTGGCGAAGACCGTGGCGCCCGCGTCGATGCATGCGTGCGCGAAGTCGCGCTGCCACGCCGGGACCGCCTCGTGGCCGGGCCCCCGATCGTGATTGTGGTGGCAGGCGATCACGACATCCGCCCGCTCCGCGGCCGCGCGGATCGCGGACAGGATGCGTTGCCGATCCTCCGGATGGGGTTGGCCATCGGCGCCGCGCCGCAGCGCGTTCACGCCGACATGGCCTTCGCCCGCGGCGGCACCCGGTCTGAGCATGCCGGTCGCGAAGGCGACGACGGCTGTCGTATTGCCGGGCGTGGCGACATAGGCCGGCGCGGCGGCGCTGTTCAGGTCCTCACCGGTTCCCGCCGAAGCGACGCCGGCATGCCGCAGCGCGTCCAGGGTATTGCGGATGCCGGCGTCGCCCAGATCGAACGCATGGTTGTTGGCCGTGCCGAGCAGATTGACGCGCAATGACGCCAGCGTTCGTAGCGCCGACGGTGCGGCGGCGTGCAACGTCAGCAGCGCGCGCGTCGGCATCCCGGGGCGGGGTGCGTCGACGACGGATTCCAGGTTGGCGAACACCACGTCCGCGTCGGCGAGTCGCGCATGCAGCGCGGGGTGGCCGGGCCATGCTGCCTCGCCGACCGCTTGCCGGATGACGATCTGCCCGAGCAGTGCGACGTTCGCTGTCCGACGTGCCTGGCCGGCGGAGCACGCTTGCAGCGCCGCGCACAGCGTGATGGAGCCGAGTGGGGAGGCCATCGCGTGGGAAAGAAAGCGTCGTCGGTTCAAGGTCGTGGCGGGCCAGGAGAGTAACAGGGTAAGGGCATTGCACCAGTAAACAGGAAATTTCGGCAGCGGTTGGGGGAAGATCGGTGAAGACGTCGATATGAACGAAGCATCGTCGTTTGGGCAATACCCCATTTCCTTGTACGCCGTCCTGTGCAATGCTTTGCTCGTCGAGCGTTCGCCAAGCTGGTCGGAACAACGAACAGCTTGCAAGATTCATATATTAATTAGTTAAACGAAATTGATGAAGCCGACCAGTTGTCTGCATATGTTTCGATGCTGTACCGAATCGCATCAGGTTTGTCGCCGTTGAAGAGGCGAATGCAAGGATTGCGAACGCGGAATCCCTGTCCAGGTGTCGCGATGATCGGAAACACGCTTGCTGAACGCCTCTTCAATCTCGAAATTCGGAAATGGATTGCCGACAGGCAACGCCAGACATGACTATGCCGATGAGACCCGATGGCCCACGTTATCCGGGATTCTCGTCGGATACGGTTTCATCAGTCCCAATGCATCCGCGCTAGGGCTCTCGCAACACGCTGCACAGGCTGGAACCGCATCCGCGGGCATGGGTGGGAGGCTGCAGCTGCCTCGCGATAGCCTGTCATCGATGCGTGGCGCGACGGGTGCCGAGATGATCGTTGCAGATCAGGAAGAGGCGATGGGTCGGCCACGAATTGCAGAGCAATCATGCCGCCGCCGCCAGAGAATCGACGATCAATCCCTGAAAATGGATCACCAGGCGTTCGCTGTCGGGCAACAGACAGGTCTTCTGCGGCCACGCCCCCCTCAACGCCTCCTGCACCGATGCCACCAGTCCGACATCCTGCTCGGCGACGAGTTTGTCCAAAGCGATCACCTGCTCGACGAATGCCGGGTCCGCCGCTGGATCGAAGAAATGGGTCGAGCAGCCCGCCGTGTGCGACGCGCCGTCGGGCCGCCATACATCGATCGACAGATTGGATGTGCCCGCGCTCGAATTGATCGTCAGATTCGGATAGAGGAAATGGAACTGATCGATGCGTTCGGGCGTCCGGGTGGTGGCGTCGTCGGCGGGGCAGGCATGATGAACCGCGGCCTCATCCTGCCGCGGACTGGAACCTTTCCTGTCGCTCGACGTCTGGCGTAATTCATATCCTGCCGCGGACAGGGCATAAGCGTTGCGGCCGACATCGACGGATGCCGCGAATTCCGGATGGGCCACCGCGCAGTGATAGCATTCCAGGTAGTTTTCCAGCGCGTTTTTCCAGTTTCCCTTCAGGCGCCAGTGCTGTGTCCCGACGGGCACGAGGCGGGCGAGATCGATGCCCGCGCGCGCCAGTTCGGCCATCGCGGTCGGATAGACGCTGGCGAGCGGTTCGGCATCCTGTTGCAGATGGGCGAACACGAACGGACCCAGCGTCTCCACGCGTACCGGAAGGAGGCCCAGATCCGCCCGTGCGTGAGGCGGCAGCTCGTTCGCCCGGGGCAAGCCGATGAGTTTGCCGGCAAGATCGTAGGTCCATGCGTGGTAGGGGCAACGCATGCGGCAAGCGTTGCCTGCGCCTTGCATCACCGGATGACGTCGGTGACGGCAGACGTTGACGTACCCGTTCAGCCGTTCGCCGTCGCGGATCACGACCACCGGCACCCGGCCGATCACCCCCGTGATGAAGTCCCCGTCACGCGCCAGTTGCGTCGTCGCGCCGATGTATTGCCAATGGCGCTCCAGGATGCAGGACATTTCCAGCGCGCTGACATCGTCCCGCGTGTACCACGCCGCGGGCAGCGACTCGCCGCGCGCCACGGCGGCCTTGACTGCCGCGAAATCGGTGTCTTGCAAGCACGTCATGGGAACGCTCTGGAACAGTGATGTCGGAAAATGAGCCCCGATGCCGCGTTGAACCTGTCGGCATCGAAAAACGAGATGGAAGGGCACGATGCTTCGCCAGGGGGAAATACATCACGGATCACCGCATGACGTGCCCCGTTGAACGAAAAACAGCATCACGCCGAGAAGGGCGATCCCTCCGCTGGCGATCAGCATCGTCCGTGTGGCGTCGCAATGCGCGCCAAGCAATGTCTCCGCGCTGCCGGTGAACAGCATCCCCGCTGAATACACGCTATTGGACAGACCATAGGCCGTCAGCCGCGCCGCGTCGCTCGTCGCGTGCGCGAGCCGCCCGACCTGGGCGGACATCGGGTAGTACATGAGCTGATAGGCGATCTGCGCCGCCAGCAGCGCCGCGAGACTGATGTTCCATGCCTCGCTGAACGCCAGCACGCCGAGCGCGCAGCTCATGAGACCGGCGCCCATGCAGGCGGCCGTCTGTTCCGACGTCCGCCTGACCAGCGCGACCACGACCGGCGTGAGCACGATCGCGATCAGGCTCGCCACGGTGAACAGGGCGCCGACGCCTTGCAGCGACTGCGTCGCGCGTTGGCAATGACGCAGCGGCACCAGCGACTCGATCAGACTCCAGGATGCCGACACCGTGGCGATTATCAGCAGCGTGAGCGGCATCCCCTTGCGCGCGACGAGTTCGCGCAGACGCGGACCGGATCGCGCGTTTGCGCCCGGGCTGTCCTCCTTGCAGAGGCCGCAGAAGATCACGCCGACCGACAGGGCGGCCGCCATGACGAGCGGCGGTGCGGCGGGAGAGAACTGCTCATGCGCCCAGCCGCCGACCAGGGGCCCCAGCGCGTACCCCGCGGCGCCGGCGGCCCCCGCGCCCGCGATCGCGGCCGTGCTGCGTTCCGGATACCGCGAGGACAGGAAAGCGAACGCGGCGGACCAGGTACCGCCCG
>JBPBQT010000284.1:0-4128 GCA_050955065.1 Janthinobacterium lividum | reverse complement strand
CCGGAGATGGCCGGAATCGAGACGTTGGCGATCGACGTGTCGAGGACGTTCATGAAAACGGCCAGCGACACGGCGATCGTGCCGAGCACGAGGGCGCCGCCGGTCAGCGGTTCGTGCGCGAGGGGAGGCGTGGCGGCCATGGGGGGCTAGCGCGCGCCGCTCACGAGCGGGTGCTGCCGATATTGGCCGCGATGATGCGCGCGATATCGGCATCCGCCTGTGCGCCGTACTGCGCGAAGACGTCGGTCTGGTAGACGGTGTTCGGCACGGTGCCGAGCTGGTCGTGCTCCTGGTCCTTGATCGTCACGTCGACGTTCATCGACAGGCCGATGCGCAACGGGTGCGCCTGCAGTTCCTGCGGGTCCAGCGCGATGCGCACCGCGAGCCGCTGCACCACCTTGATCCAGTTGCCGGTCGCGTTCTGCGCCGGCAGCAGCGCGAACGCGCTGCCGGTGCCGGCGGAGAAGCCCTGCACGTGACCGTGGAACACCTGCTTGCCGCCATAGACGTCCGCGGTCAGGTCGACCGGCTGGCCGATGCGCATGTGGCGCAACTGCACTTCCTTGAAGTTGGCATCCACCCAGACGCCGCTGAGCGGCACGATCGCCATCAGCGGCGTGCCCGGCGAGACGCGCTGGCCGACCTGCACCGCGCGCTTGGCGACATAGCCGGCGACCGGCGCCGGCAGCGTGTTGCGCGCGTAGTTCAGATACGCGTCGCGCACCCGCGCGGCGGCGAGCTTGACGTTGGGCTGGTTGCCGACGCTGAGGCGGTCGGTCAGCGCGCGGTTCGACACGAGTTGCTGCTGGGCCGCGTCGACCGCCGCCTGGGCGCCGCGCACGTCGTCCCGCGCATGCGAGATTTCCTCGCCCGAGACCGCGCCGGTCTGGGCGATCGCGACCCGGCGTTGCAGATCGGATTTCGCCTTCGCCAGATCCGACTGGCGCTCGGCGACGGTCGCCGAATACGCGTTGTTGTTCGCGTAGAGCGTGCGGCCCTGCCGTACCGACTGCGCGAGATTCGCCTCGGCCTGTTCGAGCGCGACCTTCGCGTCGGCATCGTCCAGACGGACCAGCGGATCGCCCTGTTTGACGGTTTGCGTGTCGTCGGCGTTCACGGCGATCACGGTGCCCATCACCTGCGGCGTGATCTGGACGACGTTGCCGTTGACGTAGGCGTCGTCGGTTTCCTCATGAAACTGGGCGACGAGGAAGTAATAGAAACCATAGGCGACGGCAGCGATGATCACGATCAGCGCGACCAGCAGCAGCCACCATTTGCGCCGGCCGCTGGACTTCGGAGCGGGGGCGGAAGCGGGGGCGGAAGCGGGCGCGGGCGCCTGCGGCGCAGCAGGCGGGGACGGCGGCGTCCCGGCGGCCGGTTGGGGGGTACTCATCGTGTGCTCCGGTTCTTATTCGAGGTCATAGAGGGTCGATCGTCACTGGTAAAGCCGCCGCCCAGCGCCTTGATCAGGCCGATCTGCTGATCGCGGCGCTGCGCCTCGAGCGTCACCAGCGTCTGGCGCTGCTGCAGCAGCGAGCGGTCCGCGTCGAGCACCTGCAACTGCGTCGACAGGCCGCCCCGGTAACGGATCACCGCGAGCTGGTAGGCCTTCTCTGCCGCGTCGTAGGCCGCCTGCGCGTCGTGCTGCTGTTGTTCGGTCGAGCGGATCTGCGCGATCTGGGTGGCGACCTCGGTCAGCGAGCGCACCAGCGTATCGTTGTAGGTGGCGACGGCCGTGTCGAAGGTCGCGTACCGGTCCTTCAGTCGCGCGCGCAGCGCGCCGGCGTCGAAGATCGGCAGATCGATTGCCGGGCCCACCTGGATCTGCCGGCTGCCGAACTGCAGGAAGCGGCCGAAGCCGAACGCATCGAAACCGGCGGCGGCCGACAGGTTGATGTCCGGATAGAAGTCCGCCTTGCCGATCTTCACGCCCTGCGTGGCGGCGTCGACGCGCCAGCGCGCGGCGACGATGTCGGGACGCCGCGACAGCAGGTTCGCCGGCACGCTGTCGGGCAGGGCGGAGTCGGTCAGCGCCGGCAGCTGCGGGCGGGCGATCGCCAGCCCCCGGTCCGGTCCCTTGCCGAGCAGCGCGCCCAGTTGATAGCGCATGACGGTGATGCTGCCCTGGAGTTGGGTGACGAGCGTGTTGCTGGTCGCGATCTGCGTGTCGGACACGCGGGTTTCGACCTGGGTGTCGAGCCCGGCGGAAAAGCGCGCGCCGCTGATCTTGCCCAGCGCCTGGCGTTCGCGTCCTTCCGCCTGGGCGACGTCGAGCAGCGCATATTCACGCGCCAGCGCGTTGTATTGCTGCGCGACCGAGGTCGCCAGCGACAGCCGGGATTCCTGCTCCTCGGCGGCGCTCGCGCGTTCCTCGGAAATCGCCTGCGCGAGACCGGCGCTGTTCTTGCCCCACAGATCGAGTTCGTACGACGCCGACAGCGCGGCGTTGTTCTCCGTGTACCAGCTGCCGCCATAGGGCTCGGGATACAGCGCATGCCCCGAATACAGTTCGCGTTTCACCGAATAGTGCCCGTCCACCCTGGGGTAACGGCGCGCGTCGGCGCCGGCGGCGTAGGCGGCGGCGCGTTCCAGTCGTGCCCGCGCCTCGGCGATCGACGGGTTGTTCGCCAGCGCCTCGTCGATCAGAGCGGCGAGCTGCGCGTCGCCGACGCTGCCCGCCCAGTCCATCGTCGGCCATTGGCCGCCCTGCGCCGGCAGGCTTTGCACGGTCTCGATCCGCGCAACGTCCAGCGGCTGCTTGTCGCTGTGGATGCCCGCGTAGTTCGCGCAACCGGCGACGGTGCCCAAGCCCGCCGCGGCCAGCAGCAGCGGCCCGACGCCGCGCGCCCCCCGGCGCAGCAGCGCGCGCAACGGGCGTGGGGAGGGCGACGGACGTCCGGGCAGGCTGCCCGGATCGCCCGGGCTGACCGGACTGCCGCTGACGGCGCCGTCTCTGCACGCCGGAGAGACGCGCTCGTAAAAGGACAGGGAAGGTGGGTTCATGGCTTGGGCCCGTGCGGGGAACCGGTCTGACGTCGAGGTGGTCGCCATGCGGGCGCTCATTTTCCGGTACACGTCTGGTGATTGAGGATGATTTTCCTGAGCAGATGCTTCAGCGCGTCGGCTTCGTCGGTCGTGAAGCCCGCCAATATTTTTTCCAGCACGTCGACATAGATGGGCTGCAATCCCTCCAGCATCGCGCGGCCCGCCGCGCTCAGCTCGACATGGACGACACGCCGGTCCGCCGCGCTGCGGGTGCGCGCCACCAGCGCGCGGTTTTCGAGCTTGTCGAGCAGCCGTGTCACGGCGCTCGCGTCCAGACCGATCTCGCGCGCGAGATCGGCGCCGCTGCGCGGCCCCCGGCGCAACAGCATCAGCATGCCCGCCTGTGTACTGTTCAACTGGAAACGGGGCAGCGTCGCCGCCTGCACCTCGGACGCCATCAGCGAGCGTACCCGGGAGAGCAGATAGCCCACCGACTCGTCCTGACAGGGCAGCGAGGGCGAGAGGGGGGGCGACAACGGCGCGTGCATGAAGTCGTTTTTCAGATGCAAAATACGTGCAATGGCAATAATTGAAAGGTCACGCATTATAAGGATGGATGCCGCGGCGGGCAATATCCCCATTGACCTCATGGGATGACGCGCCGGCGCATCGCGGGCGAACACGTGCTTAGCAAAGCAGGGATGACGTGCTATAATCGCTTGTTCCGGAATGGGCGTGCGCTAGGCCAGCATTTCTGTGACAGCGTCGGCGTATAACAATGTCCGACCGCCTTGTCATCGGCGGTGCCATCGGGGTCGATCATCGGCCCCGGCGCCGCGTCTGCCATCGCGTTCGCAAGATACACACGCTCCTGACCGTCCCTATACGTCCCGCACGTACCGATTCCACGCTTCCACGCATTCGAGTTCCTCAATGAGCCGCGCGCTTCGCAATATCGCCATCATCGCCCACGTCGACCATGGCAAAACGACGCTTGTCGACAAACTGCTCCGTCAATCGGGCACTTTCCGTGAGAACCAACAGACCGCCGAGCGGGTGATGGATTCGAACGATATCGAAAAAGAACGCGGCATCACGATTCTCGCGAAGAACTGCGCGGTCGAGTATGAAGGCACGCAC
>JBPBQT010000283.1:0-4743 GCA_050955065.1 Janthinobacterium lividum | reverse complement strand
GCTGTCGGAGGAGCGCGTGGGCAGCGAGGCCGTCGGCGCGGCGATCTTCGGGCACGGCGCCGGCACCGGCGACGACGGCTAGACGGGAGTTCGTCGCCGTGTTGCCGGAATGCAGGCACGTTCGCCTGTCTGCGCTATCTCAGACGTGGAACATCGCCATCGCGGTGTTCAGGTGGCGCCCCTGGTCCTCGAGGGAGTGCGACGCGGCGGCGGCCTGTTCGACGAGCGCGGCGTTTTGCTGTACCACGCCGTCCATCTGCGAGATGGCCAGGCTCGCCTGCTCGATGCCGCGGCTCTGTTCCTGCGAGGTCGTGGCGAATTCGTGCATCAGGGTGGTCACGCGGATGACGGCCTGCGTGACATCGTGCATCGTCCTGCCGGCCTCGCTCGCGAGGCTCGAGCCGTTCGCGATCTTGTCGACCGATGTCGTGATCAGGTCCCGGATTTCCTTCGCCGCGGTCGACGAGCGCTGCGCCAGGCTGCGGACTTCGCTGGCGACGACGGCGAAGCCGCGCCCCTGTTCGCCGGCCCGCGCCGCTTCCACCGCTGCGTTCAGCGCGAGGATATTGGTCTGAAAGGCGATGCCGTCGATGATGCCCGTGATATCGGCGATGCGCGCCGAATCCGCGCTGATCTCCCTCATGGTCTCGACCACCTGGCCGACGGCCTGATTGCCGCGCGCGGCGACGGTGGTCGCGTCGCTCGCCAGCACGCTCGCCTGACGTGCGTTGTCCGCGTTCTGCTGCACGGTGGCGGTCAGCTGCTCCATGCTCGACGCCGTTTCCTGCAAGGCGGCGGCCTGCTGCTCGGTGCGCGCCGACAGATCGGCATTGCCGAGCGCGATTTCGCTCGCACCGGTGGCGATTCCGGTGGCGACATCGCGCAACTGCGCGATCAGGTGCACCAGCCCTTCCTGCATCGTTCCCATTGCGGCAAGCACGCTGCCCGGGGGCGCCAGCGTGGCGCCGGGCACCGCACCGAGATCGCCGGCGGCCACGCGCTGCGTCGCCCGGTTCAGTGCATCGGGCTCCCCGCCCAATGAACGTCTCAGGCTGCGGGTGATCAGGAAACCGGCCGTGACCGAGGCCGCCAGCGCGAACGCGCACAGCCCGATCATCCAGGCGAGGGCGGACCGGTAACGCGCGTCGCTCTGCTTCTGGATGTCTTCCTCGCGGGAATGGGTATAACCGGTGTATTCGTTCGTGGCCTGGATGAGTGCGGCAAGAAGCGGCCGGCACTCGGTGGCGATGCGTTGCCGCGCCTCATCCTGATGTCCCTGGGCCGCGAGCTCGACGATATGCATCGACACCGGTCCATAACGTTCCTCCACGTGTCCGATCTCCGCCACGAGTTGCCGTGCATGGTCGCTGCTGTCACGTGCCGCGGCGATCGACGTCGTCAGCTTCGACAGCCATTGCTGCACATCCTGATTCGCGGCGAGCGCGAGGTCTTTTTCGTGGGCGATTTCCGCGGCGTTCGTGACGACGACCATGTTGCGGGCGGCGACCGCGCGATCGCCTACCGCGCTGCGGATATGCCCGACCATTTCCATACGGGCGTTGATCCCGCCGACATAGCCTGTGAAGCGGGCGTTCGCCTGATTCAGGTCGGTGAGCGCAAGTCCCGCCATTCCGACCGTCAACACGGTCAGGGTGCCGAAAGCAAGGGCCAGCCGTGCTTTGACCGAAAGGCTGGAGAAGAGGGGTCCATCCTTGACGGGGAGGGCGCCGGTTGCGAGCATATGGCTTTCCAGTAGAGGAGTGAATGAAGAGACAGTAAGGAACGTTAACCAATCAGGACGAGGACGAGCGATTCGCATTCCTTTGCTATTACGGCGTCGTTCGGCAAAACTTGAGAAATTCATTCAGGGGGCGCTGCCCCCGCCACGCATGCCATCGCGCATATATCGACGGACGAATTCGTCGTTGCCGTCAGACAGGAAGCGGCGCGCCACGGCTGCGGGCCCGACATGTCGTCGCGCTGAAACCCGGCGCGAGCGCTGGCGAACGCATGCTGTCTGCACCGCGCGGGCTTGGGAATTTCGATGACGGCCGGCGCGGGGGAGGTCCGGGGCGGCAGGCACCGCCGCGCTATCCCGGCAAGACGCCGGGAAGGTGCCAGGAAGATATCGGGGCGCCGGGATGCCCGTCGCACTATGCCGACGTCTGCGCCAGCGCCTCGTTCAACAGCTTTTCGACATCGCCGGCCGCCGCCGTTTCGATCCGGGAATGGCCGGCCGCAACACGAAGCGACCGTCCCGCCTCGTGCTGCAGCCAGGTCGCGGCGCAGGTCATCAGGACCAGGCAGGTTGGCGCCGCAAGCGGGAGGGAGTAGGTCTTGACGACCGGATCCTGGGTTTCCGGCACGATCTCGGTGGCCTGTATCTGCGTGATCGAACGAACTCCCGCAAGACGGATCTCACGCAGCGCCAGGCGTACATCGTCCAGGTAGGCAAACGAATCCACCTCGCGCTGCCCGGGCAGGAAAGTCCACAGAACGTGATGTGCTTCGGACATGATTATTCTTCCCGTGATGAGGAAACGAACCGAAAGACTCAGAGGTTCGACAGGCGCCAGCCAGCGTTGGCCTTGCCGTCGATCGATTTTTCGAGACCGGAATCGAACTCCCACTTCCAGGTAGGCGGCGGGAATTCGCCATTTCCGGCCGTACGGTAGGCGGCCACCTGCTGCTGCAGCTGGTCGGTATTGGCGAAAAATTTCAGTTGCCCGAATCTCACATTGAAAAGAGGCAGGGTCGCGTCCACCAGAAATATCTGCAAGACCCGTTCTTCATCGAGCTTGAATGAGGTGGTTGCCCCGACGGTACGCGGAAATACGATAGATGATTCTTGCATGGCCAAAGGCTCGTTGCTCGATGGAGGGTTGGGAGACGATATTTCGAGATACCGGAGGACCCCATCACCCGGAATGCCTGAGGGGTGTTGAAGTGGTCACGACATCTACGATCTATAACGGCAGCGGTATGCCGGACTTGAGGAGCGCAGTGGGTGGATTCGGGCCGCAAGGCGAACGTGAAACGTCACAGGTCCCGCAAGCGTCGGACGGGCGTCCTCCTGGCGATCGGATGCACGAGGAGCATGGGGCGCGAACGCGCTTTGGCACAACGGCGGCCGGATGCCGGTCGTGCCGCCGGATCAGGGCTTCCCGCCCCGATAGTAATCGCTCATTTCCCGCATCATCCGCTGCTTTTCCGCCTGCACGTAGATGCTGGTGGTCTGCATCGATTGATGCCCCAGCACGCGTTGCACGACATCCAGCGGCACATCCTGCGCGGCGGCCTGCGTGCCGAACGTATGCCGGAACGCATGCGGACTGAGTTGCGACAGGGCCGCGAACGCCTCCGGCGACAAGCCGGGCAACTCGCCGAGAAGCCGCAGCCGCAGCCAGTCCACCATCTTGTTTCCCGCATCGGCGCAATAGCCCTGCGCAGTGTCGTGGGCGTGTTTCTTCCGGGCGAGCGGCGTCGGCGGAATGAAGACGGGCGAGAGCAGGGGACCTGTTGTGCCCGGCAGATCGAACGCCTGGCCGCGATCGGCCCAGTGAGCCCGCAGCGCCGTGACGGTGCTCGGGCTCACCGGCACGGTACGCTCGCGATTGCGCTTGCCGACGACGACCAGGGCCCAGACTGCCGTGTCCGCGCTTCCCGTATCCACCGGGTGGAGGGTTTCACGGCGCGCGCCGAAGGCTTCTTCGCGTCGCAGTCCGGAATCGGCCATCAGCAGCAGGAAGGCGCGCACGGTGCGCCACTGCACATTTTCCGCAGGCGCGGCCTGCCGGTCGAGATGTTCCCGGATCGTGGCCCAAAGCGCCGCGGGCAGTGCCCGGTCCACGCGCATCGCCGTTTCCCGCTCCACGGTCGAGGGGTCCTTGACGGCCTTCCACGGGTTGCCGGCCAGATAACGTACTTCCACCAGCCAGGTGAAGGCGGCGCGCAACGCGCGCACCGCGTAGCGTTGGCTTTCCGGGCTCAGGCGGTCGGCCGCAAAGGGTCGCCAGCGCGTGGAATGACGCGGCGCGCGCGGTCCCACGAAGCGCGCCGACGGTGCGGCGAGGAAATCCTTGTAGGCCTCGCAATCGTTCACCAGCAAGGCGCTGAGCGGCGTGCCGCGTTCCGTCACGGCCCACAGCAGGAAACGCTCGAGTTCCTTGGTATAGGCCCGTAGCGTCTTCGGCTGGTCGCGGTAGAGATGCAGATAGGCGCGCACCGCTTCCAGATCGTGCTGCGCGGCGATGTATGGAAAGCTCGTGGCGCGGTTCAACCCCTGCCGTCCCGACAGTCTCTCGTCATGCACCTGCATGCGCTCCAGCGGCGCCAGGCGCCGTTCGGGCGCCATCACGTCGATGAGTTCGCCGTCCGCCGCCACCAGCGGATCGTCCTGGTCGACGTCGGCGTCGATGGTTCGTCCCAGCGTGGCGGCGTGCCGGCGCAGCCACTGCACGATGATGCGCGCGCGCCCGACGCCGATCCGGGGGACGGCGCGCCACCAGCTCCCCCCGCGCCGGTTGCAGAAATCGATCAGGTCCCCGAGCGAATGCACGCCGGTGGTCTTGAGGTGGCGCGCGACCAGGGGGCGCAGCCACATGCCGATGCCGTGGACCGCCAACGGTGCGGCCATGGCGAGTTCCGCGATGTCGAACACCATGCGCAGATTCGCCACAGTGAGGCGGGCGCTGCCGTGCTGTTTGATCGACGCCTTGAGTTGCGCCGCCGGCGCCGCGGGAC
>JBPBQT010000282.1:0-4780 GCA_050955065.1 Janthinobacterium lividum | reverse complement strand
CACGCGCTGCGTGACCCGGTCGACGACGAGGCCGATATACAGTTCCTTCTTGATGTCGGCGCCTTCCTCGATCAACAGGCGGCTGACCTTCTGGCCCGCTTCGCTGGTCTGGTGCGTGACCAATTGCATGCCGAGGATCTGACCGGCGTATTCGCGGACCTGATCGATCGACTTCGCGACCTTCACGCCACCGCCCTTGCCACGGCCGCCCGCATGAATCTGCGCCTTGACGACCCATACCGGGCCGCCCAGTTCCTCGGCGGCCTTGACCGCTTCGTCGACGTTGAAGACAGCCTTGCCACGCGGCACGGCGACCCCGAACTTGCGCAGGATGTCCTTCCCCTGATACTCGTGGATCTTCATGCGAGATTTCCTTCCGTCTGAGAGTGGGATTGAAAAGCGTCCGCGAAGGACGACAAGCGGCCGGCGCCGGGGGCACCTGATCGACTTGCGTCGGATCGCGAATGGAATGGTGAAACAGATGATGAATCGCTTGAATCGACCGTCGCCGCACGATATGGCGACGGTGAATGTCCGGAGGTCCACACGGATGGACACGAAATGCGGCACGACTTCCCGGAACCCTTCGGCAGCGGCCATGCACTTCGCGCCCTATCTCGCGAACGACAGCCCTGGGCGGTAACGACCCCCCGGCCATGACGTGGCATTCTTGCAACAAGAGTGTAAAGCGACATGCGAAGACAGGCGCCGGGTTCAGAAGATCCCTATTCTAGCATAGGGCTTTCCCGGCTCCGGACGTGACAGGACCGGCCAGCGAGCTGGACCCGTATTTCACACCTTCGATGAGAATCGAATCTTGACACAGGTCAAGCGCGTTGCCTCTGCGGCAAAGCGCCGCTGAGCGGGGCACGATGCGCAGGCGGCGCGACTAAGCGTCCTCGGGCAGCGCATCATCGCCCACTTTCAGGACCCGCATGATCAGGTCACGCGAGAACCCGCGCGCCGCGAGAAAGCGTGCCTGTTTCGCCCGTTCCTGCGGCGTGGCGGCGAGCGCGCCGAATTTCCTGCGCCAGACGTCCTGGATGCGCGTCCATTCGGTCTCGCGCAGCGCGGCGCCCAGTTCCTGCACGAGTTCACCATCGACCTTGTGCCGCTTCAGCTCGCCCACGATACGCGCGTTACCGAAACGGGCCGCGCGCCGGTTGACGACGCTTTCGGCAAAACGGTTGTCGGAAAGCCAGCCTTCCCGCCCCAGCGCATCGAGCAACTGTTCGACCGCCTGTTCGCCGTCGCTTTCCTCGACGAACGGCGCGAGCTTGCGCGTCAGTTCACTGCGACTGTGTTCACGACGGGACAGATAACCCAGCGCCCGACCGCGCAGGCTGCGCTTGAATCCCAATGCCGCATCGCGCGCCAGCTGGCGTTCCGAACGCCTGGGCGCACACTCGCTCGTCGGCACGGCCGGCGCACCGTCATCTGCTTCACCCACGGACGCGGTGTGGGTGTCGTCGGCAACAGGCGCGGCCGCGTGACGTTCCTGCGCAGGGGACGTCCGACGTCCGCCACCCGTGCCACGCGCGCGATAGGCATGGCGACTATAAGACAGGCCGCCCGGCACGTCCGCCAACGCAGCATCCGCCGGTTTTGCGCGACGCGGCGCGCTTGCCCGCTCGCGTGCTCTGGCTGCCTCCGCCTCGCGTGGGTCGGATTCGAAAGGCTCGTCATCATCGTCATCGTCGTCGAATGACGCTGCGCCAGCACTGAACGGGCGTCCGGAAGGACGCCCGAAAGGACGGTTACTGCTCATGGCGGCGTTCCATCCCGGAATACAACCACAGATACGACATGGGCAACCGACGACGCGTCAATCGGGGAAGCCAGCCAAGGGTTGGAGCTGTCAGACACCACTGCCAGGCTGGCCTCCCCGCGACGCGTACGTTCGTGCTGCTCAGTCCTCGCTGTCCGACGCATCCGCCGCCGGGGCCGCAGGTGCAGCCGGAGCCGCGGCGACAGGCGCGGAGGCCGGCATCGCTGCAATTCCCAGCGTCTCGCGCACGCGGTTTTCGATCTCGCGCGCGATGGCCGGGTTCTCGCGCAGGAATTCCCGCGCGTTGTCCTTGCCCTGACCCACGCGATCGCCCTTGTAGCTGTACCAGGCGCCCGCCTTCTCGACGATCTTGTGCTGCACGCCGAGATCGATGATTTCGCCTTCACGCGAAATCCCTTCTCCATACAGGATGTCGAAAATCGTCTCGCGGAACGGCGGGGCCACCTTGTTCTTGACCACCTTGACACGCGTTTCCGATCCCACCACCTCGTCGTTCTTCTTGATCGAGCCGATGCGCCGGATGTCCAGCCGGACCGATGCGTAGAACTTCAGCGCATTGCCGCCGGTGGTCGTTTCGGGACTGCCGAACATCACGCCGATCTTCATCCGGATCTGGTTGATGAAGATCACCGTGCAGTTCGCGCGCTGGATCAGCGCGGTCAGCTTGCGCAGCGCCTGCGACATCAGGCGGGCCTGGAGACCCGGCAGCGAGTCACCCATCTCGCCTTCGATTTCGGCCTTCGGCACCAGCGCCGCGACCGAGTCGATGACGATCAGGTCGATCGAGTTCGAGCGCACCAGCGCATCGGTGATCTCGAGTGCCTGCTCGCCGGTATCCGGCTGCGACAGCAGCAGGTCGGATACCTTGACGCCCAGCTTGCTGGCGTACTGGACATCAAGCGCGTGCTCGGCATCGATGAACGCGCACGTGCCGCCCGCCTTCTGCATCTCGGCGATGACCTGCAACGTCAGCGTGGTCTTGCCCGACGATTCCGGACCATAGATCTCGACGACGCGGCCACGCGGCAAGCCGCCGACGCCCAGCGCGATGTCGAGCCCGAGCGAGCCCGTCGACACCACCTGGATGTCGTCGAACTTGTCGTTGTCGCCCATCCGCATGATCGACCCCTTGCCGAACTGCTTCTCGATCTGGGCCAGCGCCGCCGCAAGCGCCTTGCCTTTCTCGGCAGTCATTCCGCTCGGGCCTTTCTTGCTATCTTCCATGAATCGTCCTTTGCTATGATGGGGCCGCTTGGGAGGCCGTGAAACGTGGCATTCCCTGCGAGCGTCGATATAAACAGTACTGTATAAAAAAACAGTGTGCGTGGCAAGTAAATCCGTCGATTTTCGTGCACACCCCGGAGACGGCCCGGCATGACATCGTCGGGCGCATGGCAACATGGATGCCCGATGCGAATTCTCATAGCCGAGGATGACAGCATACTCGCCGACGGCCTGATCCGTTCCCTCCGCCAGACGGGTTACGCGGTGGATCAGGTGGACAACGGCTGCGCGGCGGACAGCGCGCTGGCCCTGCAGACCTACGATCTGCTGATTCTCGACCTCGGTCTGCCGAAGCGCTCCGGTCTCGACGTGCTGCGCCGCCTGCGCGCGCGGGGCATCACGGTGCCGGTGCTGATCCTGACCGCGGCCGACAGCATCGAGGCCCGGGTCACGGGTCTCGACCTGGGTGCCGACGACTACATGGCCAAGCCGTTCGCGCTGTCCGAGCTGGAGGCGCGCATCCGCGCGTTGACGCGGCGCGGCGCGGGCGGATCCGCGGCGATGATCCGCCATGGCGCCCTCACCTTCGATCAGGTCGGCCGGACCGCCGCGCTCGACGGCCGCACGCTCGATCTTTCGGCGCGCGAGCTGGAGCTGCTCGAGGTGCTGCTGCAACGCGTCGGACGTCTCGTCTCGAAGGAGCAGCTGGTCGATCACCTGTGCGAGTGGGGCGAGGAGGTCAGCACGAACGCGATCGAGGTCTACATGCACCGCCTGCGCAAGAAAATCGAGCCCGGCGGCATCCGCGTGACGACCGTGCGCGGCATCGGCTACTGTCTGGACCGCCCCGCGCCGACGACGCCGGACGCCCCTGTGCCGACCGCTCATGCGCCTGTGCCGGCTGCTCATGCGCCGCCGGCTCCGGCCGGGACCGGCGTGGACGCGGGGACCGCCGGGGCCGGCGCGGGCGCGGGGACCGCCGGGGCCGGCGCGGGCGCAGACGCGGGGAGCACCGGGACCGGGGCCGTCGATGCCGCCCTCACCGCCGGCATCGACGCCACAACCCACGCCACGCGCTGCGGCGGCCGCTCCGACGCGCGTCGATGACCACGCCGGTGCTGCCGGCCGCCGCGCCCGCCGCGACGCCATGCGTGGCGGCGCCGGCTCGTCCCGGGCCCGCGCGTTCGCTGTTCGGCGAGATTCTTCGCTGGATGCTCGCGCCGCTGGTGCTGCTCTGGCCGGTGAGCTTCGCGGTCACCTATCTGGTCGCGCAGGCGACGGCCAGCGTGCCGTTCGATCACGCGCTCGGCCACCATGCCTACGCGCTCGCCCGCCAGATCGAGACGTCCGAGGGCATCGCAACGCTGCATCTGAGTCCCGCGATGCGCGACTGGCTGCTGCACGATCCGGAGGATACGCGGCGCTTTCAGGTTCGCGCGCCCGATGCCCGGCTGCTCGAAGGCAGCGCCGCGTTACCGGCGCCGCCGATGCCACAACCCGACCCGCCGCTCGATGCGTCTTTCGATGCATCCCTCGAACCGTCGTCCAACCCGCCGCAGGCCGGCATCATCCGCTTTCGCGACGCGACCATCGACGGGCAGGCATGGCGCATCGCCTATACCTACGTCATACCTGCGCCGGAGGCCGCCCCGGGCACGCAGGTGGCGCAGGTGGCGCAGGTGGCGCAGGTGGCGCCGCAGGTAGCGCAGGTGGCGCAGGTGGCGCTCGTCCAGGTCGCGGAGACGCGCCACAAGCGCGCGGCCCTCG
>JBPBQT010000281.1:0-5314 GCA_050955065.1 Janthinobacterium lividum | reverse complement strand
GAGATCGCCGCGCCGATCGGACGCAGTTCGGCCGTGCGTTCGAAGACCCGGACCGAATGTCCCTGTCGTTGCAGCGCGAGCGCGCAACTCAGTCCCCCCATGCCCGCGCCGATGACGATGACTTCAAGCGGTTTCATATGCTGTCCCCTTCGGCTGCCCGCGCGATGAAAACCCGATTCACTTCGGCAGGACGCCGTCGACGCCGTCGACATACCAGTTCATCCGCTGCAGTTCGGCATCGCTCAGCTTGGCGCTCGCCGCCACCTTGACCGCGCCGCTCTGATCCTTGATGGGCCCGGCGAACGGGTCGAACTGTCCGTTCGTGATGGCGGTACGCCGCTCGACCACCGCCTGCTGCACCGCAACCGGCACCACGGTCGTATTGATGTCCTCCAGGTCCAGCGCCTGTTTCGACATCCCCCACCAGACCGGCGTGGGCTGCCATTTGCCGTCGAGCACCTGCTGGACCAGCGCCTTGTAGTACACGCCCCAATGCCCCACCACCGAACCGAGATGGGCCGACGGTCCGAACGACTTCATGTCCGAGTCCCACCCGAACGCGTACACATGCTTCTCCGCGGCCGTCTGCAGCGTCGCGCTCGAATCGGTGTTCTGGAGCAGCACGTCCGCGCCCTGTCCGATCAGCGCCTCGGCCGCCTGCTTTTCCTTGCCCGGGTCGAACCAGCTGTTCACCCAGACCACTTTCGTATGGATCTTCGGGTTCACCGAGCGCGCGCCGAGCGTGTACGCATTGATGTTGCGCACCACTTCCGGCACCGGCACCGAGCCGACGAAGCCCAGCGTATTGCTCTTCGTCACCTTCCCGGCGATGACGCCGGCGAGATACGCGCCCTGATACATGCGGATATCGTAGGTGCCGAAATTCTTTGCCTGCTTGTAGCCGGTCGCGTGCGCGAACACCGTGTCCGGAAAATCGCGCGCCACCTTCATCTCGAAATCCTGGTACCCGAAGCTGGTGCCGATGATGATCTTGTTGCCCTTGTTCGCGAGATCGCGGAACACGCGCTCGGAGTCGGCCGACTCGGGCACGCTTTCCACGCGCGTGACCTTGATCTTGTTGCCGAAGGCCGCCTCGACCTCCTTCGCGCCCCGGTCATGCGCATAGGTCCAGCCGGCGTCGCCGGGGTTCGTCAGGTAGACGAACGCGACGCCCGGCGGCCCGCCCGCGGTCTGGGCCCAGGACGGTGCGGTCACCGCGCAGAATGCCAGCGTGCTGACGAGGTAGGCGCTGATTCGGTTTTTGTTCATGGTATGTTTCCGTGGAAGAAGCGGTGCGCGCGGGAGAGAAAAAGAAGATTCAACTGGACGGGAAAAACGGCTTGCCGAGCGCCGCCGGCGCATGCCGCCGCGCGGTCGCGGCATTGCGCGAGATCAGCACCAGCACGACCACCGTCGCCAGATAGGGGAGCATCGCGAGGAACGGGGGCGGCACCGGCATCCCGACCGCCTGTGCGTAGAACTGCAGCGCCATCAGCGCGCCGAACAGCAGCGCGCCGAGCAGCAGGCGTCCCGGACGCCAGGTCGCGAACACCACCAGCGCCAGCGCGATCCAGCCGCGTCCGGCAACCAGCTGTTCCTGCCACAGGCGCAGGTAGACCACCGAGTAATACGCGCCGCCCAGCCCCGCCATCGCGCCGCCGAACAGCGTCGCGCCATAGCGGATCGCCATCACCGGCAGGCCGATCGCGTGCGCGACCTCGGGCGATTCGCCGATCGAGCGCAGGGTCAGGCCCGCCCGGGTGCGATACAGGAACCAGGCCACCACCGCGAAGAGCGCAAAGGCGAGATAGGCGAGCGGCGTCAGGTCGAACAGCGCCGGGCCGAGCACGGGCATCGACGACAACGCGGGAATCGGCCAGCTCGCGACGTGTGCGGTGAGCGTGGCCGACGTATAGGGCTTGCCGACGTACGCGGACAGGCCGATGCCGAAGATCGTCAGCGACAGCCCCGCGGCCACCTGGTTGGCCTGCAGCGTCAGGCTCACGAAGGCGAACAGCAAGGCCATCGCCGCGCCGGCGAGCAGCGCGGCGGCGAAGCCGAGCCACGGCTGCCCGCTGACGGCGGTGACGGCGAAGCCGGTCACCGCACCCATCAGCATCATGCCCTCGACGCCCAGGTTGAGGACGCCGGATTTTTCGGTCACCACTTCGCCGAGGCCGGCGTACATCAGGGGAATCGCGGCGGTGACCGCGCTGGCGGTCAGCTCGCTGGCTTGCGTGACGTTCATCGACCCGTCTCCTTGGCAGCATGGGGAACGCGCGCCGTGTCGGTGCCGGCGTCGCCATTGGCCGGCGTGCCGGGGCCGTGCGGCGGCGGCCGCCTGACAAGCCGAAAACGCACGAAGAGGTCGCAGCCCAGCAGGCAGAACAGCAGCAGGCCCTGAAAGACGCCGCTGATCGCCTGCGGCAGCTGCAGCGTGGTCTGCACGGCTTCCCCGCCCAGATACAGCAACGCCATCAGCAAGGACGCGAGGACGATGCCCACCGGATGCAGGCGCCCGACGAAGACGACGATGATCGCGGTGAAGCCATAGCCGGGCGACCATCCGGCCTGCAGCTGGCCGATGGGTCCGGCGACTTCGCCCGCGCCCGCCAGACCGGCGAGCGCGCCGCTCGCCAGCATCGAGAACCACACCGCGCCGCGCGGCGAGAAACCCGCGTAACGCGCGGCGAGCGGCGCGGTGCCGCCCACCGCGAGACGGTAGGCGATGAAGCTCTTGCGCATCAGCACCCAGACCACCGGCACCGCGCACAGCGTCAGCAGCACCGACGCGTTCAGGCGGGTGCCGCGCCAAAAGGTCCAATGCCAGTCGCCGTACAACCGCGGATACAGCGCGTTGTCGGCGAACATTTCGGAAAGCGGAAAGTTCATGCCCTGCGGATCGCGCCAGGGCCCGCTCACCAGATAGATCAGCAACTGCGCGGCGACATACGTCAGCATCAGGCTGACCAGCATCTCGTTGGTGCCGAAGCGGTTCCTGAGCCACGCGGGAATCGCCGCCCAGGCCATGCCGCCCGCAATGCCGGCGACGATCATCAGCGCCAGCACACCGTGACTCGTGCTCTGATCGAAATGGATCGCGACGCCGCTCGCGGCGATGCCGCCCAGCAGCATCTGGCCTTCCGCGCCGATATTGAGGACGCCTGCACGGTAGCTGAGCGCCAGACCGAGCGCGATCAGGCACAGCGGCGAGGCCTTCATCAGCAGCTCGGACCAGCCGTTGACGCTGGCCAGGGGTTCGATGAAAAAGGTCCGCATCGCCAGCGACGGCGACTGGTTCGCCAGCCCGAACACGAGCCAGCCGATGACGCCGGTGAGCAGCGCCGCGATCACCGGCGCGGCCAGCCGCATCGCGCGTGACGGCGTGGGGCGGGCTTCGAGTCGTAGGGGAAAGTTCATCGAGTTCGATATCGCAAAAAAGATCGCGGGAAAAGTCGCGGCACATTCCGGGAGGTGATCGAGGTCATACGGCGGCGCGCCTCAGACCGGGGGCGACGGCCGCGCCCGGGCGGACGACGGCACCGGCGCCTGCGCGACGGCGCGCGCCGCCGGGGACGCCGGCTCGGCCGTGGCCGCGAGCGCGTCGAACTGACCGCTCATCGCCAGCCCGATGCCTTCGGCGCTGGTTTCGCCGACCGGCCGGCTGGCGGACAGGCGCCCGCGCGCCAGCACCGCGATGCTGTCGCAGATTTCGAAGAGTTCGTCGAGCTCCTCGGAGATCACGAGAATGGCCACGCCGCGCCCGGCGAGATCGAGCAATTGCTGGCGGATCACCGCGGCCGCGCCGACATCCACGCCCCAGGTCGGCTGCGCGATCAACAACACGCGCGGCTCCTGCAGCACCTCGCGGCCGACGATGAAGCGCTGCAGGTTGCCGCCCGAGAGGCTTTGCGCGAGCGCGTCGGGGCCGCTGCAGCGCACGTCGAAGGTTTCGATGCAGCGGCGCGCGAAATCCCGCATCGCGCCGTGCCGCAGCCATCCGTGGCGCACCAGGCCACGGCGGCTCGCGCTCAGCAGCGTATTGTCGACCAGCGACATCGACGGCACCGCGCCGCGCCCGAGCCGCTCCTCGGGCACCGCCGACAGCCCCAGCGCGCGGCGCTCGTTGACGCCCAGCCGGGCGCACGGCACGCCGGCCAGACGGATCACGTCCGCGGCGAGACCGCGTGGCGCGGCGGTCTCGCCGGACAGCAGCGCGAACAACTCCGCCTGACCGTTTCCCGAAATTCCGGCGATGCCGAGCACCTCGCCCGCGTGCAGGCGCAGACTCACATTGTCCAGCGAACTGCCGAACAGGTCGTCGCCGCGTGCGCTGAGCGCGTCGACCTGCAACATCACCGCGCCCGGCACGTGGGAGCGCCGCTCGGTCGACGGCAGGGTATGGCCGACCATCATTCGCGCGAGTTCGGTGCGGCTGGTCACGCGCGGGTCGACGCGACCGATGACGCGTCCGCCCCGCATTACGGTGGCGCTGTCGCACAATTCCTGGATCTCGCCGAGCTTGTGGCTGACGTAGACGATGCTGCAGCCTTCGGCGGCGAGGCGGCGCAGCACGATGAAGAGATCGCGCACCGCCTGCGGCGTCAGCACCGACGTCGGTTCGTCCATGATCAGCAGACGCGGCGACTGCAGCAGACAGCGCACGATCTCGACACGCTGCCGTTCGCCCACGCTCATGTGGTGCACATGGCGCAGCGGATCGAGTTCGAGACCGTACTCGGCGGAGACGCGCCGGATCCGCTCGTTCAGGGCCCGCTGATCGAAGCGTTCGTCGCCGCCGAGCGCCAGTGCGATGTTCTCGCCCACGCTCAGGCTCTCGAACAGCGAGAAATGCTGGAACACCATGCCGATACCCAGGCGGCGCGCCTGCGCGGGGTTGTCGATACGGACCGGCGCGCCGTCCCAGCACACCTCGCCGGCATCGGCGCGGACCACGCCGTAGACGATCTTCATCAGCGTGCTCTTGCCCGCGCCGTTCTCGCCGATGACCGCATGGATCTCGCCGGGGCGGATCGCGAGCGAGACGTCGTCGTTGGCCCGCGTCGACGCGAAGCGCTTGCTGATGCCGCTGAGGTACAGGCGCGTGCCGGCGGCCCCCGATGCCGGCGACACCGGCGTTGGTTCGGGCGTCGGTGCAGGCGTCGAGAGCGGCGTCGGTGCGGGCACGGCGCCGGACGCATACGGAGCGGGCGAATCGGAGGACAAGGTGTGTCGATGCTCGAGTAAAAAAGACGGATTCCGCCAGCAGCGCGGAATTTTTCGCGACAAGAGCCGCGATCGCCCAGACAGTAAA
>JBPBQT010000280.1:0-5972 GCA_050955065.1 Janthinobacterium lividum | reverse complement strand
GGAATACGATCGCCTCTTCAGCCTCCATGTCTCTCCGCGGCGTATTGCTGTTCTCCCGGGGAAACGCATGGATCATTCAGCCCGATGATGCCGTTGCCTGGAAAGCGCCGACGGCATTTGGTGCACGGGGATCGTCTTTCAACCGCCCTGGTCAAGGAATCGGAAATCGGATGTTTCACGTGCTGAAGGCGGGAAGCAAGCCGTAGAATAAGAAAAGCTAACCAATAATCAGCTATTGGAGACCGTATGACCTCGCCATATGCCCGGGGCAATGCGCCCGCCGCGGCCGGCCGCGTTGCAGTGACGCCGGACATCGGCTCCATCGCCGGGGGACTGATCGGCAATATGATCGAATGGTACGATTTCCTCGCATACAGTATTTTCTCGATGTATTTCGCGAAATCTTTTTTCCCGGGCGACAGGCCGACGGTGCAGTTGATGAACACCGCGGCGATCGCTGCGGTCGGCTATGTGGCGCGGCCCGTCGGCAGCTGGTTGATCGGGGTGTATGCGGATCGGCGCGGCCGCAAGGCCGCGCTGACGATGTCGGTGGCGGCGATGTGCGTCGGTTCGCTGATCATCGCGGTGACGCCCGGCTATGCGGTGATCGGCGTATGCGCGCCTCTCGTCCTCATCCTGGCGCGCCTGCTGCAAGGGCTGAGCATGGGCGGCGAGTACGGCACCAGTGCGACCTATCTGAGCGAGATAGCGCCGGAGAACCGACGCGGTTTCTATCTTGGTTTCCTGCAGGTCAGCGTGGTGGCGGGGCAGCTGGTCGCGCTCGCGTTGCTTTTGGCGATGCAGCATCTGCTTTTCAGCGCCGCGCAGATCGAGGCATGGGCGTGGCGGATTCCCTTCGTCGTGGGCGGGGCGCTGGCGTTGTTCGCGCTTTACATGCGGCGGAACGTGGTGGAAACGCAGGCGTTTCAGGAAAACGTGCGGCGCGAGGGCCCTTCGATGGCGAGCGAGATCTGGCGGCATCGGCGTCAGGTGCTGCTGGCCATCGGTATCACCGTCGGGGGAACCGTGGCGTTCTATACGTACACGGTGTACATGCAGAAGTATCTGGTCAACACGGTCGGGCTCGGCAAGGAACGCGCGACGTTGATCTCCGCGGCGGCGTTACTGCTGTACATGCCGCTGCAACCTTTGTTCGGTCTGGCGTCGGACATCTTCGGTCGTCGCCCGGTGCTGATCTGCTTCGGCCTGTCCTGCACCGTGTTTTCGGTGCCGCTGTTCACGCTTCTCAGCCATACGCATGATTCCTGGGCCGCTTTCGCGCTGTCTTTCACCGGCCTGGTGATGCTGAGCGGTTTCACGTCGGTGCACATGCTGGTCAAGACCGAACTGTTTCCGACGCATATCCGTGCACTGGCCGTGGGTCTGCCCTATGCGCTGACCACGGCGGTGCTGGGCGGCACCACGGAGTTCGTGGCCTTGCGGTTCAAGGCGAGCGGACACGAACAGTATTTTTATGGGTATGTCGCGTTCTGGGCCGCGGTCTCGCTCTGCGTCTATATCCGGATGGCGGAGACGCGGCGACGGAAGATCGATACCTGACACCGGTACGGATCGGCGAGGATGAGACGTGGCGCTTCAGCAAGGAAAACCCGCAAGCCGCAGGTCTACACTCTGAAGACGGCGACCGTTCTGGAAAGGCGGTCGGCCTGATCCGCCAACGAACCCGCAGCGGCCGCCGCTTCCTCGACCAGCGCGGCGTTCTGCTGGGTCACTTGGTCCATCTGCGTCACTGCCTGATTCACCTGTTCGATGCCGGTTCGCTGTTCGACGGAGGCAGCGGAAATGCCGCTCATGATTTCCGTGACGTCGCCCACGGCCCGCACGATTTCGTTCATCGTCTGGCCTGCCTCGCTCACTTCGCCGGAACCGTCCTGGACCTTTCTGATAGAGGTTTCGATCAGGGCCTTGATCTCTTTCGCGGCCAGGGAACTGCGCTGCGCGAGCGAGCGCACTTCCGAGGCGACCACGGCAAATCCCCGTCCTTGCTCACCGGCGCGCGCCGCTTCCACCGCCGCATTCAACGCCAGGATGTTGGTTTGAAAAGCAATCCCTTCGATCGTCGCCGTGATATCCGACATTTTTTCCGAGCTCGCGGAAATGGCGCTCATTGCCGCGACGACCCGCGCCACGACGGCACCGCCGTTTTCAGCCGTGGCGGACGCGCTTGCCGCGAGGTTCGTCGCACGTTGTGCGTTCGCCGAATTTTGCTGAACGGTTGCCGTCAGCTGCTCCATGCTCGCGGCCGTTTCCTGAAGCGAAGCGGCCTGTTCTTCCGTGCGCGAGGACAGATCGTTGTTGCCCGAGGCAATTTGATTCGTCCCGACCGTCACCGCCTCGGCACCGGTCCGGATGCTGTTGATCATGTTCACCAACGAGACCTGCATTTTCGAGATGCAGGCGAGGAGGCTCGTCGCGTCGCCTGCTCGCAGGACGATATGCTCCGTCAGATCTCCCCTGGCGATGCGCTGCGTCACGCCGGCTGCATAGACGGGTTCCCCGCCCAGCGCGCCTACGACGTGGCGAATGATCTGCCAGGACAGTATGCCGATCAACGCGGCTGCAGCGACGATCAGGCCGATCAGGAACCCTGCCGTCTTCCAGAATGTCTGATTGATGTCATCGATGAAGATCCCGGTGCCGATCCACCAATTCCAGGGTTTGAACTCGACCAGACCATTCAATTTATCCGTCATCATGCCAGTGGCAGGGTGTCGTGCCTGAACGGCCAGGATCGGCATCGGATCGCGTGCAAGGGCCTCCCGGAAGACGTCGCCATCGCGCCGTCCATCCGACGCTTTTCCCTCGTTGTTCTTGCCTATCAATGCCTGGTTCCGGTGAACCAGCGTCATGCCTTCCGGCGTCCGGACCCAGAAGAAGCTTTTGTCCGAATGATTCAATCGCGTCAGGGCTTGCCTGGCACCCGCCTGTGCCTGCTCCCGACTCAACGTTCCAGCCACTTCCTGATCGTGATAGTAACTGGCGAGATGTTGCGCCATCTGCAGGAGATTGGTGATCTGAGCGCGCCGCTGGTCAAGCATCGTCTGCTTGAGGGTCGCGAGCGCGTACCCGCCGACCGAAAAAAGCGCGATCAGCGCCGCGGCGACGAGTAACGCCAGCCGGGTGGAAATTTTCATGTATGGGGTTCTCGACTGATGGCAAACGCAGGGGCTTATGTACCTGACTAAGTGAGATAACGGATGACTGGCGAATTACTTGAGGCGACATGCCCATATGTCACGATCGATTGATTGCCGTGGCGGCAACTGTCTCGCATGAGATGCGCCGTTACGCGAGAGACGGCCGCGGGCACGCGGTTTGCCTGTCCTCGTCCATTGTCTCCAGAGAGGAAACCACCATGAAGCCCTATATCGTCTGCCACATGATGTCGTCGATCGACGGCCACAGCCTGACCGACGGCTGGCATTTGAAGGGCGCGTCGGCGCTTTACGAAGAAACCGCGTCGCAGTTCGAGGCGGACGGCTGGATCTGCGGGCGCGTCACGATGCAGGAGGTCTCGCATTGCGACGACTATCCGCGCGGGCTGGCGAAAGGGCCGGTGCCGCGCACGAACCACTTCGTGGTGCGCGATGCGCCGCAGTATGCGATTTCGATCGATCCGAAGGGCGCGGTGCCGTGGAAAAGCAATGTCGCGCTGAAGTCGCATGTGGTCGAGGTGCTGAGCGAGTCGGTGTCCGACGATTTCCTGGCCTATCTGCAGTCGGTCGGCGTGTCCTATGTCTTCGGCGGCAAGACCGGGATCGATCTCGCGGGCGTGCTCGACACCTTGCAACGGGAGCTGGGTGTCAAGAAGCTGATCGTCGAGGGCGGCGCGCATGTCAGCGGCGCGTTCGTCAACGCCGGGCTGGTGGACGAGGTCAGCGTGTTGATCCTGCCGCTGGTCGACGGGCGGGGCGATCACCCGGCGTCGTTCGAAATCAAGAAGGAGGCGTGGCGGCAGCCCGCCTACATGACGCTGAAAAGCGTCAACCAGGTCGGGGAGGGGGCGGTGTGGCTGCGATATGCGACGGGCGCGCCCACGCCGGCGGCCAGGTAATTTCCGCATTCGGCAGGTAGGGGAAACAGGCGAGGACATCCCATCATGGAAATGTCCCGTCGCAGCGTGAAATGCCGGGCGCCGCCATCGTGGAGACCGGTCCGAAAGGGCCGGCAATGGCACGCAAATGTCGACAAGGCCGCACCCGCAGGTGAAAATAATCCGGAAATTCATTGAATGACATGAAATCATTGCTAAGCATGACGAATTGAAATGACTGAAAAATTCAACAAGGTCATCGTCGTGGGCGCGGGAATCGCGGGGCTTGCCGCCGCGCAACGCTTGCTGGCGGAAGGGCGCGATGTGGTGGTGCTGGAGGCGCGGGACCGCATCGGTGGCCGCGTCTGGACCGACCGGTTCGCGTCGGGCGGGTGCGTCGATCTCGGCGCATCCTGGATTCATGGCGTCGACGGCAATCCCGTGACGATGCTGCGCGACCGGTTCGGACTGCGCAGCGTACCCGTGGCGCAGGGAACGCTGTCGTACGCCGCGGGCGATTCGACGCGCTATGACCGAGACGCCCGGCGGCGCGATTTCGCCGACCGGCTGCGCTGCGCGCAGGACGTCGAGGACATTCAGCAGCGGCTCGGACGCGCGGCGCTGAACGCGGATCCGATGGCGCCGGCGCTACCGGAAATCCTCCATCTGCTGCGCGCGGCCGGTCATGCGCCGCCGCGCGCCGCGCGTCTGCTCGCGGACCTGAGCCGGATCGCCGAGGACCGTGACGGCGCGAACCTCGGCGAGCTGGCGCTGGAGGCCTATCTGGAAAACGACGACTACCCGGGCGCCGAGGAATCGTTCCCGCTCGGCTATGGACAGATCGCGGACCAACTGGCGCGCGGCGTGGACGTGCGGTTGCGCCACCGCGTGAGCCGGATCGGCGTCGACGGCGGCGAGGTGCGCGCGACGACGCCGCAGGGCGATGTCATCGCCGACGCGGTCATCGTGACGCTGCCGCTCGGCGTGCTCAAGCAGGACGACGTGGTCTTCGCGCCGCCGTTACCGGAAGCGAAGCGCGACGCGGTGCGCCGTCTGGGCATGGGCGTCTACGACAAGCTGCATCTGCGTTTCGCGACGGCCTTCTGGGACGAGACGTCCGTGATTTCTCTTGAGGGAACGGCCGACGGGCGATGGGCGAACTGGTTCGACCTGCGGGGTCTGAGCGGCGTGCCGGTGCTGTGCTGTCTGTTCGGCGCGGACGTGGCGCGTGGCGTCGAGGCGCAGGAGGATGCGGCGGTGCTGGAAAGCGCGCTGGACGTTTTGCGCGGCGTCTACGGGCCGGACATTCCGGCGCCGCTCGACTACCGGCTGACGCGCTGGGGCAGCGACCCGTTTGCGCGGGGCGCCTATTCCTTCGCGGCGCATGGCGCATTGCCATCCGATCGCGCGGCGCTGGGCGCACCGGTCGGCTCGCGGTTGTTCTTCGCGGGGGAAGCCACCCATGCGAGCGCGTACAGTACGGTGCACGGCGCCTATCTGTCCGGCCTGACCGCCGCCGCCCGGCTCATCGGTTCGCAGGCCGGCGCCGATCCGTTCGCATGGAGCGGAAAGCGCGACCCGCAGTCCGGACCGTCCGGGCCGCCAGAAGCCCGGACGCGCTTTACTTCTCGGTAAGCGTCATCAGAATGTCGGTGTACCACGTGCCGTTCAGACCGAGCGCCTCGTCGAGTATCTGGTCGCGGGTGCCGACGTCGATGCGTGACGAGTGCACGCCGAGCAGCAGCCATTGCAGCGTGGTTTCCGGCATGCCGCGCGTGACGGGGGCGCGCAGGACCACGGGTGCGCCGCTGGTGCCGCGGTGCGTGCGGGCGTCGGTGAGGAAGTAGCCCTCGCCCTTGAAGCGCAAGCCGAACGACGAGGCGATGACCGCGTGCCGTACCACCGGCATGTGGTGCAG
>JBPBQT010000279.1:0-6393 GCA_050955065.1 Janthinobacterium lividum | reverse complement strand
GCGAGGTTCACGGCAATCCTCTTATTGGTTGATGCGCATTGAAAACAAGGACGCCCTGCCTGGGAGACCCTGCTCGGGAACCACAATGACCGGCAATCCGGCGTCCTGACGAATGGCTCGTCGTCCGCCCGCTTCATCGCGATCCTACGCCTTACGAAACAATGCCAGCCGAAGCGTCTCTGCAACAGGCTGGCATTGTCTTACATCATGGTGCCGACGATGAGACTCGAACTCATACGACTTGCGTCACTACCCCCTCAAGATAGCGTGTCTACCAATTCCACCACGTCGGCATAAACTTTTGCTACGCACGATCAAAACAGCGCCATGCGTATCTTACTTCGTAATCGTGTTGCTCGCGTCGTCGCGATGCTCAACACTGCATTTCACTTTCAACGCCCGATTGAACCGCGCTTTCCATGTCATGCCGGAGCATTCTGTTACCGCCCGCCATTTGCAGGAAAACTATGCCATTTTCCTGCAAATGCACCATTCTTATCTTTTCCTGCATTTTCGCGACGTGAATAATACTTCTTGCGAATCAGCACTTTATACAAGCCTGTTAAAGCTTCTTAAACACTTTTATTCACATCCCGACAAGAATCAAATTATAGCTTGGTCAACCTGTTTGATCAACCAAAATCGAATGATTGCGCCGGCATGCGGCGCGTTCCCGCCGACTTTACTTCGGGACGTCCTGAGCCGGTGCCGTAGTGACCGGCGCAATACCGGCGGGCACCGTACTGGCGCCGACGACGCCGCTTGCCGGCGCCACGGGTGCCGTGGCGGCGCCCATTACCCCGACCGACGCGGTCGCGCGACCGGTCGAACCCAGATAGGTCAGGCCCAGCGTGCAGATGAAAAACAGCGCTGCGAGCACGCCGGTCGTGCGGGACAGGAAATTGGACGAGCCGGTCGCGCCGAACAGGCTGCCGGACGAACCGCTGCCGAACGCGGCGCCCATATCGGCGCCCTTGCCATGCTGCACCAGCACCAGACCGATGACGCCAAGCGCCGACAGGATCTGGATGACGACGATCAAGGACTTCAACAACACCATTACTTTGTCATTCGAATTATCGAATGCCTCATTGAAACGCAAAATTGTGACGTGATGACGCGATCCACCCGCGCCGTGCGGCCTGACGCGTGCGCTGGCTCATGCACTGGGCCATGCGCCGACGTCAGGCTGCGGCGGCGTGACAGATCGCGATGAAATCGTCGGCCACCAACGCGGCGCCGCCGATCAGGCCGCCGTCGATGTCGGGCTGGCCGAACAGTTCGACGGCGTTCGCCGGCTTGACGCTGCCGCCGTACAACAGCGAGACCCCGGCCAGCGATGCATCCTTCTCCCGCAGCTTCGCACGCAGGAAGGCGTGTACCTCCTGCGCCTGCTGCGCCGACGCGCTTTTTCCGGTGCCGATCGCCCAGACCGGCTCGTACGCGAACACCATCCGGCGCAACGCCGCGACGTCGAACGCCTCGAGCAGCGCCGCGAGCTGGGTGCCGATGACTTCCTCGGTACATTCGGCTTCGCGATCCTCCAGCGTTTCGCCGACGCACACCACCGGCGTCAGCCCCCATTCGAGCGCGCAGCGCGCCTTGTCGACGACATGACCATCGGTTTCGCCGCACAGGCTGCGGCGTTCCGAATGACCGGCCAGCACCAGCGTCGCGCCGAAATCGACGGCCATCGTCGCGGACACCTCGCCGGTGAACGCGCCCTTGTCCGCCGCGTTGCCCGAGATATCCTGCACGCCCCAGGCGATCGGCCCGCACGCGAGCGCCGACTGCGCCTGCGGCAGGTACGGGAACGGGACGCAGATACCCACGCGGACGTGCGCCGGCAGATCCTTGCCGGCGGCGACCAGCGCATCCAGCAGCACCGCGTTGAACGCGCGGCTGCCATGCATCTTCCAGTTACCGATCACCAGCTTGACGCGCTTTTCAGGCATTTCGGACATTGCGGCGGCACTCACAAGGGGAAAAAGGGGGTTCGGCTCAGAGCAAAGCCGCCTATTTTACGTTGGCAGGTCGCCATGGGTCAAACAGGACTTGCCACCGCCGTCACCCGGACGTGTGTCGCCGGGGTCATATTGCCGCCAGCCGGCGACGTCTGCGTGCGGTTGCCCGCCGCCCGGCTACCAGGCCAGCACGATCTTGCCGATATGGCTGCTCGATTCCATCAACGCGTGCGCGCGCGTCGCCTCGGCGGCCGGAATCACCTCGTGGACGATCGCGCGCATGCGTCCCGCCTCGATCAGGGGCCAGACCTGGCTGCGCAGTTGCGCGGCGATCTGCGCCTTGAAGCCGCTGGAACGCGCACGCAGCGTCGACCCGGTGATCGTCAGGCGGCGACGCAGCACCGCGTTCAGGTCGATCTCGGCCTTCGCCCCGCCCAGCAAGGCGATCACCGCGATGCGCCCGCCCTCGGCCAGCACGTTCAGCTCCCGCGGCAGATAATCGCCGGCGACCATGTCGAGCACGACGTCGACGCCGCGCCCGTCGGTGAGCGCATGCACCACCTCGACGAAATCGTCCTTCTTGTAATTGATCGCCTTCGCCGCGCCGAGCCGCTCGCACGCGGCGCACTTCTCGTCGCTGCCGGCGGTCGCGAACACCCGGTAGCCGAGCGCGCTGGCGAGCTGGATCGCCGCGACGCCGATGCCGCTCGATCCGCCCTGCACCAGCAGCGTCTCGGCCGAGCCGCCCTCGCCCCGCCCCAGCCGGGCGCGGTCGAACACATTGCTCCAGACGGTGAACACCGTCTCGGGAAGCGACGCCGCCTCGACGTCGGACAGGCCCTTGGGCACCGGCAGGCACACGCCGACCGGCGCGACCACGTATTCCGCGTAACCGCCGCCGGTGAGCAGCGCGCAGACCCGGTCGCCCAGGTTCAGGCCGCTCGCGTGCGCGACGTCGCCGCCGACGATCGTGCCGGCGACTTCCAGCCCCGGCAGGTCGGACGCACCGGGCGGCGGCGGGTAATGTCCCTGGCGCTGGAACACGTCCGGGCGGTTGACGCCCGACGCCGACACCTTGATCAGGACCTCGCCCGCCTTCGGCTCGGGCATCGGCCGCTCGGTCAGGCGTAGCCCCTCGGGACCGCCGAACGCGCTGATTTCAATCGCTTTCATGATATGGCCTCGCAAAAAGAACATCGCCGGCGTCCCGTCATGGCGACACCGGCGATCGGTTACTTCATTCTGCCTTATTCAGCGGCCGGCGGCGCGTCCTCGGCCAGCAGCGCCTTCGCCGACAGGCGGATGCGGCCCTTCTCGTCCGTCTGGATGACCTTGACCCGCACGACCTGGCCTTCCTTCAGGTAGTCGTTGATGTCCTTGATCCGCTCGTTGACGATCTCGGAGATGTGCAGCAGGCCGTCCTTGCCCGGCAGGATGTTGACGATGCCGCCAAAATCCAGCAGCTTCAGCACGGTGCCGGTATAGACCTGTCCGACCTCGACCTCGACGGTGATGTTGGCGATGCGGCGCTTCGCTTCCTCCATGCCCTCGGTGCTGGTGCTGGCGATCGTCACCACGCCTTCCTCGCTGATGTCGATCGTCGTGCCGGTCTCCTCGGTCAGCGCGCGGATCACCGAACCGCCCTTGCCGATCACGTCGCGGATCTTTTCCGGATTGATCTTCATCGTGATCATGCGCGGCGCGAATTCGGACAGCTCCGTGCGGGCGCCGGACACCGACGCCGACATCTTGCCCAGGATGTGCATGCGGCCCTCGCGCGCCTGCGCGAGCGCGACCTGCATGATCTCCTTGGTGATGCCCTGGATCTTGATGTCCATCTGCAGCGCGGTGATCCCGGTTTCGGTACCCGCCACCTTGAAGTCCATGTCGCCGAGGTGATCCTCGTCGCCGAGGATGTCGGTCAGCACCGCAAAGCGCTTGCCGCCCTCGCCCGCTTCCAGGATCAGGCCCATCGCGATGCCGGCGACGTGCGCCTTCATCGGCACGCCGGCATGCATCAGCGCGAGACAGCCGCCGCACACCGACGCCATCGACGACGAACCGTTCGATTCGGTGATCTCGGAGACCACGCGGATCGTGTAGCCGAATTCCTCCTCGCTCGGCAGGCAGGCGGCCAGCGCCCGCTTGGCCAGACGGCCGTGACCGATCTCGCGGCGCTTCGGCGTGCCCACGCGGCCCGTTTCGCCGGTCGCGAACGGCGGCATGTTGTAGTGCAGCATGAAGCGCTCGCGATGCTCGCCCTCGAGCGCGTCGATGACCTGCTCGTCGCGCTTGGTGCCCAGCGTCGCGACGACCAGCGCCTGCGTCTCACCGCGGGTGAACAGCGCCGAGCCGTGCGTGCGCGGCAGGATGCCCGTGCTGATCTCGATCGGGCGCACCGTGCGGGTGTCGCGGCCGTCGATGCGCGGCTCGCCGGCCAGGATCTGGCTGCGCACGATCTTCGATTCGAGATCGAACACGATGTTGCCCAGCGTGGTGGCGTCCGGCGCCGCGACGCCGGTGTCCGCCGCGGCGGTTTCCAGCTGGCGCTTCACGCCGGCGATCGCCTCGCGCAGCTTCGTCGTGCGCGCCTGCTTGTCGCGGATCTGGTACGCGGCGCGCAGTTCCGGCTCGGCCAGCGCGGCGACGCGCGCGAACAGCGCCTCGTCCTTCGGCGCCGGCTGCCAGTCCCACTCGGGCTTGCCGCCGTCCTTCACCAGGTCGTGGATCGCGTCGATCGCGACCTGCATCTGCTCGTGGCCGAACACGACCGCGCCCAGCATCACGTCCTCGGGCAACTGGTCCGCCTCGGACTCGACCATCAGCACGGCGGTCTCGGTGCCGGCGACGATCAGGTCCATCTTCGAACCCTTCATCTGCGAACGGTTCGGGTTCAGCAGATACTGACCATCGACATACGCGACGCGGGCGGCGCCCACCGGACCGTCGAACGGCAGACCCGACACGGCCAGCGCGGCCGAGGCGCCGATCAGCGCGGGGATGTCCGCCGGCACGTCCGGGTTGATCGACAGCACGTGGATGACGACCTGGACTTCGTTATAGAAGCCTTCCGGAAACAACGGGCGCAGCGGCCGGTCGATCAGCCGCGAGGTCAGCGTCTCGCCCTCGGACGGGCGGCCTTCGCGACGGAAGAAACCGCCCGGAATACGGCCCGCGGCGTAGGTCTTCTCGATGTAGTCGACGGTCAGCGGGAAGAAATCCTGGCCCGGCTTCGCGGTCTTCGCGCCCACCACGGTGGCGAGCACGACGGTCTCGTCGACGTCGACGAGAACGGCACCGCTCGCCTGACGAGCGATCTCGCCTGTTTCCAGGCGCACCGTGTGTTGTCCCCATTGGAAGGATTTGACGATTTTATTGAACATGTACGCTCCTTTGGTACGACGGCGCCCGGGGGCGCGGCAGGACGGGTCGGACAGCGGCGCGCTATGCCATTCCAGCGGCGCATCGGCGGGCGGCGGCGCGACCGGCATGCCCGTGTGACGACGGCCGGCCTTGCCCGGACCGGGCGTCGGGCCCGGCCAGGCCGCGCGCGGCAGTGGCAGCCGATACGCCGCTGGAATGACACAAGACACTGACCAGCCCGTCTTATCGGGTGATACGGTAAGCGTGGTGCACCACGGGGACGCCGCGCAGCGACACGGCGTCCAAAAAGCAAAATGCCCGCATCAGCAAGCTGACGCAGGCATTTTCAGGGCCGGGAAGCGCTCGTCCACGGGATAGGCGCTTGCCGGCACGCGCCCGTTACTTGCGCAGGCCGAGTTCTTCGATCAGCTTGCGGTAACGATCGGCGTTCTTGCCTTTCAGGTAGTCGAGCAGCTTGCGGCGACGGCTCACCATGCGCAGCAGGCCGCGACGGCTGTGGTGGTCCTTCTTGTGCTCCTTGAAGTGACCGGTCAACTCGTTGATGCGGGTGGTCAACAGCGCGACCTGGACTTCGGGCGAGCCCGTGTCGTTCGGCGTTTGCGCAAACTTCGCGACGATTTCGGACTTGTTGATATCAGCTACGGACATGATTTTCCTTGATTTCTATGTGGACATGCGGTCACGGAAGAAAGGGCCGTGCCGTGAAATCGTCCTTGGACCCATGATCGGCCGAAGGTCGAATCGCGGATTCTAGCATAAGATGCACTTCACGGACACCGCCGCGTGTCGCCATGGAGTTTTCCGGATGTCATTTCCCGCGATCCGCCGCCGCGCGCCCTGCAGCGGCACCGCCCATGTCACCCATATCACCCATGTCGCGCATGTCACCCATGTCGCGCATTTCGCCCGTGTCGGCCGTCGCGCCGGCGCGGCGCTGCTGGTCTGCGCGCTGGGCGCCTGCGCCGCGCCATGGCAGCGCTTCACGCCCGGCGAGGACGCCTCGCGCGTCACGGCCGCGCTGGGCAGCCCGAAAGAGATCTATGCC